>CALDDQ010000005.1 GCA_937936785.1 uncultured Endomicrobiia bacterium
GGAGTGCCAACAATAAATGAGCATATAAAAAACATCTATAAAGAAGGTGAATTAAAACAAAGTTCAACTATTCGGAAATTCCGAATAGTTCAAACAGAAGGCAACAGGCAGGTAGAGAGAGAAATAGATTTTTATAATTTGGATGTCATTATATCTGTGGGTTACAGGGTTAAGTCCTTGCGAGGCACACAATTTCGCATCTGGGCAACGAAAACATTAAAAGATCATTTAATAAAAGGCTATACCATAAATGAAAAACGGCTTTTGCAGACAAAAAGCCAGTTGACCGCACATCTTATATATTTTACCATTAAAGACCACCCCTTCGTTGATGGAAACAAACGAATCGGCTCATTTTTGTTTGTCTATTTTCTAGATAAAAACAATTATCTCTATAAAAACATCGGGGAAAAGAAAATCAACGATAATGCCTTGACAGTTTTATCGCTTTTGATTGCAATCAGCGATCCTCGAGAAAAAGATAAACTGATTAAAATCATTACAAATCTATTAAATGCATGAAATTATATTTGCAAAACTTATTAGACGGTATTCCTTTTGAAAACTTACCGGCAAAGTGGCGGGGTTTTGATTTTGCGCGGTTTTCAAAGGATAAAACGCTTTTTGATTTTCAACAAAATGCCTTGAAGAATTCCTTAAAAGCATTGCATTTATATTTCAAGGATAAAAATCAGGATAAAAAAGCGTTGTTTGATCATTATAAGCTCAACGGCTTAGAAGAAGATTTTGACTATGATTTGAAAAATAAAGAAGGCAAAAAAAACGGCAAAGTATCTTTTAGATACGACAAGGATTATCCCGCCGTAGATTCAAAAATTCCTTTCGCTCGCTTTATCAACCGTATGAGTTTCTGGATGGCGACCGGTTCAGGCAAAACACTGATTATCGTTAAACTGATTGAGATTTTAGGTAAACTCATTACCGAAAAAGAATTGCCTGCAAATGATATTCTTTTTCTGGCGCACCGCGATGACCTTTTGGAGCAATTCGAAAATCATGTTGATGAGTTTAACAGTTTTAATTTTGACACAAAAATAAACCTTAAAAGTTTAAAGGATTATGAGAGTGTCAAGCGTGAAAATGCCCTGCCGTTTGCCAAAAAGGAAATTACTGTTTTTTACTATCGTTCCGATTTGATTTCCGACTACACATCAGAAAAAAATCGTCAATTTTCAAAACTACGATAATGGCGGCAAGTGGCATATTCTTTTGGACGAAGCGCACAAAGGCGACAAAGAAGACAGCAAACGGCAGATTTTATATTCCATCCTCTCAAGAAACGGATTTCTGTTTAACTTTTCCGCCACCTTTACTGATCCGAGGGACTTTGCAACCTGCGCTTTTAACTTCAATCTTTCAAAATTTGTTGAAGAAGTAAACGGCAAGCATATTTATGTATCCTCTGCCGAGATTAGCGCATTTCGCAGGCGTGGAGATGGTTGTAGAAAGATTAATGGTTATTCAAGAATATTTGAAAAAAGAAATTGACGTGAAAAAACAAAGTAGAGATTTTTCATACAACGGGTTTACTATAAACACAAAATTATTACTTAAACCGAGACGATGGATTGCAGATGTTTTAGAAAATTACAAAAGATATTGGTTTGACAACTTTGATGATTTTGCTAACAAAATAAGTTAATTTAGAAATTTATATTTTACTACCTTATATACTGCCAGTTTGCAAAAATTCATACTTTATTCTAAAAATAAGATAAAATTTTATTATCTTGTTTTTAATCTATCGCTAAATTAGACTAAAATTTTTTTTGAAACCTAATACTTATTTTTTGCATCTAAAAAATGGAAAAAAAGAGATTAAGTCTTTAAAGACTAATCTCTAAAAATTAAAAAACAAAAAAACTTATAATTTTAGGAGGTGGTAACTATGAAAGATATAACAAGATGGGATCCGTTTAAAGAAGTTGTAGATTTAGGTAGTATGGTAGACCGTTTCTTCAACAGAGGGCCATTTTTTAGAAGGGCAACAGAAGATAGCAAGTGGGTTCCTGCAATAGAAATTGAAGATAAGGATGATAAACTTATAGTAAGAGCTGAAGTTCCCGGAGTGGATAAAAAAAATATTAAAGTAAACATTGAGAACGATATTCTTACAATAAAAGGTGAAACTAAAAAAGAAGATGAAGTAAAAGAAAAAGGATATTACTATTCAGAGAGAACCTATGGTTCATTCTATCGTTCAATATCGTTACCAGCACCTGTTAATAAAAGTAAAGTTAATGCAAACTACAAAGACGGTATTTTGACCATAGAACTACCTAAAAGCGAAGAAACAAAAGCGACAGAAATTGAAATCAAATAAAAATAACAAGGCTGGCAATTAGCCAGCCTTGTTATTTAGCAAAAATTTGCAAATTAGTATTTTATTAGTTTATACTTTCTATAATTTTTTTATATTTTAAATCAATTTCTTTTCTATTCTTCAAACACCACAAAGGTTGTGACATTATCTTATTGTTTTTTATTGCAACAAAAACATTTTTTTTATTTTTTAATATTAAATTAATCGCAAAAACAGCCATTTTTAACGCTAAAATTCTTGATCTACCTGTTGGTTCTCCACCTCTTTGAATATATCCTAAAGTGCTAACTCTCACCTCAAGACCAGTTGCAGACTCAATTTTTTTTGCAAAAAGTTTACTATCTCCAGCACCTTCTGCAAAAATTATTATCATTGAAGATTTTCCTTTTTTGTTTGAAAACAAAATTTTTTTTACTACTCTATCAAAATCAATTTTTACTTCGGGAATAACAACAACTTCTGCACCACTTGCTGCTGCAATATCCAATGCTAAAAATCCATGTTCCCTACCCATAACTTCTATTACAAAAATCCGTTCAAAACTTGTTGCTGTATCTCTAATTTTGTCCACAGCTTCAACCGCAGTATCTAACGCAGTATCAAAACCTATCGTTTCATCCGTACCATAAACATCATTATCTATAGACGCAGGAATACCTATAACAGAAATTCCTTTTTTTGCAATTCTTAAACCAGCAGATAACGACCCATCACCACCTATTACTATTAAATAATCAATTTTTCTTTGTTTCAAAATTTGTACTGCTTTTTTTATTCCTTCCTCTGTCCTAATTTCTTTACATCTGTTACTTTTTAATATTGTTCCACCATGATGAATTATTCCACTAACAGAATTTGATTTCATCTCAACAAAATCGTTCTCTAATAAACCTGCATATCCACGTTGAATACCATAGATTTTAAGCCCAAAAGATAATCCATATTTTGTTACTGCACGGACACATGCGTTCATACCGGGTGCATCCCCACCTGGTGTTACTATCGCTATACTTTTTAACATTTTCATTTTTAATTAATTTTTTTTATTATTTTTAAAATTGCTTTATATTATTATAACCTTTTTTTTCAACTTTTGCCCAATCGGATAAAAATTTTTCTATTCCTTTCGTTGTTAAATCATGATTAAACATTTCTTCAATAATTTTATAAGGGACAGTAACTGCATCAGCACCATATTTTGAAGATTCAAAAATATGTTTTTTATTCCTTACTGATGCTACAATAACTTTTGTCTTGAAATTATAGTTTTTATAAACTGTCATAATATCTTTTATCAGATCCAGACCATTTTGTCCAATATCATCCAACCGTCCTACAAAAGGACATATATAATCTACTCCTGCTAACGCAGATATTATTGCCTGTTCTACAGAAAAAATTAATGTTATTGCTGTTTTAATAATTTTTTTTGTACGTTTACCATACAACTTTAATTCTTTAACTGCACAAATTCCATCTTGTGTCATAGGAATCTTTACAACTATATTTGAAGAAAGTTTTACTAATTCTAATCCTTCTTTAATTATATCATCAAATTTTGGACTTATAGGTTCTGCTAAGATATCTACTTTTGAGATTTTTAGTATTTGTTTTAATAAATCCTTTTGGTTTGGATTATTGCTTGAAATAGTAGAAGATAGTTGTTTTACAATCAAAGTTGGATTTGTTGTAACTCCACCCAAAATACCTAAATCATTTACTTTTTTTATTTCATCTAAATTTGCTGAGTCTACAAATAGTTGCATATTTTTCCTCCTCAATATATATTATTTAATTGTTCTTAATTATTTCTTACTATTTCACTAATTTCTTTTGCTACTTTTAATAATTCTTCCAGATTATCCAATTTCAACATACTTGCTGCATCACAAAGTGCTTCTTCTGGTTTTGGATGAACTTCTAAAAACAACCCGTCACATCCGGCAGCAGCTGCTGCACGTGATATTGTAGAAATAAATTGTGGTTGTCCACCAGAAGAATCTTTTGATGCTGGTCCTGGCATACGAACTATGTGAGTAACATCAACAAAAACAGGATACCCAACTTCTTTCATAATTGGTATTGAACGCATGTCACAAACTAAATTATTATACCCGAAAACTGTCCCACGTTCTGTTAAAATAATTTTGTCGTTGCCAGTAGTTAAAATCTTACCAACAATTTTTTTCATATCCCACGGGGCTAAAAATTGTCCTTTTTTTATGTTAATGACTTTCCCTGTTTTTGCAACCTCTAATACTAAATCTGTTTGTTGGCATAAATATGCTGGCACTTGAATAATATCCAAAACTTCTTTTGCTTGTGCAACTTCGTTTCTACAGTGAACATCAGAAATTACTGCAACAGAAAGTTCTTTTTTTACTTTTGATAAAATTTTTAGTCCTTTATCAATACCTGGACCTCTGTAATATTCTACTGACGAACGATTGCCTTTGTCATAGGAAGACTTAAAAATAAATGGTATATCAAGTTTTGTTGTAATATATTTAATTTTTTCTGCTGTTTTTAACGTAATTTCTTCTGATTCAATTACACACGGACCTGCTATAAGTACTAACGGATTTTTGTTACCAATTTTTATCTTGTCCATTAAAACTGTTTTCATAAAAATTATTTCCTTTTAGATTTTATTTTAACAATTTCTCTAACTTTTTCTAAATCTGCCAAAGTATCAACAGGAACAGAAGTATCTTTAACTTCTACAACTTTTATTTTATAACCATTCTCCAAAATACGTAATTGTTCTAATTTTTCTAACTTCTCAAGTTTACTTTGTGGCATTTTAACATATTTTAACAAAAAATCTTTTCTATAACCATAAATACCTATATGACGATATAATTTTTCCTTTTTAAATTTTATATTAAAAAAATTTTCAGTTTGTGGTGAATTATAATTTGAAAATTCTCTTATAAACGGAATTGCATGCCGAGAAAAAAATAATGCAAAACCTTCTTTGTCAAAAACAACTTTTGCAGTGTGTGGTGAAATATATTCCTCATAATTTTTTATCCTACAAACTGGTGTTATAACATTAACACAAACATCCTTTTTAAATTCTAAAATTATTTTTTTTAAAGTTTCTGGCGAAATCAAAGGTTCATCTCCCTGCACATTTAAAATAAAATCATAATCCTTAGAAATTTGTTCCATTTTAATAACAACTTCAGCAACCCTATCTGTACCACTTTGATGTTTCTTTGATGTCATCATAACTTCTCCACCAAATTTTTTTACAACATCAAAAATTCGTCTATCATCTGTTGCAACAATTACTTCGTCAATTAAAGAAACACTTTTCACCCTATTATAAACCCACTGTATCATAGGAGTCCCTTCTATCAAAACTAACGGTTTTCCCGGTAACCTAGTTGATCCGTAACGAGATGGTATCACTGCCAAAACTCTTATTTTTTTGTTAGTAATTTTTTGCATATTCTTTAATTATGGTCATTAACTCTTCAACTGAAACCGTTGCAGTTCCTACTTTACCAACAACAACACCTGCTGCATAATTTGCAATTTCGCACGCACTAACCATACTTGCTCCACAAGCCAGTGCTAAAGTTAATGTTGAAATAACCGTATCCCCAGCACCAGTTACATCATAAACTTCTTTTGCACGAGTTGGAATATTATGCACCACACCATATTTTTGAAATAATGACATCCCTTTTTCTCCTCTGGTAATTACCACTGCTTCAGATTTTAATTTAGATAAAATTTTCTCACCTAATATATAAATTTCTTTATCAGACAAATTTTTTTTGTGTAATCTCATACCTAACACTGCTTCGTTTGTATTTGGAGTAATGACTGTTACATATTTATAATCCAAAAAATGTTCTATTTTTGGATCAACAGAAATTGGAATACCAAGTTTTTTAGCGATATTAATACATACTTTTAATATTCTCTTGTTAATAATCCCTTTCCCATAGTCAGATATTAGTATAGCATCCACATTTTTAGATTCTTCCTTAATAAAACTTTCTATTTTATCAAATACTTGAGCAGAAATCTGTATCTTTGACTCTCTATCAATACGAACCATCTGCTGATTATGTGCTATAATTCTTGTTTTTATCGTAGTTATACGATTATTATCTACAAACATACCAGAAATATCCGAACCAGCATTAGACATAATTTGTTTAAGTTTAGTTCCGTTAACATCATTACCAACAACTGTTACAATAATTGCATCTCCACCTAAAGAAACTATATTATTTGCTACATTACCACACCCACCCGGCATCTCTGTCTCGTGAACAACTTCTACCACAGGAACCGGTGCTTCAGGTGAAATTCGTTCCACATTACCCCAAACAAATTTGTCCAACATTATATCGCCAATAACAAGTATTCTTTTGGAAGAAAATTTTTTTATAATACTAAACCATTCTCGTATATTCATTTTTTGCTCCTGGACTTGTTGATTTTTCTTGTATTTGAATCTAATCTAAAAATTTACTTCCTAATATAAAGTTTTAACAAATTAACATTTGCAACTGTTTGAACAAAAATGTTAGGATCTTGTAAAAACCTTTCTATTATTTCAAAATCTTTTTTTGTCCCATAATTTCCTATTGTTTCTATACAAAATATTTTTACATCAATATCTTCGCTATCTAACCCTTTTTTAATCAATTCAATCCCTGTTCTATCAGAAAATCTTAACATTGATGCTGCAGATTCTATTCTAACTACACCATTAACATCATTCATTAGTTCCATCAATAAACCTTTAACTATATTAATTTGCGATATTTTTAAAGAATCAGTAGAACCTTTTAATTCTTCACTAAAATAACCTAAAGATCTTGCCAAAGCAGACCTAACAGTATCTTCCTTGTCAGTTTTTAAATAAATCATATCTTGAAGTGCAGACAATTCTCCTATTTTGCCTAAACTTAGCAAAGATTCTTCTCTAACATTTTTGTCATAATCTTTCAATCTTAAAACCAATGGATTAACTGCTGGTTTATCTTTCAGCTCACCTAAAATTTTTACCGCTTTTAACCTAATTTTTGGATCTGTGTGTTTTAGGCCAGTATAAAAAAATTCCATTAGTTCTGGTAAAGGTTTTGTTTTCTTGTTTTTTGACATAACAGCTAAAGCATAATATGCAGCGTCAGCAACCATCCCGTCTTCATCTGTAGTTGCTTTTGATACTATTGGTAAAACTTTTTCATCACCAAGTTCTCCTAACATTTTAACTGCTTCTGCACGAAACTGGTTTTGTATCATAATTTTTGCACGGCTGATTGGAGAATCTGGAGTTTTAACCACAGGCTTGTCATTAACAATTCCTACCAAAATGTTTATAAACAAATTTTCATTGTATACTTTTGAAAGCACATACGCAGATTTTAGTCTTATAATTACATCTTTGCTGTTAGCAAGTTTTTTCAGTTCGGGGACAAAAATAGGTAATTTTATATCTTTGATTTGATCTAAAATATATAATTTAGAACTTTTATCTACTGAACTTAATTGTTGAAGTAAAAAAGTTTCTATATCTTTTTGGTTTAAAGCATATGTAGAAACTATTGTAAAAACAAACAATATTAAAAAATATATATTTTTTTTCATTTTTTTGTTTAGAACTTTTTAATAATCACTCTAATAATTATGAGTTTAACTAATATTTATCCTTGATTATATTTTTCAAAAAAAATTTTTTTTTCCTCTAAAAACCTACCATCTTTAATTGCTTTCTGCATTTTTTTAAACATGTTTATCATAAAAAATGTGTTATGATACGACAATAATCTCATTCCTAACATTTCTCCTGAACGAAAATAATGATGTAATAATCCTTTTGAATAATTACTACATACCTCACACAAACATTCACTATCAAGTTTTTCTTCACTATTTCTATATTTTACATTTTTTATATTAATCTTACCACAAGATGTTATCGCTTGCCCATTACGACCATTGCGCGTAGGTAAAACACAGTCCATAATGTCTAACCCATTTTCTACACATTTCCATACATCCTCGATCTCTCCAACACCCATAATATATCTTGGAACATTCTTTGGCAATAGTTCAGACAAATATTCTACAATCTCATACATTAAATTTCTTGGTTCACCAACAGATAAACCTCCAACTGAGTAACCATCAAAACCTATCTCTACAATTTCTTCCAAACTTTGTTTTCTTAAATCCTTAAAAACTGAACCTTGAATTATACCAAATAATAACTGTCTACTGTTAATATTATTTTGTTGTGTATAATCAGAAATTACAGAATTATTATATGTGAACTGTTTTTTTGATCTTTCAGCCCATAATGTCGTAATCTGAACAGATTTTTTGGCATATTCATATTCTGCTGGGTATTCTATACACTCGTCAAGACAATGTATAATATCTGCACCTATAACTTTTTGTAAATCAATAACCATTTCCGGAGTAAAAAAATGTAATGAACCATCCAAATGTGATTTAAACTCTACTCCATCATCAGAAATTTTTTTTAAATCACGTAAACTATAAACTTGGAAGCCACCAGAATCACTAAAAATTGTCCTGTCCCAACCAACAAATTTGTGCAATCCGCTAAACTTCTGTAAAACTTCTATTCCAGGACGAAAATATAAATGATACGTGTTTGTAATGAAAGCTTCTACAGCAACATTTTTAAGTTCATCGTAAGTTAAAGTCTTCACTACTCCTAAAGTTCCTACGGGCAAAAATAACGGTGTTGTAAATGTTCCAGTTTTTGTCATCACTTGTGTAACACGAGATTTAGTTTTATTGTCTTGATACAATATATTAATTTGCTTCATTTAATATTTTATAAAACTTTTAGACGAATTTATAAATATTTTATTTTATTAATGTAAAAATTAAAACTTAACCCTAATTTAGCACACGATTTCTTGCAAAAATCTACCCTTGACATAAATATCTCAAAATATTCTAATACAGAACAAATTTCTGTATCAATTGTTAATTCTAATACAAGTTGTTTTGTACCTAGCTGAATATTTAAAATATTTTCTGTTACAGCATAATGCACATGATCATGTATGTCAAAAAGCATAAAATCTTTCTTTTTTACTCTATCACGAGAAACATCAGTTTTATCTGCAATAGATATTGCTGCAACTAGTTCTGAAATAGTAATTGTCTGTGGATCTTCATGCATACTTATCAATGGAATAATTTTAAATATATCTTCTTTTGGGATATTTAATTTTGACAAGATTTTGTAACTTATTTGAGCACCACTTTGTTCATGATCTTTATATGCTATAGCACAACCAATATCATGTAAAAAAGATGCTGTTTTTGCAATATCTATATCTTTCTCTGAAAATTTTAATTCTTTTAAGATTTTTTCTGTCCTGTCTGAAACATACTTTGCATGGCGAATACCTTGTTCAGTATATCCTAAAGCAGCAAAATTTTTATCTGCTTGAGTTATATAAACCAAAACATCATCGTTTTTGGGAACAATATCATAATAATTCATAAAATTAACATTGCATCACCATAAGAATAAAATCTATATCTTTCTTTAATTGCTATTTTGTATAAATCAAGAAGTTTTTCTCTACCAACAAATGCTGATACTAAAACTAAATTTGTAGATTTTGGTAAATGAAAATTTGTTATTATTCCATTTACAATTTTAAACTTATACGGTGGATAAATAAAATTGTCCACTAAACCATTATATGTAACTACTTTTCTATATCTATTAACTAAAAATTCTAAAGTTCTAACTGTTGTTGTTCCAACACACAATATTTTTTTAGATTTTTCAACACAATCATTTATTATATTTGCACTATATTCATCAACTTCAGCTAATTCAGGAAACATTTTGTGTTGAGTTATATATTCTACATTTACTTTTTTAAAAGTACTAATTCCAATGTTTAGTTTTATATATACAATTTTTATTCCTTTTTTCACTAATATGTCTAAAATATTTTTATCAAAATGTAACCCTGCAGTAGGAGCAGCAATTGAATTTCCATCTTTTGCATAAACAGTTTGATATCTTATCAAATCTTCTTTATTCCTTAAATCGTTATTATTACGTTTAATATACGGTGGCAGTGGAGCTAAACCATATATAGACAAAATTTTTTTTATAACATCTCTATCAAAATCGCCCACTAAAATAAACTCACCCGTGTCAGGAACTTGTCTATCAATTTTTAATTCTAAACCTTCTGGAAAAATAATTTTTTGGCCCAATCTTATTTTTTTAAATGGAGTAAATAATACCTTTACTTTATTATCCTCGTATGAAGTTATTATCAAAGAAATCTCTGCACCGGTATCTTTTCTACAATTTAGTTTTCTATTCTCTACTTTGGAATTGTTCAGTACTAAACAATAGTTGTCATCTAAATAATCTGTTATTTTATCAAAAGTTAAGTGAAAAATTTTGTTTTTTTCACGAGAAAAAAATAATAATCTTGAAGAACTTCTTTTAAAAGAAGGTTCTTGTGCAACAAGTACTTTTGGTAGTATAAAATTATAATTTTCTATTTTATGTTCGCTAATCATATTTTTTTATTTTTGTCTTTGGATAATAAAATTCTATTATTTCATTAAACTTTTTCCCAGACAACGACATATAATTTGCTCCCCACTGACATAATCCTACTCCATGACCCCAACCACGACCTTTTAATAATATTTTTTTAGGTAATATTTTTATCTCAGTAAACATTGTACTTTTCAATCTGTTATATCCTACCAACTCTCTTAATTTGTTTGCTGAAATTTCTACTGTCTTTTTATTACCTACAATCTTAATTTCTTTTACCCGACCTGTTGCTGTTTTGGTATAAACATCAATATCAACAATTTTTCCCACTGATAAACCATGTCTAAAAAGTATCTCTTTAAACTTTTCTTTATCAATTTCATACTCCCATTCATAATGTGGTGATTTCTTACAATAATCACATTTTTTTGCACTAAGATATTTTAATTTGTTTACTCCAGACCAAATATCACTAACATCTTCAACCCAACCACCACAAGTTGCATGATAATATGTTTGCACTAAACGATTATTTTCATCTACTACAACTAACCCTTGTGTAGAATCTATTATTTGTTTTATTCTTGGATGCTGAGTTGGATGAACTCCACCATAAACCTGACAATGAACCGTTGAACAAAAATTGTATCCTTCTTTAATATGTCTATTAAGATTTGAAATAGCATAAGTTCGTGCAATTATTGCCTGAACTTTTATCATTTCATCTGTCCAAGAAAAATCTATCTCATAAGGAACTACTCCATATAAATATTTTTCTAAACTTAAAATATTTACTATACTAAACCCTTGTTTTGTTCCAGAAATTATTTCAATCTCACCTTCGTACAATTTTTTGTTTATACTAATTTTTTCAGCAGAACTAAGTTTTATTGGTAACAGATATTCTTTATTTAAAATTTTTACTTTCTTATTACCAGCATAAATTATTTCTAAAGTATCTTCTACTTTAATTTTTCTTATATTTTTTTCATTTACTTGAATATATAACATCTCTCCTCTATTGTATAAATCTAATTTCATCTTTCTAACATCATCTATAAGACCTACTCTTACCCTATCTACTTTTGAAAAACAACGTGTACTAAAAACAATTATAACAAGTAAAAATATAACGATTTTTTTTATTATCATTTTCTTTTTATGATGAGATTTATTATTACCGTAAGAATTATACTTAAAATTAAAGATGTTACTATAGGAAAGTAAAAAATAAAATTTCCTTTTCTAAAATAAATATCCCCTGGCAATTTTCCAACTAAAAATATTTTTGGAAAAAAAATTGCCAAAACACCTATTATAATAAGTACGAGCCCTAAATAAATTAAAAGTTTTCCCATAAACTTCGCTTATGGCACTTCAATTACATTTAAAATCTGTTCCACAACATTATCAGCACTAATCTCTTCTGCTTCTGCTTCATACGACAAAATTATTCTATGTCTCAAAACATCATATGCAACAGATTTTATATCATCAGGAATAACATACCCGCGACGATTTAAAAATGCAAGAACTTTGGATGCAACTATCATATATATTGAAGCTCTTGGAGATACTCCATACATAATCAGTGATTTTAGTTCCGTTAAATTATATTCCTGTGGTTGACGTGTAGCAAAGATTATGTTTAAAATATATTCTTTCAACTTTTCATCAATATAAATTTCATCAATAATTTTTCTCGCATTCAAAATTTCTTTAGGCGTTATAACTGATTTTATTTTTGGCAATTCTTTCCCTGCAACAAGATCTATTATACTTTTTTCTTCATCTTTTTGTGGATAAGAAATTTTTACTTTTAACATAAACCTATCTATCTGAGCTTCAGGTAACGGATATGTTCCTTCCTGTTCAATTGGGTTTTGTGTTGCTAAAACTAAAAATGGCTCTTCAAGTTTATATGTTGTATCTCCTATAGTAACTTGTCGTTCTTGCATAGCTTCAAGTAATGCAGATTGTGTTTTTGAAGGAGAACGGTTAATCTCATCGGCTAAAATTAGGTTAGAAAAAATAGGACCTTTTTTTATTACAAAATTTGTTGTCTGAGGATTAAAAATTAAAGTTCCTATAATATCAGCTGGTAAAAGATCAGGAGTAAATTGTATCCTTTGAAACTTTGTTTGAACAGCTTCAGCAATTGTTTTTATTATTAACGTTTTTGCAAGTCCAGGAACTCCTTCTAAAAGTATATGTCCATTACCTAATAATCCTATCAAAATCCTGTCAATAACATAATCTTGTCCAACTACAACTTTATGTATCTCTGATTTTAAATCGTGGATAAAAGCTGATTCTGAAATTATTTTTTGATTTAATTCTCTTATACTTTGTTCCATTTAATACCTCCTAAAATATTAATTAAATCAAAACAATATCTATATTTTTTGTTTATAATCTAGATCTTTTATTTTTTGATATTATATAAAAAGTACATATTATTCCAATAATTATGCCAACCAAAAATGTTATTAAAATTACAATAGCTAACGAACCTTCAAATGTCCATACTAAAAAACTTAAACTAATTAAAGAAGTGTTTTGAACACCAAATACTATTCCTGTCACTAACAACATTAAAGCAAATATTAGAATTAACATATTTTAAATATTATTTTTGGTTTAACTTTTGTTTTGCAGTTTCAAAAGCAATTTTTATATCTTCCCAAGCTTTCTCTATACCAATTTTTAATTGTGATAGAGCCTCACCACCTGCAACTTTTAGTTTATCTATTTTTTCGTTAATTTCTTCTTTCTTCTTTTTTATTATCTCTACCTGTTTTAACAGTTCTTCTTTTTTCTCTGTCTTAATATTTTTTATCTGCTCATCAAGTTCTACTAACTTTTTGCTCCATTCCTCTAGTTGCGCAGCCATTTTTTGTATCAAATCTTTTTTTTGTTCCATAAAAGTTTAATCCTCCTATATTTTTTTCTCATAAACACGATACTTTTTGTGAATTTTAGTACCTAACATTTCCGCTGCACGTATCATCATTATGTTATCTTCTAAAATCCATGAAAACTCCCCTTTTTCATAACCACAAGATAACCCTTTTTTTATTGTATCTAAAAACATTACTGTCTCAACACCTTTACCCCGGAATTTTTTCTTTACTCCCATTATCATTACACGAATAGATTTTATTTTTTTTCTATAATATAAAAACTTTATAATGCCAAACAAACCTAATTTACCATTTAATTTTTTTAATACTTCATTATAATTAGGTACTGCAATAATTATTCCAGCAGGTTCCGCACCCATGTATGCAAAAACTATAAACCTCGGATCTACTAAAGGTTTCAACCTAACTGCTTGAGAAATAAATTCTTCTTCTGTCCAAGGCACAAAACCCCAGTTTTTTTCCCATGCTTCGTTATAAATTTCTACTGCTACTTTTAGTTCTTTGTCAAAATTTTTTAACTCAACTTCTCTTAAAGTTAACTCTGGATATTTTTTTTTAATCATATCAACAACTTTACTTAACCTTTCTATTGGCAAAGAACTTTCTTTGTTTAGCCACAGGTACGCATACAAATCCTTAGCTTTTTTCATACCATATTTTGTTAACAAAAAGTTATAATAAGGTGGATTATGCGGCATCATTAAAAAAGGTTCGGAATCGTATCCTTCACATAATAATCCCATCTCATCATTTGTTGATGGTGATGTAGGTCCTATCATTTTTAACATACCTTTTTCTTTTAACCACAACTCTACTGTAGACAACAACATTTCTGTTACTGAGTAATCATTAACACTTTCATAAAATGCAAAAAAACCTGTCTTCTCATTGTGAAATTTTATAAAGTTGTAATCAATCACACCTGCACACCGGCCTAAGATTTTACCAGTAGCGTCTTCAACATAAAACAACTTTTTTTCTGCATGTTTCCAAAACAAATTTTTTTTCTCATCAAACAAAGATATCGTATCACTAATTATTTGTGGAACCCAATACTTATCATCCTTATAAACTTCTGACTGAAACTTTATAAATTTCAAAAGTTCTTCTTTTGTATTAACACTTTTAATTCTCATAACAAACTTTATTATTTTTTTGTAAACCGGTTACCAAAAATTTCTTTCATCCATTTTTTTGTTCCTAACACAAACTTAGATACCATACGGCGTGGATACGATCTTTTTAATGATTTTAATTTTATTCTCTTACCTTTATATGTTCCACCCGGAATTATATCAAACTGTCTTCCAACCTTTGCAAATTTGTCCAAAACAAACTCAAGTTGTTCATCTGTATGTATTGCCATATAACTTGTTCTAATCAATTCCTCTCCTTCAGGAACTGCTGGCGGTAATACCGGTGAAGCAAAAACTCCTTCATCAAACAACGATCTACATACAGCAAAAACTTTTTGTAATCCTCCTCCAATAACTATTGGAATAATTGGTGTCTGAGAATATCTAGTGTTAAAACCTAAATCTTTAAACCCTTGTAACATTCTATTTGTTATCTCCCACAATCGTTCTCTACGTTCTGGTTCTTCTTCTATAATATCTAAAGATACAGATATCGCTGCAACTTGAGCTGGAGGTAATGAAGCTGTAAATATTAAAGAACGTGCAAAATGTTTTATATAATGAACCACTTCTTCTCTTCCTGCAATAAATCCGCCTATAGAAGCTAAAGATTTGCTCGCAGTAACCATTATTAAATCAACATCAAGTTCTAACCCAAAATGTTCCGCTGTCCCACGACCGTTTCTACCTAATACACCTAAAGAATGTGCGTCGTCTACCATTATACGAGAATTATAAAATTTAGCCAACCGAACAATCTCTGGCAAGTTACAAATATCTCCCTCCATACTAAATACGCCATCTACTACAATAAGTTTTGGTTTGTCTTCATATTTTTTCAATACTCGTTCTAAATCTTCCATATCATTATGCTTAAACCGCACCATCTCGCCATAAGATAACCTGCACCCGTCAAGAATAGACGCATGATCAAGTTTGTCTGTTATAACAACATCTCCTCTACCAACTAATGCTGATATAACACCTTGGTTAACATGATGTCCTGTAGTAAAAAGCGTTGCAGATTCTTTACCAATAAATTTTGCAAACTTTTTCTCAACCTCATCATGAATATCTAATGACCCACTTAGAAATCTTGATCCAGTACAACTTGTTCCATACTTTTTTATAGCTTTAATTGAAGCTTCTTTAACTCGTGGATGTATTGTTAGGCCTAAATAATTATTTGAACAACAAACTATTTTTCGTTCTCCATTAATAATCACTTCTGAAGTTTGTGCAGTAGATATCGGTTTGAAATATGGGTATACACCCATCATCTGTGCTTTCTTCGCATCAGTAAATTTATAACATTTTGCAAAAATGTCCATAATATTATTCTCCTTGTAACTTATAAAAATATTATTAAATTGTTTTTAGAACAGAATATAACTTTTTTAATTAGAACTTACTTATTACCTACAATGGTTAACAAAATTTCTCTATTACGAGGCCGATTGTCAAATTCTATAAAAACAATTTCTTGCCATATTCCAAGTTGTAACTTATTCTCTTTAATAGGAACAGTTAAAGATGGTCCTACTAAAGATGCTCTTAAATGTGAAGTTGCATTTCCCTTTACATGAGATACATCGTGTTGATATTTTTTATTTTCTTCAATAATTTTTTTAAACATTTCTTGTGTATCTATAATCAATCCAGTTTCATATTCCATAGTCGTTACAGCACCTGTTGCACCAGGAACAAATATTGTAATTAAACCTTTTTTAATAGACTGTTCCTTTACAAAAGAGTCTACCATATCTGTTATATTAACAATATCAATCTCACCTTTGGTATTAAGCTCTATCTTTGAATGTAAAATTTCCATTTTTTATTCCGTATCTAACCCTAATATCATAGTAGGATTTTCTTTTATCAAATCCAAGAATTTCTCTACTAAAACAGGATCAAACTGTTTTCCTTTATTTTTTTGTAACTCTTCAATAACCTCCCTAACTGACATTTTTTTTCTATAGGGTCTATCTGACAACATTGAATCAACTGCATCTGCTATTGATAAAATTCGTGCCCCATACGGTATCTCATCTGCTTTTAATCCTTCAGGATAGCCATTGCCATTATAATATTCATGATGATGTTTTACAATTTCCGCAACATCTTTTAAAAATGGTAACGCTTCCAAAATTTTAGCACCTTTTATAGGATGCTGTTTAATTTCTTGCCATTCTGTTTCTGTAAGTTTATCAGGTTTGGCTAAAATATAATCATGTATCGCAATTTTACCTAAGTCATGCAATATTGCTGCTTGAGTTATAACAAAAATTTCTTTTTGTGACAATCCAAGTTCTCTTGCAAGAATTGCAGCATATTTTACAACATCGTCAGTATGTCCTATTAAATAAGATTCTTTTGATTCAAGAGTCAATGACAATGCACGAATAATTTGTAAATAAGACATATCCAATTCTTTATATAAACAACTGTTTTGTATTGCTATTGCTAATTGATCCGATAAAGATTTAATTATTTCTATTTCATCTATAGAAAATAATTCCCCATCTCCTTTTCTATCATCCATAGTTAATATACCAATAAGTTTTTCATTATAAAATATTGGAATAATAACTACAGCACCAAAAATATTTAACCCTTCAGTAAACTCTTTAAATTTATCTTTTTCTAAAGTGTGCATTGCAATATCTAACATAAAAGGTTCCTTATTTTTTTCTAACCAACGAATTATTTTTCTATTATTGAAATATAACAAATCTGGCTTAGTAAAACCTTTTCCGCTAACTAATTTATAACTTTGTTCTGATTCATTTTTATTATTATCCTTATCTAACAAAAAAATTGCAATTTTTGATACTCCAAAGGTCTGTTGTATTCTATCTAATACAAATTGTAACATACGGTCAAAATCTAAAATTTCTACTATTGACCTGGCTGTTTCTTGTATTAGTTTCTGGTATTTGACTTTTTTACTAAAAATAATACTTCCTAAAAACTTCTCTGCTTTATATAAAATACTTGTTGAAAAAAATATTAAAACTAAAATAATTAAAGATGTTCTGCAACTAGTAACATATGACAACTTTATAATGTTAAATAAAAAGTTTAATATTAAATAATGTGAAATAACTATTACGCTCAAAAACACACTATAAAACAAAATTTCATAATAAAATTTTTCCACGTTTAACAAAAACTGTTTCTTCATAAAAAATAACATTGAAATTATCCATACTAAAGCCCCTACTGGCACTAAATAACTATATGTAGTTATACCAAACAATGGTAACATAGCACCAAAAATTAATGCAACAAAAACATAAAACAGTAAACTCATCATAAAATATTTAAAGTATTCTTTTTTATGTTCATCTGAATTATTACTACGATACAACTTATACACTAAATATATCGAATAAAATAATGTGGTTATTATCCAAATTCTAAAAATTAAATCCATAATCCCAGATTCTCTAACTCCAGGATAAACAGAATAAACTTTAGTTATACCTAATGGAGTAAAAGCAGAAATTGTAATTATTGCTGCAATTATGTATTGGATAATTACAATAGGAGTATATTTTTTATCTCTGTCAAAAACTGTAACTAAATAAAAATAACTTGTTACACAAAAAGCAGATATCCAAGATAACCTAAGAAAAAAAGTTGATACAGGAATTTTGTTTGATAAAAACACAGCAAAAAATATGCTCGCAGAAAATATACACGAAAATGCAATTAATAACAAAATAGCCCGTTTTAGGTTAGGGATTTGTTTTAACGGAGAATCTTTACACCTATAAATAGAAACAAACAGAATAAATAACCAAATCGTCACTACAGAATTTACTATTAATATTACATCTTTTAACATATTTATTATTTATACTAAATTTTATACTAACTATTCAAGATAAAACTCTAAAGAATTTGTTCTACAAGGATTACCAAAAAATACTTTTATTTGTCTTTGTTTCGGGACAAAAATTAATCCTACTTGAGTAGACAACAACTTCCCATGCCTGCATATTGTATTATCATTTCCTAAATCTTCTCCCAAGTGATCCTTTAAAATACTATCTAACTCTTTTATACCAATAATTTTATACTTTTTTACAAGTTCTTCAAACCTATTATACCTTAACTCACTCGATTCATGAACACGCCTACCTTTTAGACCTTCAGGAATATTTTTTTTCTTAAATCGTGCTTCATGGGAAATATCAAACGGTTTTGTCTCTTTACATAAATAATAATTTGTTGCTAATAAAAAACCTTGATCAGGTTTTCTTATTCCTAAATGTTCTGGTGTTATTTCTACACACACAGCATGATTCGCGCTATCAGCTAAAGTTAAAATAGCACCATTTGGATACCTAAAATTTTTTATAAAAGTTATTGCTTCTTCTACATTTGAACATCTTTCTAAAATTTGTTGTACAAGTATTGTTATAGGAATTCGCCTTTCTGTTTTTTCTGTAGTCAAACCATAATTGTACATTACAACAAGTCCTTTTTCATTCATTCCATCATGAGAACCTACTATTTGTTTATAAGTAACCTCTAAACTTTTATACCCTTTTTTTGGATTACTCTGTCTTACCAAATGATCCGTTGAAAACTCTGATAAATAATCAAAATTTTTTGCTAAAATTAAGTTTGGCGTTTTTAATGAACTTGGTAAAATACATATTGAAGAACAACCTCCTAAAAAATAGGTAGTATCGTTTGACATAACTTCTAACGATTGTATTGCAAAAAGTTTTGCAAGTGAAGTTTTGGATCCTTCAGATAAACCTTTTATCCTTAAAGAATATTCTGGTAATAAAACTTCTATAGGACGACGCCATCTTTTTAACAATTCGTTTTTTAACAAAAATGAAAACAAAGTTTTTGGAATTAATTTTGGTTTTAAGATTTTTATTACTTCTGAGTTGATAAACCTATCATACATATTACTTATTTCACAGGAAAATTTCTTCCCTTGTTCATAGCCCATATCAAAATAGTCACCTGATACTTTTATATAATTATTCATAATATAATTATCCATAAATCTTTCTATTCATATGCTCAATATTTTTTACTAGATCATAAACCATTTCATTTGCTGGTAAATATAAACCATTTTTTGCCGCTAACTTTAAAAGTTTACCGTTTAGAAATTCTATTTCTGTTACACCTTTGCCATTTATAATATCTTGTAACATTGAATTTATATTATTTTTAGTTTTGTTACAAATTTTCACCACATCATTAAATACTTTATCACTTACTTTTATTTTATACTTTCTTGCAACAACAACCGCCTCTTTAACTAAACTTTTTATCAGTTCTATTGTTCCACTTTTTTTGTTGACTAAATCACCATTTTTTAATCTTGTAATTGTACCTAAAGCATTTATGCTACAGTTTATGATAAACTTTTTCCACAAATGTTCTTTAATGTTACTTACATAACTTATTTTTATAAAAGGATTTTTAATATTTAACATATCCTTATGTCTAAAATTTTTAGGCAATAATATTTGACCACTGCCTAAAAGGTCTACTTTAAAATTCATTTTTTTTGTCCCACCAAAAGTTATTATTGATTCTACAACTTTATTTTTAGGAAAAATGTTAGAAATTAATTCCCTGTTTCCTAAACCATTTTGACACGTAACTATCAGTGTTCTTAAAGAAACATTTTGTTTAATTTCTGTCAGAACTTTTTGCGTGTCATAATTTTTAAGACAAACAAAAAGTATCTTTGCTCCTTTTAAAAGTTTACTTACATATTTTTTTGCAACAACATTTTTTGAAAAAAATTTTGTAACCCCTGAAACTAAAACTCCATTCTCATTAATTATTTTTGCTTGTTTACTAGTGCGAGTTAACAATAAAACCTTGTTTTTTTTAGATAAAAACGAAGATAGTAACAAACCTATAGAACCTCCACCAATAACTGATATGTCAGGTATAACAAGCTGTGAATTAGAATTTTTTTTTCTATCACAATTTATACCAAAATTCTTTCTATTTTTCATAACATGGTAAGTAAAAAAATCTTTCAACAACTTTAATTAAATATTTTCAAAAAAAACGGTGTTATAAAAATTATGATTTATTAACTTATCCCTTTTTCTTGTTTTATTATTTTAATCAGTTGCGGTAAAATTTCAAACATATCAGCTTCAATACTATATGTTGCAAGTTTCATCATTGGCGCTTCAGGATCTTTGTTTATTGCAACTATTATATCTGAAGAACTCATTCCTACCAAATGTTGTATCTGTCCTGAAATACCACAAGCTATGTAAACCTTTGGCGCAACAGTTCTTCCTGTTTGTCCAACTTGGTGAGAATATGGTATCCACCCCGAATCTACAGCTCCACGAGACGCTCCAACAGCTCCTCCAATTAAATCTGCAAATTCTTCTATCAACTTAAATCCTTCCGCACTACCAACACCACGACCACCAGAAACTATTATATCCGCTTCTGCCAAGTTCACTTTTGCAGTTGTGTCTTTTATAAACTCTAAAAATTTTGTCCTGATTTTAGAGTTTGTAAAATCATATTTTTTTTCTATAACTTCACCTTTTCTACTCTCATCTTTTTGTAATGGTTTAAAAACTTTATGCCGAACTGTTGCCATTTGAGGTCTGTGCCGAGGTGTTAAAATTGTTGCCATAACATTTCCACCAAAAGCAGGCCTTGTTTGTAAAAGATTTCTGGTTTTTAAATCTACTTCTAAAGCAGTACAATCTGCAGTTAAACCTGTATAAATTCTTGTTGCGACACGACTCGCAAATGAACGGCCTATGTTTGTTGCTCCCATCAAAATTATCTCTGGTTTTTCATCTTTGATCAACCAACTTAACACTTCACAATATGGTTCATCTAAAAATTCTTCTAACACAGGATCGTCAACTATATAAACAATCTCTGCTCCATAACTTATAAGTTCATCAACTTTATTTTTTATTCTATGCCCTAATAATACCGCTGCGATTTTTACATTTAGTTTTTCAGCTAACTTTTTTCCTTCTGCTATTAGTTCAAACACTACAGGCGCTATCTGACCATGTCGTTGTTCTGCAAAAACCCAAATATTTTTATAACTTTTCATCTCTTCACTAATTTCTATCTTATCTTTCTCCAAATTTATTGCACTAAATTTACACTCTTCAACACAAGAACCACAGTAAGTGCATTTACCTAAATCTATCACTGCAAGATTTTTTATTTTTCTACCAGATTCTAATTCATGTTCCACTTGTTGCATAGAAATTGCACCATAGGGACAACTTTTTACACATAAGGTACATCCTGTACATTTGTTGGTTATAACTTCTATCTTATTCATTGTTTTTGTTTCTCCTAAAAATATATATTACTGAAAATTTATTTTTATAAAATACCACAAGAATGTAATTTTTCAACTAATTTTTGTGCCATCTCTGTTACATCTTTGCCAAAAATTCGTTCTCCACCTTGTCTTGCTGGAGGATAAAATATTTTCATAACTTGTGTCGGTGAACCTTTTAATCCAATTTTATCCTCTTCAGCTGCAATCGTCTCTTTATTCCATTTCAAAACTTGTTTTTTCTTTGCTGCCATCATACCTTTCAAAGTAGGCAAACGTGGTGTATTAATTTCTTTCACTACAGTAATAAGTGCAGGTAATGTCATCTCCAAAATATCCGTCCCATCTTCTAACATACGTTCAACATTTATAGTTCCTTGATGGTTTGATTGTGGTGGTTTTATGTCTATAACCTTTTTAACATATGCTACATGAGGTATATCCATCTTTTCTGCAACACCAGGACCAACCTGTGCTGTATCACCATCAGAAGCTTGTTTGCCACATATTATTAAATCTACATCACCTAAAAGTTTTGCAGACTGTGCTAATGTATAAGACGTTGCCCAAGTATCAGCTCCTGCAAAACTTCTATCAGAAACTAATATCGCATCATCACAACCACGTGATAAAGCTTCCCTCAAGGCAGATTCTGCCTGTGGCGGACCCATGGTTATAACTGTAACTTTGCCACCAACTCTTTCCTTTAACCTTATACCTTCTTCAATAGCATATTCGTCAAACGGGTTTATTATTGATTCTACACCTTCTCTTTTTAATGTTCCGGTTTTAGGATCTATTTGTACTGATGTAGTTGCTGGAACTTGTTTTATACAAACTAATATATGCATAAAAAATGTCCTCCTAATAAAATTTTTTGATTTTTAATTATACAACACGAAAAATTAAAAATCAAGATTTAATATTTTTTCATTAAATTGTTCGTACTTTGTAAGTATTCGGTAGAAATAAAGTTATATTCTTTTATCAAAAAAATTTAAAAAATTTTATTCTTTTTCAGTCGCTATTGCTAACTTTTCTGCCCCGGCAAGTTTTATTTTATCCATAACTTGAACAACTAAACCATGAGGAACTGTTTTATCTGCTCTAATTATAACAACTTTTTCTTTATAGTAAGGTAACGCAAGTTTTATTCTATGTTCCAAATTTTCTAACTTAACAGGTTTTTTGTCCATAAAGATTTCTTGTTTGTCATTTATTGTTACCATCATTTTTTGATGTACTTGTAGTTCAGAAGTTTGAGATTTTGGCAAATTTATTTTTATTCCAGGTTCTACTATAAAAGAAGAAGATATTATAAAAAATAATAAAACCTGAAATACCATATCTGTCATAGGAGCAAGATCTACTAAAGAAGTTGTTGTTTTGTGTTTTCTATTAAGTTTCATAATCTAATTTTCCTCTGCTACATTTTTTATTATAGTAAACTCTTTCATTAAATAATATAAACCAAAAACTATAACAGGCAACATACACATTAGATGAAATACTAAACCAAAAGCTAATCCTAAAGTTTCATCTATACCAAAAATTTTTAGTGCAAAAATACTCATCGCTTCCCAAGTTCCAATATAACCAGGCGAAGATGGCACTAAAACACTTAAAACTATAATTGCATGAACTAAAAATGCTGACCAAAAAGAAGGTAAATCTATTCCTAATGATAAACAACATAAATATGCAGTTAAACTATATCCACTCCATAACAAAAATGTTATAGGCACAATCTTTGATAATAATTTAATATCTTTAAAATTCTCAATTCCAACATAAAAGTTTTTTAATATATTATAAAATTTAACATAAAAATGTTTTTTTAACAATAACATTTCTATTTTATTTAAAATTATATTCTTAAATTTTATAATTATAACAATGAAAACTATCAAACCAATAAAAATAATTCCTGCCAATGGCAAACTTATCTCTTTCGGCAATATTACATAAAAAGAACCTATAATAATAAATATTATCGGTGGAAAAAAATCTATAAATCGTTCCATTAAAACTGTAGAAAATGTTAATGACTTTGATAAACCAGATTTCTTTGATAACAAATATGCCTGCACCAAATCTCCAATTCTAAATGGTAAAAAATTATTCATTGTTAACCCAACGTTAGTTGATTCAAAAAATAATGATATATTGTATTCTTTATACTGTTTTAAAAACATCCTCCACCTAAAACTTCTCAATAGTATCAATAGTATTCCTATAAAAAAAACTATTATTAAATAAACAATCTTTGCAGATTTTATTATTTTAATCACTGATTTAATATCTATAACTTTTAACAACATATAGATTATAACCACACTTATCAAAATTCCAAAGATAAATTTTAACCACTTTTTCATTGTTGTATTAACTCCAATTTTCCTATGTAATCAAATATAATTAATACTTTATTCACTATTCTTAACCTATTTATCGCAACAGCGTCTTCTTTATCAAAAACTAAAACTTTCTCAAAAAAGTTGTCAATGGCAGGTTTTAATCTTATTATTTCATCAATTAATTCTTTAAACTTCTTTTCTTTATAAAACTGTTTAATCTTTACATAAGAATCTGAGATTTTTGATACTAAAAAATTTTCTTGTGAAAGTTTTAATAAATTTTTATCAATTTCTTGAACAATTTGTTCAAAATTATACTTTTGTTTACCTTGCATCAAAATGTTTTTAACACGTTTGTATATGTCTATTAACTTATTAAACTCAATATTATTTCTGTACCTATTAACAGTTTCTAAACAAAATATTTTTGAACTAAATTCTCCATCAAAATTAAACATAACAGCTCTTATCTCATCTATTTTATATCCGTTCGAGGTATAAATATTTTCCACCCTCTGTCTTAGAAAATTTTTTAATAAATCTAAAATATTATCATCATACTTCTTACTGCAAAAATCACAATATTTCTCAAAAATATCTTTCAATGAGACATCAATCCGTTTCTCAACCATAATTTTAATCAGTCCATCAGCAACTTTTTTTAAACCAAACGGATCCGATGTACCTGAAGGTAAGTTGTTTATAATAACATTATCTAAAATATCTGAAAATTTAGATGAAATTGCAAATAATATGCTAATATTATTTTTAGGTAAAATGTCGTCAAAACTTTTTGGTAAATAATGTTCTTGACATACCACAGCAATCTCATCAGAAATGTTTTGTTCTAAACAATAAAATTTTCCCATTATCCCTTGAAGTTCCGGATATTCCTGAACCATTAGTGTAGTAACATCATTTTTTATTATACTTGCAGTTTGTGACAAAATATTTTCTTCAAAATTATAACCTATTTTTTTATTAAAGTATTGTGCTAAAAATTTTATCCTTAAAACTTTATCATATAAACTCCCTATTTTTGCATTATATATTATGTCTTTTAACAATTCTACTCTTTTGACAAAATCTGTCTTTAAATCCGTTTCATAAAAAAATTTTGCATCATTTAATCTCGCTACTAAAACTTTTTCATATCCTTTCTTAACATTGATCAAATGTTCAGAACTACCATTTTTTACTCCAATAAAACTGTTTATTAGATCATTATTAGAATTGTACAATGGAATAAACTTCTGTTTTGTTTTCATACAAGTAGATATTACTTCTTTAGGTAATTTTAAAAATATCTTATCAAAATCACATAAGACACATGTCGGATATTCTACTAATAAATTTATCTCTTCTAATAATCTATTATCATTATCATACTTCAAATCTTTATTTGAACAAATATTTTCTAACATATTCTTTAAAACAACTAACCTCTTCTCATGATTTACTATAACACATTCATTTTCTAAAAGTTCAAAATATCTTTCAGTAGCAGATTTCGATGAATTTCCTTTTATCTTTATCTTTTTTACTGGTAAAGTTTTTAAACCAAAAGTAGTATCTGTAGTTTTTACTCCTGCAATAGTTGCCTTTATGTTTTCATCACCATAAAAAATTAAAATATTTCGTATTGGTCTTGGAAACTTAAATCTTTTTTCATTCCAAACCATTGTTTTATCAAAAGATAATTTAGAAATTATATTTTTAACAACCTCAGCAAGAATATCTTTTACATTTTCACCACCAAAAATCTTTTTAAATGCTAAAAATTTTCCTTTGTTAGTTTCTTTTATGTATAAATTTTTTAAATCTATACTATATTTTTTAGCAAACCCTATCGCTGCACCTGTAAACTCGTTATTTTTTATTCCTATGTTTGTATTTGGTCCAATTGTTTCTATTATTTCTTTTGAGGTCTTTTCTTCTAAATTGTTCACATAAATAACCAACCTTATAGGAGAAACTGAAACTTCTATCTCTCCATATACAATTTTGTATTCCATAAGAACATTTTTTATAATTTCTGGTAACTGTTTATTAACAGATAACAAATAACGCACCGGGAATTCCTCTACATAAATTTCTACTAACAAACTTTTATTCTTAATCATACTAAAATTTTTATTTTGAATTTTTATTTTTTATATTATCAAGATACTTTTGTGCAACTTTGTTTGCCAAACTTCGCACTTGTAAAACATAGTTTGTCCTTTCAGTTAAAGATAAAATACCTCTCGCATCTAATAAGTTAAACATATGAGAACATTTTAATACAAAATCATATGCCGGAATAACTAAATCGTTTTCTAACAATCTTAAACATTCTTTATAATAATCTTCAAAATGTCTTTTTATCATTTCTACATTTGAAAGTTCAAAATTGTATTTTGACCATTGTTTTTCATCTTCAATATGTACATCGCCATAAGTTATTTTATTATTCCACAAAATGTCAAAAACAGAATCTTTATCCTGAGAAAACATTGTTAATCTTTCTAAACCATAAGTTATTTCTACAGAAATCGGCTCTAAATCTATTCCACCAACTTGCTGAAAATATGTAAACTGTGTAACCTCCATACCATCTAACCACACTTCCCAGCCTAACCCCCACGCACCTAATGTAGGAGATTCCCAATCATCTTCTACAAATCTTATATCATGTTCATTAATTTTTATTCCTATACTTTCAAGAGATTTAAGATATAAATTTTGTACATTTGATGGTGAAGGTTTTAGAATTACTTGATATTGATAATAATGTTGCAACCTGTTCGGATTTTCTCCATAACGTCCATCTGCAGGACGACGAGAAGGTTCCACATACGCAACACACCATTCTTGCGGACCTAAACATTTTAAAAATGTTGCCGGATTAAATGTTCCTGCTCCTTTTTCTGTGTCGTATGGTTGCCATAAGATACAATCCTGTTTTAACCAAAACTTGTTTAAACTCATTATTATAGATTGTAAGTTCATAATTTATTATTTAATTTATAGTTTTTAAATTATAGTGTGCATAATTGCACAAATATTTATATATAATTTTTTTTATCTCTTCAAAAATTTCTTGTTCTATTTGTAAATTATCTGCTTCTTCTCCTGAAATTTTGTAAAATTTTTGTAATAATTCAATAGATTTTTTAGAAACTTTCATTTTGTTATCAAATGAAAAATCTTTTTTTTTAAAACAATTTGTACACAAAACACCAGAGTTTATAAAATCAAACCCAACCGATAAACTATTTAGATCAGATTTACAAATCACACAATTATATAAATGTGGTTTATAACCACAAAGATTTATGAATCTTAAAACAAATGCTATAAAAACCTTTTCTGGATTTTGAGAATTACCAAGAACTTTTATTACTCGTTTTAATAATTCATATTTTTTTTCATCTGAAATTAAATCTAAAGTAAAACTATCCATAATCTCTAAAACTCTACACAAATTTAGATATTTGTCATAAAATAATTTTGTATTATCACAATTTAACAAAACCTTTCCTCCAATAACCTTTGACCTATAATTACCATTAAAATTTTTTATAAAATATACTTGTGCTTCTATTTCATTACCAATATCTGTTAATGCCAATAATTTTGCATTGTGTTTTTTTACACTTTTGAACATAACTTTAACCTTTCCAAACTGTAATGTGTATAAAACTATTATTTTATCATAATCATTTATATCATATTTATTTAGAACTATTCCTTGAACATTTTTATACATTATTAATGCAATCCTCGTAATTGTGGCAAAATTATCTGCGCAATTTTAAAATACACAATTAAACCTATTACATCTGCTACTGTAGTAATTATAGGTCCTGCAAAAACAGCAGAATCAATACCAATTTTTTTAGATAATAATGGCAGTGCTACTCCAGTAGAAATTGACAACAAAATTACCACAACCATACTTAAACCTACAACAACTGCTAATAAAACACCTTCACCTATAAGATATGCTCGGAAAAACGCTACAAATCCTACTAACAACGCCATTATTAAAGATGCTACAAGTTCTAATTTTACAATCTTCCATACATTCTTAAATGTAACATCACCTGTAGCAAGACCTCTTATTATTGTAACAGATGTTTGAGAACCTGCATTACCACCTGTATCTAACAACATCGGTATAAAAAAAGTTAGTGACACAACAGTTGCTAGTGCTGATTCAAAAGTTTGCAATACACTACCAGATAAAAAATTTACTACTGCAAGAAAAATTAACCACCCTATTCTTCTTCTAACCAAATCAAACGAAGTAGAATTTGCATACTTTATTTCTTCTCCACCTTCAGCTGACATTTTTCCCACACTATAAATCTGTGTAGTATTTATTGTATTAATTATATCAATTACATCATCAACTGTAATTATACCTATAAGTCTATCGTTATCATCAACCACAGGCGAAACTATTAAATCATATTTTGCAAACATCTTTGCAACTTCTTCCAAAGGTGTATCTGGTTTTGTTTTAATAAAATTAACCGAACTCATTATTTCAGAAACTTTTATATCTGAAGGTGCAGCTATAAGTTTGCGTAAACTTATCCCACCTAACAGTCGGCCTTCATTATCAATTACATAAAAAGTGTTCATATCAGAATATTTTCTAAATTTTGATAATGAATGTATTTTTTCAATAGATTGTTTAACTGACATTGTCGGACTTAATGAAATATAATACGTATTCATCACAGAACCGGCAATGTTTTCGTTATATTTTAAATTGTTTTCTACAACGATAAGTTCTTCTTTTTTTATTAAATTAAGCAACTTTTTCTTAACTCTTTCTGGAAGTTTTTTTAATAATTTTGTTTTCTCATCCACAGGCATATCAGTTAACAAATTTTCTAACGGATTTGTTTCCATGTTTTCAATTAAAAAAATCTGTTCTTGTGGTTCTAAATCTTCAAATAAAGCCACTGCACGATTTGAGTTTAATAATCTAAATACAATCAATTTTTCTTCAAGTTCAAAATTACTAAATCCTTCTGCTAAATCTGTTGGATGAATTTCGTTAATAACATCTTTCAGTGCTTTAAAATTTTTTTCTTTGATCAACTGCTTTATTTCCGGGATAAGTAATGCCCAGGCCTGTAATCTTGTATCCTTTTTCATAACATAAAATCTCCAATACTCATTTTTTTGTTGTCTTAACTCTTTTTATTACTTTATTAGTAGTATCCAGTATTTCTATTTCTAAATTTTCTAAAATTATCTTTTCTCCAACAACCGGCATACGACCTAATTTAGTTATTATATAACCACTCAATGTCACAACCTCGTCATCATTAAATCTTGAACCAAAAAAATCATTTATCTTTTTTAAACTCTCGTCTCCCATCACAATATAATCTTGTACATTCAAACGAATAATTTTTTCTTCTTTAACATCATATTCATCATAAATTTCACCAAAGATTTCTTCTATAATATCTTCTATTGTAACAATACCCATAGTTGCTCCATATTCGTCCACAACTACCGCTAAATGATTTTTACCCTGCTTGAATTGTTTCAAAATATCAACTACTTTAGCTGTGTTTATTACAAAATATGGTGGTCTTATTATATCATCCAACAATAACAAACTTTTGTTCTGCATCGCAACCGTTATATCTTTTGTATACACAATACCTATTATATTGTCTATACTACCACGAAAAACTGGCACTCTGGAAAATTTTGTGTTACTAAGTTTTTCTATAATTTCTTCTATTGAAGCATTACTGTTAATAGCAACAATATCCTCTTTTGGAACCATAATTTCATAAATTCGTTTATCTGCCAGTTCAATTACATTTGCAAACATTTTTTGTTCTTCTTGTGAAACATTTTCATCTTGTTTTATTAATTCTTTTAACTCTTCAGAAGAAAGAAACGGATCTTCTTTAGATTTCTCTCCAATAAAAAAACTTAATATAAAAGAACTAAAACTCACTAAAAAATTTGTTAATGGAATTATTGTTTTACTAAAAAGCACTAACCTTTTTATCCCAAAATTTAAAATTTTATCCGAGTTGGAAAACGAAATCATTTTCGGTAATATCTCACCAAAAATTAATAACACTAATGTTGAAATTATAATATTTATATTTAAACTATTACTAAGAACACCAACTCCAGCACAAGCAAAATTTGTCCCGACCAAAATTGTTGCTAATATTAACGCAGGATTCTTTTCCCAAATTTCTATGTATCCTTTAATCTTATCATTTATAAATTTTCTTTTTGCACTATATCTTAACAATGCAGTTTCTATACCAGCAAAATATGCTAAAATTATTACAAATATAAAATATATTATTACTTTTATAGTTATTATAATGTTATTTGCTGACTGCCCTAATATCATATTCATCTAATATATCTCCTACAACTTCTTCTATAATATCTTCTAAAGTTATTATTCCTACAAACTTTTTGCTATCATCTACAACCTTTGCAATGTGTATCTGTGTATTTTTGAACTCTTTAATAGCATCTTTTGCTTTAGTGTTAATATTAAATTCCAATATCGGATGCACTAAATCTGATACAGAACATTCTATCCCAGAAGAACACAAATAAAATAAATCTTTAACCATTGCAAATCCTATAATTTTTTCATCATTCCCATCACATAATGGAACACGGGTTTTGCCTGTTTCTATTATTTGTTCCATAATTGTTGAAATATTTTTATTTGTAATATTTACCATTTCTACTTTGATTTTTGGGGTCATAATATCCTTTATACGAATTTCGTTAAATTTTATTGCACGTTCAAATAATTCGTTTATGTCTTTGTGAAAAATTGTTTTTGAAGAATCTGAAATAGTTTTTTTTAATTCTTCTATTTTAGTAAAAAATGTTGCTTCTTCTTTTTTTATATGTTTTTCTACTAAATAAAAAATTGGCAAAAAAATTATTAATATTAAATAGTGAATTACATATATCGGTAATAAAATTATTTTTGTAATTCGTTCAGGAAAATTTTTAGATAAAACTTTCGGAATTAATTCTGCAAAAATTATTATTGTTATAGTTACCATTATCCAAACAACAAACTCTTTTATTTCTAAAGAAACTTTTATCGGTAAATGAACAAATAAATCTGTTGAATATGAACTTATCAACAAATTAACCATTGTATTCCCTAAAAGTATTGCAATGATAATTCTATATGGACGACAAATCCAAAGTTTTAATGCAGAACGTAACCACTTGTGTTTATTATACAACTTTCTTATTTTGTAATCAGACAATGATGTTAAAGCAGATTCTGAACCAGAAAAAAATGCTGACATCAACAACAAAAAAAGTATCATTATTATAAACATATGTTTAGTTTTTTTATTATTTTAGTAGCGAAATTTTGCATTTTTATTTTATCTTTCTTTGTATAATCTTCCATACCATATAAATGTAATAGTCCATGAACTAATACAAAAATAAATTCTTTTTTTATTGTATTATTATAATATTTAGATTGTTTTATAATTTCTTCTACAGAAATTATAATCTCTCCTTCATATTTTGTATAATTAAAACTAATTACATCAGTAGTTGTGTTTTTGTTAAAAAACCTTTTGTTTAAATCCCTTATTACTTTGTTATTAACTAGAACAATATTTAACTCAACTTTATTTGAATCTTTTTTAAATAAATATTTTATAACTTTATAGACAATTTGTTTTATTTTGTTAACTGATATTACTTCCCTTTTAACTTTACAAACTATATTTATTAACATAAATTATTTGTCATCACTATGATAAGTTCTTAAATGGTAAAAACTTGTTAACATATGAGTCATAATATTTGCCATTTGATATAAATCCCTTAGCGTAATTGGCGAATCATCAAACTGTCCTTCAACAAACTTTGTGTTTATTACTCGCTCTACTGTTTCTTTTATTTTTGGCACATCTGGTTCTGAAATACTACGACATGCTGCTTCACAAGAGTCCGCTATCATTACAATTACAGCTTCTTTAGTTTGTGGTTTAGGACCAGGATATCGCAATCTTTCTTCCATACCGTCAATGCCTAACTGTAACGTTTTTTCATAAAAACCGTGGATCAAACAATCTCCATGATGCTGTTGTATAATGTCAATAACAACCTTGTCTAACTTATACTTTTGAGCCAAAGTTACTCCTTCTTTAACATGATTTATAATAATTAAACTTGATAGGGAAAGATTTAACTCTTTATGCGGATTTTGAGTTGAGATCTGGTTTTCAATAAAATATTCTGGTTTTGTTAATTTACCAATATCGTGATAGTAACCAGCAACTTTGCATAAAAGAGAATTTGCATTAAGTTCTACTGCTGCCTGTTCTGCTAATGAAGAGACTATTATTGAATGATGGTATGTTCCTGGAGTATCAGTTATCAGTTGTTTTAATAACGGATGATTAAAATTAGCAAGTTCTACTAATTTAATGTTTGTGGTACGACCATATATCGTTTCTATTGGATTTAAAAAAATTATAACTATTAACCAAGACAAAAGTCCTCCTAACAAATTGCCAAATACAATGTCTATTATAGAAACTCCAGATGATAAAGTATATTCGTTAATTTTAAATATTCCAGGTTCTATTTTTGGCCTTAATATAAAAGCTAAACTCACCGCTATAAAAATGTTTATTAGTGTAGATTTTGAAATTACTGTAACAATATCTTTCCTAGAAAAAATTTTAACTGACATTTTTGTAACATATAAAGAACTAAGAAGAAAAAAAATAAAGTATTCAAATGACCAACCAAATAACCATGAACAAATTGACGACATTAAAATTGCATAAATTCCACCCCAAAAATCATTGATAAGTAATGTTACAAGTAATGTGTATCCAAACACGGGTATAAAATAAAAAGAAAACATTCCCACTATACGCAATAAATATGTAGTTGCAAAATTTAAAATTACAATAGACCAAAATATAACAATTTGTCTTCTATATTCCTCTAAATTCGTTAAATATGAACTTCTAAGTTTTTCTATAAAATGTTTTATTGAAAACCATACTAAAAAAATAAAAATTAAAATATTAATAATTTTTACTAACACATAAATTATTGTAGAATTTAATATATACGGTTGAGTTAAAATATATATTCCTGTGAAAATTATAATAAACAAAAAAACTAACAACCACTCCGGCAAATGAAATCTACTTTTTTCTACTTTACCCTTTGCCCTGCTAATGTAATAGTTTTCTAAGTACTCTATTCGTTCTAATAATTTTATTACTAACGGTTTGGTTTTAATTAACAAAGAAAAAATTTTTTTAATCACTTATTTTTTCCCACATCTCATAAGCTTTTATTATTTTTTTTACTAATTTATGTCTTATAATATCGTGTTCGTTAAAAAATATAAATTTTATTTCATCTAAATTTTTTAGAATTTTTGATATCTGAACTAAACCAGAATTTTGTTTGTTGTCAATATCTACCTGAGTTATATCCCCTGCAATAACTAATTTAGAGTTTGTTCCCAACCTTGTTAAAAACATTTTCATTTGTTCTGGAACTGTATTCTGTGCTTCATCTAATATAATAAATGCATCATTTAAAGTTCTGCCACGCATATATGCTAAAGGTATAATTTCAATAATTTCTTCGTCTAAATATCGTCTTAACTTATCCTGACCTAATAATATAAAAAATGCATCGTACAACGGTTTTAAATATGGATTTATTTTGTCATAAAGATCTCCAGGTAAATAACCTAACTTTTCACCAGCTTCTACAACAGGACGTGTTAAAACTATTTTTGAAACCTCTCCTTGCTCAAATTTTAACAAAGCAGACATCACAGCTAAAAAAGTTTTTCCTGTACCAGCAGGTCCTATTGCTATTACTATATCATAATTATCAATATTTTCCATATATAATAATTGTGTTGCTGTTTTTGGTTTAATTATCTCGCCTGTGAAAGTTAAATACTCATACTTTTTTAATGAAACATTTTTTTTAAAATATCCTGTATGCATCATTTCCACCTTCATTTTATTAGTAGAAGTAGACATATTTTGTAACTCTAAAAAAGTTTTCTCAACACCATCTTTATTGCCAATAATTTCCACTTCGAAACCTTCTCCTGTAGGAATTGGATAATAATATATCTGTACTTTGTGAGTTTTTTCTAATATTTTAATATTCTTATCTTGTTCACCAAGAATGTTTAACAAATTCTTTTGAGTTGGAACATATAATATTCGTTTCATTTCTTATCTTTAAACATTAGCCCAAGTTCAATTAACTGTTTCTTATCTACTTCTGATGGTGCACCACTTAACATACAAATTCCTTTTTGAGTTTTTGGAAATGAAATTACATCTCTTATACTTTCATTACCAGTTAATATTGCAACCATCCTGTCAAAACCGATAGCTAAACCACCGTGTGGCGGTGCACCAAAACTTAATGCATCAAGCAAAAAGCCAAACCTGTTTTCTATATCTTCACTTGATATTTTTAATAAACTAAAAATTTTTTTTTGTAACTGCAAATCATGAATTCTTATACTACCTCCGCCAAGTTCTACACCATTTAGTACTATATCGTAAGCGCAAGATTTTACTTCCAACGGTTTTGTTTCCAAAATATCTAACTGTTTATAATTTGGCATTGTGAATGGATGATGAACACTTACAATCTTTTTTTCTTCATCAGAATATTCAAATAACGGAAAATTTATTATCCATAAAAATTTATATTCATTCTTGTCTTTTATTAATCCTAATTCTTTAGCCAATCTTTGTCTTACTAAACCTAATAACTCACAACTTTTCCGATGTTCTCCTGCAGAAAAAAATATTATTTCATTCCCTACTAACTTTAATTTTTCTTTCAAAGAATTTAGTTCTAATTCAGAAAAAAATTTTACTATATTCGATTCAAATTTGTTTTCTTTATATTTCATCCACGCAAGACCATTACCACCACAACTCTGAACAAAAGAAATATAATCGTCTATCTGCTGGCGAGAAAAGATATATCCTTCAGGAATAACTATAACATTTATACTACCTTTATTGTCAATAATACTCCTAAACACTTTAAACTGTGTATCCAAAAATATAGATGTTACATTTACAATTTCTAAACCATATCTTAAATCTGGTTTATCTGTTCCATACTTTGAAATAGCTTCTTCATAATCCATCCTCAAAAATGGAATTTCTATTCTTTTCCCTGTAACATATTCAAAAATGTCACATAAAAGATTCTCGGTAATACTCATAACATCTTGCTGTTCTACAAAAGACATCTCAAAATCTATCTGTGTAAACTCCGGTTGTCTATCTGCTCTTAAATCTTCATCCCTAAAACATCTAACAACCTGGAAATATTTGTCAATTCCACCAACCATTAAAATTTGTTTAAACAATTGTGGAGATTGTGGAAGAGCATAAAATGTTCCTTTATTCAACCTTGAAGGAACTAAAAAATCTCTCGCTCCTTCAGGAGTTGATTTTGTCAACATCGGTGTCTCTATCTCTAAAAAACCATTTTTTACAAAAAAATTTCTTGTTATTGATAATAAATCGCTTCTTAGTTTTAAAACTTTATATACAGCATCTCTTCTAATATCTAAATATCTATACTTTAATCTCAACTCTTCTGAAACATCAGTATATTCAGAAATATCAAATGGCAATATACTACAACTGTTCAAAATTTCTAATTCTTTTACAATGACTTCAATCTCGCCAGTGTAAATCTTTTTATTCTCTGTTCCTAAAGGTCGTTCTCTTACATATCCAACAACTTTTATCACAAATTCATTCCTTAATTTTTCAGCTTTTTCAAACAAAGATTTATCCTCTGGTTGAAAAACAACCTGCACAATACCTTCTCTATCTCGCAAGTCTATAAATATCACACCACCATGATCACGTCTTGAATGCACCCAACCAAATAATGTTATTTCTCTACCTACAAATGTTTTATCTAATTGCCCACAATAAAATTGTTTCATTAAATATCTCCTGTTATTATAAATATGTGTTAATTATCTTTTGATTTTACAAAATTTTATATTATAATACAATAAATTCAGATATACAAAGTATAATTTCGGTAGTATTTTTTGTTATGTATTAAAAAAACTATACTTTTTAATAATCTGACAAAAATTTATTTTTTAGAATATAATCTTGGATATACTCTCTAATCGCAATAGCAAAATCAGTAGGTTCTTTTTTATATCCACAATCTCTTATTTTTTTTACTTCTGCTTTGGTATAATACTGATATTGATTAATAATGTTTGGAGGCATATCTATGTATTCAATATGAGGTTTTAGTCCTAAAGCAAAAAAAACATTCTCCACTAACGAATTAAATGTGTATGCATTACCTGTCCCGACATTAAATATTCCATTTTGCGACCTATTTTCATAAAAAAACATCGTCATATCAACAGCATCTTTTATATAAACAAAATCTCTTAGTTGTTCTCCATCTTTATAATCTGGCCTATGTGACTTAAATAATTTTACCTTTTTTATCTCAGAATCATTTTGTGACATTATTTGTTCATAAGCTTTAATAACAAAACTTCGCATTTCTCCTTTATGATACTCATTAGGTCCAAATACGTTATAATATTTCAACCCCACAACTTTATTTAAAATTCCATTTTGTTTTAACCATAAATCAAACATATGTTTACTATATCCATACATATTTAACGGCTTTAGTAAATATAACCTTTCCTCATCATCAGAAAAACCTAAACTTCCATCTCCATAAGTTGCCCCACTTGATGCGTAAATAAATCTTATATTTTTTCTTACTGAAAATTTTGCAACTTCTTTTGAATATTCAAAATTGTTTTTTACATAATATCTTTTGTCCGGATTAATGGTAGATGAACATGCTCCCATATGAAATATTGTGTCAATATTCAAATCGTCATAATTTCCTTCCAATAAATTTTTTAGAAAATCTTCTTTTTCTATATAATCTGAGAATTTTAACTTAACCAAATTTTTCCATTTATCAGATATACCTAAAGAATCTACTACTATTATATTGTCAAAACCTTTCTTGTTTAAAAACCAAACAATTGCACTGCCTATAAATCCTGCTCCACCTGTAACAATTATTATTTTTTTCATTTTAATAAATCCTCATTAATTTGTTTAATTTAAATTTTTTATCATTATCAAAAATTAGTTATAATTATATTCTTCAAGAATAGCATATACAGAACCTATAAAAATTTTTGTTTGCATCTTTACTGGAATATGTTTTTCATCATCTGTCAACCAAACAAACATTTTTCCTCTTATCCTAAACAATGAAAATCTTTCTTCATCAACCTTAGGCTCTAATTTTAAACATTTAAACTTTTTATCACCAATTTTTATTTCCTCTTGCTTTAGTACTGAAACAATCATCGGATATGATACCTTGCCAGAGTAAACATCCATTAAATATTTCTCTCCAACATTTAAGTTTTGTGTTCTTAAATAATATAATGAAGAAACTATATCTTGTACGTATTGTGGAATAGAACCACTTTTATTTTCTAAAATAGAATACCAAAATCCATTTTTTTGGTCAAACAAAATGTATTCTTTAGATACTCGGCCTGATTCGTTCTGATCACTTACAAATTTTAGTGAATATAAACCATTATAGTCAAGAAAAGATTCTGTCCTGTTTCTAACTTTGTAAATAACATCCATCGAACTATTAGAAGTAGTTTGAGTAACAATATGATAAACTTTTCTTCCATTAACAACAGTTTCGTTACAGGTCATAACACTTTCTCCTGCAGGAACAAATTCCCATTGTATTTTAAATTTCAACCTTTCGTGTGAAGGTAAAACCCGTTCTCCTATTATTCTAAGAGAATCTGTCCCAGAAAAAATTTTTTGTTCTAAATCAGTTGAATATAAAATTTTAAACACTAAAAAAAATAAAATGACAACAATTGATTTTTTCATTTTTTAGTATATTATATTTTAACATTTTTTTTCAAGGCTGATAATCTTTTTAGCAGCTGAAGAAAAGGTTTTTACTATATAATCAGGTTTTACTGAAAAATTTTTTAACTTTTTTCTTTTAATCAAAATTGTTTTTATACCTAAATTTTTTCCAAATTCTATATCTGTTGGCAAATCTCCTATCATAAAAGATTTTTTCTTGTCTATCAACGAAATTATGTTTTTTACCATACCTATTGCAGGTTTTCTACAACCACATTTTTCTTCTGGATGATGCGGACAAAAGTAAATCTTAAAAATTTTTATACCTTTTGATTTTAGGATTTCTCTAATTTTTTTGTGTATTAAAATAACATTTTTTCTGCTAACATATCCTCTTGCAATACCGGACTGGTTTGTAACTATTACAAACTTGTATCCTGATAACTGTAGTTTTTTCATTGACATAAATATATCTTTATAAAATTTTATTTCCTTTGGATTATTTAAATAAATTTTATCTTTAATTATTGTACCATCTCTGTCTAAAAATATTATAGGTAGATTAACATTTCTTTCCATATATCATTCCCTTCGAGTATTGTTAACTCTATGTTTAAAATATTAATCTTTTTTTTAGTATCTTCATTCATTGTTTCTAATATTTTTTCTATCCTTACTATATCTTTTTTCGTAGTAATTACAGGTAATTCATTAGAAAAAATTTTTGTTAAATCGGAAGGTTTATACCAATAATGATCTTTAAAAAAATATTTTTTATCTATACTAAAATTGTTTTGTTTTAATACAAATTCTAAAGATTCAGGAAATCCTATGCCAGAAAAAATATTAATTTTACAATTTTTTTCTCTAAAAACATCTACTAAAACTTCATCATTATTAAAAAAATTAATTATTGACTTTGCAGTATAAAATGTAGTTACTAATTTTATATTTTTATTAATACCAAATATTTTACGTTTAATCTTATAAACTTCTTTTGAATCAACCATATCAACATGGTTTAACACTACAATATCTGCTCTTTTAACACTGTCTTTAAACGATTCTCTTAAATTACCAAGTGGAAAAAAAAAGTTGTCCCAAAAATTTTTGTTAACATTTATAATTAAAATATTAAAATCTTTGTGAAAAGTATAGTTCTGATAACCATCATCTGAGATTATAAATTCCGGATTAAAATTTTCTATTGCAAAAGATATTAAATCTTTTTTTTTCTTACCCACTACAACAGGAACTTTTAGTTCTTTAAACAACATTGTAGCTTCGTCACCATAAGTTTTAGAATCTATTTCATTCAAATTTTTTTCTCCTGACAAAAATAAAATATTTTCTTTTGATTTCCTTTTGTATCCACGTGTTATAATAACTACTTCCTTATTATTTAACTTTAAATCTCTGACAAGTTTTTTTACAACTTCAGTTTTCCCTGTCCCACCTAATGTGAAATTGCCAATACAAATAACTTTTGTTCTAGTGTAAAATATTTTAATATTTTTATTTATATATTTTGACAAAATTAAAATTATTATATAATAAAATCCACTTAATAAAAACAAAATTGGAAATAAAAATATTCTCAAAAAATTTATTAAATTTATTTTCATAACTATTTTTTTTCAACAGGTCTTGTCTTCCAACGTTTGTGTAACCAAAAATAATGTTGTGGATACTTTGAGATATATTCTTCTAACCTCTTAGTAAAAGTTTCTGTTAATAAAAATACATCTTTTTCTTTGTTTCCTGTCAATTCTACTTTTATTTCTTCAAAATAAATATCGTGATATTTTCTATCATTACTTGGAACATCAACTGCAAGAATTATCCTCGCACCAGATTTTATTGCAAACCGAGCTGCACCTGTAGGTGTAGAAGCTTTTTTGCCAAAAAAGTTTACAAATACTCCACTACCAAGGGCATCCTGATCTGAAAGAATTCCTACAAATTCGTTTTTCTTTAACACTGTCAACACATCTCTTAACGCAGATTTTCTTGGAATAAGATTTATTCCTTGTTTAGATCTATAATCGTTTAATAATTTGTCAGCAAACTTGTTTCTTTGTTCTCCAATTATAAAATTTATTGGATATCCCAAGAAAAAAATTGATGTCCCCATCAATTCCCAATTTCCAATATGCCCTGAAACAAAAATTCCACCTTTTTTTTGTAACAAAACTTTATCTAAACATTCTATATTGTGTATTTTAAGCATTTTTATAATTTTTTTTGACGAATATGTTGGTAACAAAATTATTTCAACAACAGTTCTGCCAAAATTTTTATACACTTGATGGGCAAGAGAATATAATTCTTTAACTGATTTTGTATTTCCGAATGCAGTCTTTAAATTTTCTAAAACAACTTTAACTCTAATTCTTAAAACATAAAAAACAAAATCTGCAACTCTGTCTATCAAAAAAAAATTTATTTTCAAAGGTAAAAAACGGACTATGGAACAAAAAATCAGTAACACAACATATTCAATAATATGTTTTATAATCATTTTCTTTTTACGACTTTGTCTGCTAACCAACTAAGACGAACATTTATAGCATAATAATTACACAACTCATGACAACACATACAAGTAATACATTTTTTACGGTTAACTCTTGGATATTTGCCTATCATCTCAATTGCCTCTACAGGACAACTTTTTACACACATCTTACAAACAACACATTTAGATTCGTTAATTTCAGGATATGTCCATATTAGTTTTGACATTAAAGAAACAAACCATTGAGGAAACATTTTTAATATTGCATTTGACGGTTTTATAAAATCTTTTTGTACAAAGTCAAATAAATTCTCTCCCAGAATTTCAATTTTAGACAAATCGCTTTCACCTAAACCTTGTTTATTAGCTATCTTTGTGGTAGGAATCTCATTTGGATCTTTGAACCCTATTATTTTGCTTGCTACACTATCAACTGCAACTGCATCTTTACCTGCCACTATAACTGCAAACTTTTTTATTCTTCCAGCAGAAGGTCCATTACCATCCATACCATAAATACCATCAAAAATTGATAATCTTGGTTTTATTATTGAAAATATGTCAACCAACAATTGTGAGAAATTATCTGGATGTATTGCTTGTTTATGATAAGTTGATTTTCTAAGTCCAGGAACACATCCAAATAAATTCTTTATTGCTCCTGTAAAAAGTATCATTCCATGAGTTTTTAGTTTTGGGACTGTTATTACACAATCAAAAGACATTACAGTTTTAGAAATAAAAACTTCCGGAGTATATTTTCTATTTTTTATTCTAAATATTTCAACTCCACCAGTTTCAAAACTTACTAATTTTGCTCCTTCTTCATCACAGACTTTAGTTAAACCACTTTCCAACCAGTATTTATCAATAGTAGCTAATAAACGTGTTGATTCGTTAGAACCAACAACTGCACCACCAGGACTATCTCCTACAAAAGGTATCCCACCAGCTTTTTTCACTAATCTAATAATTGCACGAACAATTTCAGGATGTGTTGTAACTGCTTTTTCTGGTTTTTTTGGCGAAAGTAAATTCGGTTTTATTAACACATTTTCACCAGTTTTTATAAAACTTGTAATTCCACCTAACAAATTTATTGCTTCTTCAACTTTTTTACAAACTAGTTCTTTTTCATAATTATCACATCTTACAACTGAAACTTTTGGCATTTTTTACTCCTAATTATTTAGTATTAAATTCCAAAAAATATTTTTATATAAAAATCTAATTTATTAAAAAAATCTTTAACACTCATAGCAGAAATTTCTTTCCATTCAATACGTGGCAATAAATAAACATTTGAATTTTTGTCTATTAAACCATTTTTTGTAGTACAACTTGTTAAATACCCTAATTCTGATAACACTTTTTCATAATCTTTAAAATACTTGCCAAAAGGATAACAAAAATGTTTTATCTCTATACCTAAAATTTCAGAAAGATTGTGTTTAGATTTTTTCAATTCTGCTAATATAATATTCTCATCAACTTGACTTAAATCAGGATGTGACATTGTATGCGAACCAATTTCAAAAATATCTTGTATATTTTTTAAATCTTCAACTGACATATGTTGTGCCTCAGGCATGTAGGGATATGAAAATTTTTTACCGATTGCATTTACTGTCATAAATATTGTCGCTTTAAAATTATATTTTTTAAGTATTGGATATGCAAACTCTAAATTATTTTTATATCCGTCATCAAACGTTATACTAAAAGTTTTTGGAATAATACTATTTTTTTCAATGTTGTGCTTCATTTTTTCTAACGAAATTGTCCTATAACCTCTATCATACAAAAACTTCATCTGTCTGTCAAACGCTTCCGGTGAAACATATAAACTTTTATATCCTCCTTTGTATGGCTCAACTCTATGATAAATTAGTATAAATGACTTATTTTTATACTGTAAAATTAAAAAATAATACACCATAAAAAAAACAACTGTTAAACCTATAATCTTTTTTATTAAATCATTTTTCATAAAAAATTTTTTTGTACACAATTTCATATTCTTTAACCATTCTACTAACACTAAATATCTCTTTATTCATATTACAAATATTATTTGCATAAAAACCATAATTACTTATAACTTTTAATATCCCAGAATACAAATTCATATAATCACCTGCATCAACAAAAATACCATAATCTTCACTAATCAATTCCATCAATCCACCAACTTTTGTTGCAACAAATGGTTTGTTATAAAACAATCCTTCTAAAATGCTCTTTCCCATACTCTCAAAATAAGAACTGGATACAATTATGTCTGATGCTATAAGATAATCTTCTATATTATCTTTAAATCCTACAAAAAAAATATAATTTTCAAGTTTGTTTTCTTTAATATATTCTTTCAACTTACTACAAAATATTTTATCTTCTTCTTTGCCAATAATTATCAATTTTACTTTTATTTTTTTATCAATCAACATTTTAACAGTTTTTAAAACTAAATCATGCCCTTTAATTTTTTCTATTCTCGCTATAATTGCTAACAAAATAGTATCTTTGCCAATCTGGTAATAACCTCTAATTTTATCTCTTATCTCTAATCTTTCATTTTCAGAAAATTCTTTTTTATTAACACAATCATAAATAGTTGTTATTTTATTTTCTTCAACTTTAAAATCTTTAACTATAACCTCTTTAACTTGTCCAGACACAGTTATTATATGATCACAATTTTTGTATAGATATTTATTAATAATTTTTTTTAAACCTTTTTTTCTGTAAATCACATTACGAGTGATAATTATTTTTTTATTAAAAATTTTAGATACCAACAAACATATCCAATAAAATTTTGGTGAATGAACATCTAAAATATTAATTCTTTGATTTATTATTATTCTAGCTACTTTAAATATTGACCACAAACCTATATCAAACTTAGGATTAATATTATAAATCTCAACTGTGTCTTTTAACAAAATGTTTAATCTACTTGTAGGTAAACAACATAAAATTATTTTATGTCCTAATTTTTTTAATTCTCTACAACAAAAATAAACTCGTTCAGCACCACCGGACCAATAAGGCGCTGCATCAAATATTGCTATTTTCATTTCTCACATATGTAAATATTATATTTTCTTATTATATTATTATCTCTCACAGCATCATAATTATCTACAAGTATAATTTTTTTATAAACATCACTATTAGGCATCGGGGTTTTTACATCTGATTCGTAATTTATACAAATGGCTTCTTGTGGATAATTTTCATTATTCCATACTGAAAACTGTTTCTCATTATAAAATATTTTTGCTGGTTTATTTATATAGTATTGAAGTTCTGATGCTAACTGTAGAGTAGTAGAAACTATGGGTTTATCAATATCTTTAGAATCAAGAAATATTGCAAACTCTTTCCAACCATAAAACCAGTTTGTAGGATCTGTTAATACCCACATCTTGTTAAATTTTTCTAAAGGTAATATTCTAATCCATGCTTGTAAATATAATAAAAAAACTAATGTTATAGAAAATGTTGCAGCAAATGTTAAAAAAATATTTTTTAGTTTTGATTTTTTTTCTACAAAAAATATTGCACATAAAACTGATACCGTTGGATATGAACATATAGGCCAGTTCATTTCAGCTAAAGTTTTATAACTGGTTATTGCAAAAACTGTAATTGGTAGTATAGAAAAAATACCTAAAAATAATTTTTTTCTTGATTTGGAAAATATTGACACATAAGTTAATACTAAACACACAAAACCTAAAAACAGTCCCATTGCTGCTGCTTGACCTACAAAATATGATATTATATTATTGAAATTTCCAGAAATATTAGGTATCCCATGAAAAAACTGAAATTTAAATGAAATCCAATTGTTATTATAATTCCAAAGTATTACTGGCAAAAATATTATTATTGATAATATCAACACTAAATAAGGTCCAATATTAAACAATAGTTTTCTATCTTCTTTAGATAAAATTAAAAAAATAAAAATACAGACCAACAAAAAAATACCATTATATTTTGATAACATTGTTAAACCAACAAACAATCCGCTAACTATCCAATAAAAAATTTTATTTTTTGAAATAGATTCCCAAATAAAATATAATGATAATATCCAAAAAAACATTAGTGGTATATCAGGAGTAATAATAAAACTTGCACCTAACATTGGAAATAAATTAAAAATAAACAAAGACATATTAGCAACTTCTTCATCATTAAACATTTTTCTTACCAACTTCCACATAATATAAATTCCAAAAACAAAAGTTATCAAAGAAGATAAACGAACAAAAAATTCTGTATTAAAAAAAATTGTGGTTATTCTTATAAAATATGCTACCATCGGTGGATGATCAAAATATGATAAATCAAGATTCTTTGACCACAACCAATAATATGCTTCATCTGGGTGCAATTGAAGTTTTGCAGATAAAATTAATCTAAATATGGTAAGAATTAAAATTAAAATAAAAATAAATCTTTTCATTTTTTTTCTTAATATATAATTTATATAAATTTAACAATATTTGTTGAAAATAAGAATTTAAAATTTGTACATTATTTAATATGAATAAGTTTATTTCTTTTTTCACAAAACCTATAATACCATTTTTAACTGTAGTAATTTTTGCTTCTTTTGGAATGTTTTCTAAACTCGGTGATACAGAATTGCAACCAATGGGTTCTGCAACACACGCTGCAATTTCTCGAGAGATTTTAAGGAGTAACGATTGGTTAACATTAAGATGGCCTTTTGTAGGTGATTTTTATCAATTTCCACCACTGTTTTTTTGGTTACAAGCAATAACTTTTAAACTTTTTGGGATAACAGACATTACTGCTAAATTAACTTCTTCTTTCTTCGGTTTTTTAGTAATCTTAGCAACTTATTATCTTGGTAAACTATTTGTTGATGAATATGTTGGATTTTTATCATCTATGACTTTAATTTTAACACCATACTTTTTTCGTCATTCAAGAAAATGTGAATTAGAAACTATATTGATTTTTTTTATCACTTTAGGAATTATTTTTTTTGTCTTATCAGAAAAGAAAAAAAATGATAAATTTTTGCTACTTACTGGACTGACCACAGGATTAGGTTTTTTTGCAAAAGGGCCACCTGCTTTTGCTGTCTGGGGAACAATTTTTGTTTATTATATAATTACAAAACAATTTAAAAAATTTTATAACTTATATTTTATACTTGGTCTTGTATTAACTATAATAATCCCTTTTACTTGGATAATACCTCAAATAATTTATCGTGGGGATGCTTTTTATAAAGGTTTTATCATAAACCAAGTATTAGGGAAAATATATGGCGGTGACAGACCTGCAACAAATTTAGTTGAAAAAATATTAAATTACACATTTTATTTTAGAGCATTTTATTCGTATTACTTACCATGGAGTGTTACAGGAATATTTGGTATTATTAAAATTTTTAAAGAAAAAATAGATAATTTAAAAATATTAATACTGTGGGCCATTGTTGTTTGGGTAGGTTTTACACTTCCTGGATATAAAGATGATTATTACCTATTAGCCATGTTTCCAGGTTGGGCTGTTATAAATGGTTTTATTTTTAAGTATTGGACACAAAAATTTTTTAAAAAAATTATTCTTACAACTTCATTACTATCTATAATTTTTGCAGTTATAACTATTTTTACTCCAATAAAGTTTGATAAAACAAGAAATCCAGAATTTAAAATTTTAGCCTCTTATGTGAAAAAAGTTGTTCCTGAGACAGAAAGAATTGTAACTTATAACCTATACCCTTATGATATGATGTCGTTATTTCCATGGTATTTTGACAGAGGAATTATTGCTTTGTCTAATGATGAAAAACAATTTTTAGAAATAACTTCTTCTCCAGATTTGAAATTTGTATTTTTCAAAGTTGAAGATTATGAAAACCTTAATTTCAAAACCAAACTATATCCGATTTTTTACTGTGGAAGATTTATTCTTGCGAGTAATATTAAAATTTTAGAACCAAAAATAATCAACTTATAATTTAACAACTTTTTCTTTTGATAATAAAAATAATATTCCAATAAAAAACCAAAACATATACATAGTCTCACCCCATAAAACATTATCGACCAAACCATGTAAATAAAAATCTATCACAACACCTAAAATACCAAATACTATTGGAATTTTGTTTTCTTGCACTAATTGCAAAATATATATTATGATCAAAAACATTATAGTTAATAACAACAAAATTCCTATTAACCCAGACTCAACAAAAGTGTTAAGGTAAACATTATGAGAATGAAAATGTGCCTCTCCATAATAAATATCTTTTTTAGATAAGAGTTTTTGAAAACTGTTAAAACCATAACCCAAAATAGGACTCTCTTTAATCATTTCTAATGACCATACCCAGATATTTTTCCTCCCACCTTGTGGATCATTTTGTGTATCCTTTATTCTATTTCTAACAGGATTAAAAATTATTAATATTGGTAATACTATTATAAAAAATAATCCTTTCCAACCAAATTTGTAAATTGTTATTACCAAAACACCCAAAATTGCACCCATCCACGCTCCTCGAGTAAAAGTTAAAATTAATGCTATCACACTTAAAATAAAACTAATTAAAAAAAATTGTTTTTCTTTTAATTTTTCTTTGTTAGTAAATATAAAATTGCCATATATGAAAGGCACCATCATACCTAAAACTCCTCCTAAAGAATTGTAATATCCCATTGTACCTCTTATTCTATAATTTGGAATTTTTATTTTATGTGTAAAATCTATTCCTGTAAAATACTGTAAAGTACCATATATAGATTCTAAAACACAAAAAAGTATAATTAAAAAAATTATTTGTTTAAAAAATTTAGAATCTATATTTTCTTGGACATTTATAACCGCAAATATAAAAAAAATTGGTCCAACAAATTCTATTAATTTTAAAATTCCTCTCTTAGGTTCAATTCCAAAAATTGTCACTAAAAAATTCCAAATTATAAAAATTAAACAAAACAAAAATATTTTTTTTGTTTTGTTATTAGTATAAAAAAATATTTTCTCTTTTGATAAAACTAATATTAATAACCCTATAATAGATATCCACAATCCTAATTGCATCCCACTAATACCTATGCAAGCAAAAATTGTATATACCACTAACCCTATCTTTATTATCTTACGTCCTATATTCATTTTTTTATACCATATTTTCTACAGTTTCTACTACTTCATCAGTAGAAATTAATTTCATACATTTGTTATCTGTGCAATATTTCATTTTGTTTTGGTTACATGGTGAGCAATCTGTTTTATGAGAAATTATTTTAGCATTCTCACCTCTTATCCCATAACAAAAATCACTTCCCGGGACATAAAGACCAACAGTTTTCACTCCTAATGCATTCGCTATATGAATTCCACCAGTGTCAACTGAAACATATATATCACATCTTTTAACTAAACATACAAATTCTTTTAAACTAGTCTTGCCAATAAGATTTATAAAATTTTTATCATTAATTCTACTTGCTACATAATTTGAATATTTTATACCATTTTTTGTTCCAAAAAGTATAACTTTGAAACCTTTGTATAACATTTTTTTTATAAATTCTATGCAATATTCTTTAGGCCAGTTTCTGGCATTCTCACCAACTACAGTAAAATTTACTCCTAAAATTTTTCTATCCTCCTTAATAATATCATCAAATTGTGTCTGAGTATCTTTTATGTATATTTCTGTTTTTTTGTCCTCAATATTAAATTTATACTTTTGTAGAATATATAAGATATAATCAACGTAATGTTTTTTTTCTTTCTCTACAACTTCTTCTGTTAAAAAAATCTTTCTATAATCATGAGCATAACCTATTCTATTTTTTATCCCAGCAAAAAAACTTATAAAAGCAGATTCAAAACTTCCTGAAATCAAAAATACAGTATCAAAACACTCTTTTCTTAAATAACTTATAAATTTTATTTTTTCTAACAAAGTTTTACAATCATAAACAATAATTTTATTAACATAAGGACATTCTTTGACCAAATCATAAACTAATGGTTTTACACATAAAACAATGTATGCATCGGACAAATTTTTTCTCAACTCTCTATAAAATGGAGTAGATAAGACAAAACTACCTACAGTATCTGCACCTCTAATTAAAATTCTTTTAAATTTCATCTTTTAACCATATTTTAACTGTGTCTATAATATTCTTTATATCAAATTTTTTTATACATATATATTTTCTATTACAAACATTTTTATGACATGGATTACAAATGTTAGAACTATAAATTATTTTTACATTCTCATTATACGGTCCATAATTTTTTGGATCAGTTGAAGTAAAATATATAATTACCTTAGTGCCAACGGCTTGTGCTATATATGCAGGACCACTATCAGGTGTAATAAGTAATTTAGATGCCTTTATTAAACAAGACAATTCTTTTAAATTAAGTTCACCAAAAAAACTTTTTACGCCTAATTGTTGTAAAATATTTTCATACAAACCTTTTGATTCTTTGTTGCCAACAATGACTATTTCATAATTTAAAAATGTCTGTCTAACTTTTTGTATTAAATTTTTTTGTTGTTCTAAAGTAAGCACCTTTGTTTTTCTTGAAGATGAAGGGTTTATTAATATTATATTTTTATTAAAACTTATATTGTTACTTAATAATTTCTTATTCAAAGATCTTTTAACTTCTTCTTCATCAAATCCATATAGGTATATCTTACTTAAATCAGGATTATATTGATTTTCAATTTTAAAAAAATCTTTTAGCAATATTTTTGATAATAAATAACACTTGTATCTATAAGATCCGTCTACGTCTCTACTTAATACTTTTGTTAAAAACATTTTTGACAACTCTTGGTCCATTCCTATACTATACTTTGGTCTTATAATAAAACTTAGATATGAATTATAAAATGTTGTTCTAAAAAGTAAACATACATCAGGTTTTAACAGTTTTATATTTTTTTGTAAAAACTTTTTTTCATCCTTAAAAAACATTCCTGAAATATCCGGATTGTCTTCAACTAAAACACTATATACTTTTTTTATGACTACAAATATTTTTTGTTCTGGTAATGTAGATTTTAAAAATCTTATTGCAGGAGTGGTCATTAAAATATCACCTATATAATTTGGAAGAAAAATTAGTATTGACATATAAATTTTAAGATTTATCTAAAAAAATTATCTTTTATAAACTCAAACACTTCTTCAACTTCAATATTGTCCATGCATTTGTAATTTTTACATTTTGCTTTAATATCACAAGGGGAACATTTATAATATTTATAAATATATTTTGAGATTTTATTATACGGATAATACCACTGCGGATTTGTTGCACCAAATATTGCAAGTACAGGTTTGTTTAATGCAGCTGCAATGTGAATTATTCCACTATCGTTACCTATAACCATCTTACATTGTTCTATGATAGCAATTGTTATATTTAAATCTGTTTTTCCAACCAAATTTATGTTTTCATACAAAACATCTTTAACAACATTTTGTACTATTTTTTCTTCATCACTTGTACCAATAAATAAAGGTAATATTTTAAACTTTTCACACAACATATTTATTAACTGCGAATATTTTTTTGCAGGCCAAATTTTATGTTTACCTCTACTACTTACATTAAATAGAACTATGTTATCTGTTTTATTAATTAATTCTGTGGCTTTGTTTCTTCCTTCTTCAGTAGTCTTTAACCATGGCAACATATCCATTGGTTGTGCTAATTGTTTGTTTTTACACAAATATTTAGCAACCTCATAGTTTCTATCTACAGCATGTTGTTTAGAATTATATAAAACTACAGGTTTTTCTATCATCCAAGAAAATTCCCTCAATAACGGACTGGCAACTTTCTCTCTTGCTCCAGATAATCTATTTAAAATTGCACTTCTTAACAATCCTTGTAAATCTATAGAAATATCATAATTTTCTTTTCTAACTATAGAAACTATTCTAAAAAACTCTTTTATTCCACCATCTCTATCCCACGAAATTATTTTGTCTATGTAATCTACATTTTTTAGTATCACCTCAAATTTTGAAAACACAAGCCAATGAATAATGTTATCAGGAAATACTTTTTTTAAACTCATAGCAACCGGTAATGAATGTATTATATCACCTATTCCTGATGGTTTAATAATGAGTATTTTTTTCATATTTGTTTCAAAATATATTCAACATTTTTTTTTGTAACACCTTTTAATGACATTATAACTTCCTTCGCATTTTTACCTAAAACATTTCTTTTCTCAACATCTTTTTTTAAATCTAATATTGTAAAATAAAGTTGTTCCAATGTTTTTATTTGTATACAGGCATTCTTTTTTTTTAGTAAAAAAGATACTTCTAAAAAATTTTTTATATATGGTCCAAATATAGTTGCTTTACCTATACTTGCAGGTTCTATAATACTATGTCCTCCATACGGTAACAATGTCCCACCAACAAAAACAACATCTGAAATATAATAATATTTTTTCAACTCTCCAAATGTATCAACTAAAATACAACTTATGGTTTCAAAATTATTTTTTATATTAAATAACTGTGAACTTTTTTTGTATTTTATATTTTTTTGTACCAATATACTTTCATATACTGACAAACTATTTAAGTGTCTTGGAGCTAAAATTAGTTTTATGTTTTCTTTTACTAAACTTTCAACATAATTTTTAAAAAAAATTTCTTCACCTTCTCGCATGCTACCAAAAGTTGTAATAAAATCTGTTTTATTAAAACCGAAATTTTCTTTACTAATCTGTTGAGTATTATTATCTTCTACATCGTCGTACTTCATGTTACCAGTGACAAAAATTTTTTTCTCACTACAGAACTTTTTAAACCGTAAATAATCAATTTTTTCTCTGACATATAAATAATCAATTTTTTTAAATACACTTCTAAATATAAATTTAAACATATTCAACAAAACTACTGTTTTTAATGTTAATCTTCCATTTAACAAAAAAATTTTACATCCAAATTTTTTTGCATAATATATATAATTTGGCCACAACTCCGTTTCTAAAATTAACAAAACTTTAGGCGATGTTTTTCTTATAAATTTGTTTGTAACTAAAAAATAGTCTATTGGAAAAACATATGTTTCTTTATGTTTTTGTTCTACAATTTTTTTTATCTCAAAATTTGTTACTGACAACAAAATTTTTTCTTTTGCTATCCCTGCAGAAACTGCAAATTCTTCAATTAATCTTAATGCAATATTTACTTCACCAAGTGAAGCGCAGTGTATCCAATAATCGTATTTTCTATTTGGAAACTTAAATTTAGATTTAACCAAATATTTTCTTAAAATAAACCACGAACCAGGAAAAATTGTTATAAAAATCAATGTCAAAATAATATTGTATAAAATAATCATAGAGTCAACCTTAATATAATATTTGTTATTACTGCCGCAATTATATCGTCTATCATTATACCTAAACCAGAAGAAATTTTTTGTGTTTTTTTAAATCCGATTTTCGTAATATCTAAAAACCTGAACAACAAAAAACCTATTACTAAATGCTTAATTTGCAATATATTTATTCCCCACATCGATATTAAAAAACCTAACATCTCATCAACAACAATTTTACTATCATCCTTTTTTTCATAATATTTCTCAGCTAACGAAGAAATCCTTACCCCACAAAAAAATATCAATATTACTATAAATATTTGTAAGTACAAAGTTTGTTTTGAAAACAAAAATACCAATGGCATAGTTGCTAAAGTAGCAAAAGTTCCAGAAGCAGGCAAGTATCCTATATAAAAGTATGTAGCAAAAATTTCAATTAAAAATTTCAATTTTTTCTAAACTGTTCTCTAATATATTCACGGTATTTAAAAACATATAAAATACCTGACAATAAGGTAAACAAAGAAAGAATTATCATAGAATTTCTTGGAAACATTTTTATAAAAAATTTATCTATACCAATATTTTTTATCTGATGATCAAAAGTTAATATTAACATTATTGCAATTATAACAATATTCTGTAATATAGTTTTTATTTTGGCCATTCTATCTGCTGGAATTGGTTTATCATAATTTAAACTTCTAAGCCATGTTATTATATAATCTCTCACCACAACAATTACAACGGTCCATACAGGAATTTTTAATTGTTCAAACCCTAAAAAAGTTATCAACGCTGTTGTTATCAACAACTTGTCTGCTAACGGATCTATTGTAGCACCAATTTTTGTAACTGAATTTTGTTTCCTTGCAATTATTCCATCAATTGTATCCGTAATACCTCCTAGAACAAATATACACAACGCTAATAATTGTGTCACAACTGTATCCGTTAACATAAAACCTAAAAAAATTGGTACTAAAAAAATTCTTCCTAAAGTAATTTTTGTAGCTAAGTTCATTTTATAATATTAACAAATTTTTTAATTTATTTTAGTTCAATAATTTTTGTTTCTGAATTCTTTTTTATTACAAACATATCTTCTAACACTTCAAAATCTGTTTCAAAACCAAAAAGTTCTGTATCAATTATATATTTTTCAGAAATCATTGAAACTTTTTCCGGAAATAAAGATTCTTTATTAATCCACATTATAAAACGTATTTCTCCTGGCCGCAATCCAACTTTTTTGTCCTTATAAACTTTACCTTTAGCATATCTTGTAGACAAAACATAATATTTTTCTTCCTCATTTACATATTTTAATCCTATTTTTTTCACAACTTCTGATAAATTATATCTTTGCTCCTTGGAAAATATCAATGGAAATATGTTTGTATTCTGTTTGATATACTTGTCTAATAATGTTGAATAAATTATATTTTCATTTTTATTTTTTAAATATAAATTATTTCCTTTAACGACAATTATCTGTTGAAAAGGTTCTTTTATCTCTAACCTTAATTGGTCTGGAAACATATAAATAAACTCTGATTCAATTGTATAAATTTCTTCAAGATCTACTATATTTATAAATTGGCGATATTGTGCTTTTATTTTTGTTATACTTAAATCCTTTTTTTCCAGATCTGAAATTAATGTGTCAAATTTTATCGCATGTATAAAATTTACTGACAAAATTGTTATAAGACCAATTTTAAAAAATTTTTTCATTGTATAAGTTTATACTTACTCGTCTATATTAATCTTTTTTAGTTCATTATTAACTTTCTCTAAATCTATATTCCAACGATTGGTTCCTTCTGGCTTATAGATATATCCTCTGACTTCTAACAAACTTAAAATATCTGTAGCCTTAGATGAAGAACCAAAATGTGCTTTCAACAAATCCTGTGAAACTCTATTTCTTTCTTTTATTAATAACAATGCTTTGTATAAATCTTGCATTTGTTTTAATTCTTTTTCTTTTGGTTGTTCATAAACTATTGTTTTTGATAATGATTCATAATAAGGTTTTATATTTTGTGACTTGATAAAATTTACTATAGAATCAATCTCTTCTTCAGAAACATATGCACCTTGTAACCTTATAGGTCTTGGCTCGCCGGAAGGTAAAAATAACATATCTCCTCTTCCTAACAATTCCTCTGCTCCATTTGTATCTAATATTACTCTTGAATCTGTTTTTGACAAAACCTGAAACGCAATCCTTGCAGAAAAATTTGCCTTTACAACACCTGTAATAACATCTACAGAAGGACGTTGTGTTGCAAGCACAATGTGTATTCCCACTGCCCGAGCCATTTGTGCTAACCTTTGTATAGAATCTTCAACTTCTTTTGGTACGGTTAAGATTAAATCAGCAAATTCGTCTATAACAACTAAAATATAAAATTCTTCAGGTTCGTTTCTATCACGCATTTTTTCATTATAACCTTCAATATTACGAACACCTACACGGGCAAATTTTTCGTATCTTTGTTCCATAACTTTCACTAATCCTGACAACGATTTCGATGCTTCTTTTGGATTGGTTATAACTTGTGCATTAACAGATTCTTTGTTTGGATCATAAATGTGCGGTATACCGTTATAATTAGTTAGTTCCAACCTTTTTGGATCTATCATCAAAAATTTTAAATTATCTGGAGAACATTTATATAACAAGGATACTATAATAGAGTGTATTCCAACACTTTTTCCTGAACCTGTTGCACCGGCAATTAACAAGTGTGGCATTAGGGTAATGTCAGATACATAAGATTTCCCTTCTACTGTCTTGCCAATTGCAATTGGTAGTTTCATTTCAAGAACATTGTTTTTATATTCTTCTGATTCAAGTATTTCTCTTAATTTTACAATTCTTGTCTTAGGATTTGGTATTTCAACACCTATTGTACCTCTATCTGCCAATGGCGCAATAATTCTTATACTATCTGCTCTCATTGCTAATGAAATGTTATCTTTCAAAGATAACACCGAATGAACTTTTATTCCAGGTTCCAATTCTAACTCGTACATTGTTACAACAGGTCCTGAGGTAATATTTACAACTTTTGCATTAATATTAAATTCTTTTAATGAGTTTTCTAACAATGTAGCTCTTGATCTTAAATCTATTGGTGTTGTTATTTGTGTCTGTTCCACTGACAACAAATCTATTGGAGGAGTTTTGTAATTACTTTTTTGTATAATTTTTGATACATTTTTGGTATCAGATTTTAAAACTTTTTTTTCTATCTCGTTTACATTTTTTTTATTATCTATACGACTATCCTGTTCTGGCTTAATATTAGTATTAGGCGTAATTGTAGATGTAATATATTTTTGTGTTTGATTTTGTTGAGTTTTTTCTCTGGTAATATATCGCGAAATTTTTTGTGATTGAACAATAGCGTTTTCAACTTTTCGTTTTGCTCTTAAAAGAGAAATTTCTTTATACCAGGTATATATATCTGAACGAATTGTTAAATACGCCTGCCAGAACAATTCAACAATGGAGATTTCTAACATAACAGATGCAACGAATAAGAATAAAATTATTATTCCTATGCTCCCAAATATCTCACCAAAAATTCTACTAAAAATCATCAAAATGTTGTTGCCCAACCAACCGGAATGTTCTGAAGATATTTTTAATATATTGCTAACAATTTTAACAATTCCAGATGAAAGAATAAATAGTATCAAAGACAATATTATGTCAGTTTTAAAATTACGTTTCTTAGACTTTAAATTATACCACACCCAGTAAAAAATTAATATCGGAATAAAAAACCTATTAACACCTGTAAATTTATAAAATATTTCATTAATTTTTTGTCCCAAAATTCCTGTATCCGAAGGTCTTAAAAATCCGTATAAAATAAATATTCCAAACGATATTATACCTACCAATAACCAAACATTTTTTGGTGCACTGGTTCTTGAATATAAACGACGAGAATATCTCATTATTTTTGTTTATTTTAGTTTTACAACTAAAGTATTTTCTTGTTCAGTTATTATAATTTTTCCTTCTCTTGCTAGCCATCCTAATGCTAAATATAATTCAGTATTGCTAAAATTTAAGTTAAATTTAATTTCCAATATATCAGTAAAACTTTGTTTTTGGTTCAAATATGTCCAAACTTTTCCTGCATTTGTCCCTATTACTGACATCTCCATTTTTATCTCGCCTTAGATATTTAAATTTATAACGGTTCTATCAAGAAAAGTTTTGTCCCAGTATTAACAGATGAACCGTTTACACACAAAACTTTTATTATCTTACATTTTTTATCTGACTTAATTTCGTTCATAACTTTCATCGCTTCAACTATACAAACTGTTGTTCCTGCAGATATAACATCTCCTTCGTTGACAAATGGTGGACTATTGGGTGAAGGAGAAATATAAAATACTCCGTTTATTGGAGAAGTTATAGTTTCTCCAACAATTTCTTCTTTTTTATCTAATTTTATTTTTTGTTTTGGCGCATTATCTCTATCTATTTTTTCAATTATTAATTCTTGCTTTTTTGAAATACGTTTTATTTTTATCTTCCCAAAAGAAGTTTTCATTTCTACCTCAGCAAGATGTGATTCTAACATAGTAGAATAAACTTCCTTCAACTGTTGTACAAGAATTGTTTCTAATTTATTATTATTTTTTGCCATATTATTTATACCCTTCTTTAATTGCTTGTTTTCTTGATAACGAATATTTACCTTCAGCAGACACTTCTAAAACTTTTACAAAAATTTCATCTCCTTCTTTTAATACTGAAGCAACATCATGAACTCTGTTCTCAGAAATCTGTGAAATGTGTAACAAACCTGTTTTCCCTGGTAAAATCTCTACAAAAGCACCAAATTCTGCAAGTTTAATAACTTTACCTTTATAAATTTTTCCTTCTTCGACATCTTTTGTTTGTAGCTCAATTCGTTCAACAGCATCATTTAACATTTCTTCATTCTCTGCTGAAATAAATATTTTACCATTATCGTCTATATCAATCTTTGCTTGAGTTTGTTCTATTATTTGTTTAATATTTTTTCCACCTGGTCCTATTAACCCACCTATCTTTTCCTGCGGAATTTGTATCAACTTTATCTTAGGCGCATATTGTGAAACGGTACTTCTTGGTTGAGAAATTGTATTATCCATAATATCCAGAATTTTTAATCTTGCTTTTCGGGCTTTCTCTAATGATTCTGATATTATATCCAGACCTATGCCTTGAACTTTTATATCTAATTGTATTGCAGTAATACCATTTTTTGTTCCTGCAATTTTGAAATCCATATCTCCAATATGATCTTCTAAACCAGCAATATCAGTTAAAACTATATATTTATTTTCACTACACACTAAACCTATAGCAACTCCTGCAACAGCAGATTTCAGTTTTACTCCTGCATCAAACAATGCTAACGACCCACCACAAACTGATGCCATAGATGATGAACCATTAGATTCTAAAATATCCGAAACTACTCTTATTGCATACGGAAAACTATCTTCTTTTGGTAACATTGGATGTATAGCTCGTCTTGCTAACATACCATGTCCTAATTCTCTTCGGGAAACACCACGTTCCGGACGAACTTCACCCGTTGCAAAACCTGGAAAATTATAGTGAAATAAAAAACTTTCTTTATATTCTCCTGTCAACTCATCCATTATCTGCATATCAGAAGATGTCCCCAAAGTTACCGTAACTAATGCTTGTGTCTGGCCACGTTGAAACATCGCAGAACCGTGTGTTCTAGGTAAAATGCCTACTTTACAATTTATCTCTCTAACATCTTCAACACCACGACCATCAGGACGAAAAGATTTTTCTACAATTTCTCTCCGAGCAACATCTCTAAAAATTGTATACAAAACTTTTTCTTTTAATTTTTCTTTCATTTCACGATCTTCTAACAAACCTTTACTTAAAAATTTCTCATCAAGTTTTATTAGTTCTAACAAATTTTTATACTTTAAATCTCTTTCTTCTTTATCTTTTATTCTTAATAAACTAACAATTTCAGATTCCACGGTTTTAGTATTTTCTTCTACTAACGAAGATAGATCATAATCTAAAACATATTCAAACTTTTTTTTGTTTATATATTTACTTAAAGCAACTTGAACTTCAACAAACGGACTTATAAAATTTTGTATATGTTTTATCGCATCTAAAATTTCTTCTTCTAAAATTTCTAAACCTTCCAATTCTATCATCAAAACTTTTTCATCTTTAAAACTTACTACAAAATCAAATTCTGTAACATCTAACTCTTGCAAAGTGGGATTTAAAATATATTCTCCATTAATTTTTCCTAACCTAAAACATGTTATTGGTCCAGAAAATGGTATATGAGAAATTGTCAATGCAGCTGAACAACCTAAAACTGCTAACACAGTTGGATCATTTTCTAAATCAAAAGATAAAACTATAACATTAACCTGCACATCACGGTTTGTTTCTTTCAAAAACAGCGGTCTTAAAGTTCTGTCAATTAAACGTGAAACGTGTATTTCATGATCTCTAGGTTTTCCTTCTCTTTTAAAAAAACCACCCGGAATTTTACCAGCTGCATAATTACGTTCTCTGTAATCTACCATCAATGGCACAACATCTTCTTCAAAAATTTCTTTATTTGACTCTTTTTTTGAAACCACACAACATAAAACACTTGTTCCACCACAGGTAATTTTAACAGAAGCATCTGCTTGTTTAGCAAGTTCTCCAAATTCAAATTCTATAGTTTTTTCTACTTCTTTTATCTCAATAACTTCCTTTTTATCATTAAAAACTGCAGTTTTTGTTTTAAATTTTATTTCTTTTTTAATAACTTCCATAGTATCTCCTAAAAAATTTATAAACCAATTGTTTTGACTAATTTTTCATAACTCTCTTTGTTAGTCCTTTTTAGATATTTTAATAATCTTCTTCTTTGTCCTATCATTCTTAAAAAATTTCTCCTGGTTAACAAATCTTTTTTATTTTTTTCAAAATGTTTTGTTAAAATAGAAATTTTTTCTGACAACAAAGCAATTTGTACTTCTATTGACCCACAATCTTTTTCGTTTTTACCAAACTTGTTAATTGTTTCTTTAACTATTTCTTTGTTTAATACCATAAAAATTTTTCCCTCCATAAAAAATTATTATTATTCCTCAGACTGTGTTTTACTTTTTTCATATTCGTCAATTAACGGTTGTGCTAAATGTGTTGGCAATTCTTCATAATGGCTTAGTTTCATAGTAAACTTTCCCGATCCTTTAGTAATACTTCTTAAATCCATAGCATACGCATGCATCTCACCTAATGGAATTTGTGCTTTAATTCTTTGTTTTTTACCATCTTTGTCCATAGACATTATCCTACCTCTACGACTGTTAATATCGCCCATAACATTGCCCAAATATTCATCTGGAACTAAAATTTCCGTGTCCATAATTGGTTCTAAAATGCACGGTTTGGCATCAATAAAACCTTTCTTTAGCGCCATTCTTCCTGCAATCCTAAATGCCATATCAGAAGAATCTACCTCATGATATGAACCATCAAATAGTGTAACTCTTATATCTACTACAGGATACCCAGCAATTACACCATCTGACATTTTTTCTACTATACCTTTTTCTACCGATGGAATATAATTTTTTGGTATTGCACCACCAAAAATTTTGTCTACAAACTCAAATCCTTTACCACGTTCCATAGGTTCTATCTTAATTAAACAATGACCATATTGTCCTCTTCCACCAGATTGTTTTTTATACTTACCTTCAGCTTGTGCAGTACCTTTGACTGTTTCTTTGTATGGCACCTTTGGTTTTGACAGTTCCAAGTCTAAATTATACCTTGATTTTACTCGTTTCATTATTATGTCCAACTGCAAAGTTCCTATACCAGATACAACCATTTGTCTGGTCTCAGGATTGAATTTAAATTTAATTGTTGGTTCTTCTAATGCAATATTGTTAAATGCACTACCAATTTTTTCTTCTTCACCTTTAGATTTTGCCATTATAGACATTTCTGTTAATGGTTCAGAAAAAACTATACGTTTAACTTTTTCTGCTAAACTTTTATCACCTAACAAATCATTTGTCCTGGTTTCTTTTAATTTTATCATTGCACCAATATCACCTGCTATAATTTCTGTAGTTTCAACACGTTTTTTACCTTGCAAAAAAACTAACTGTCCTACACGTTCTGAAGTGTTTCTTGTAATATTTTGTATATCTGCACCTGGAATTAGTTTACCATAATAAACTTTTACATAATTCATTTGTCCCATACCAGGTTCACTAGTAGTCTTAAATATTAATGCCAATGGCGATGAAGTTTTTTCATTAACCAGTTCAGATTCTGCAGCAGTTTTTGCGTTTAAACAAACAAATTCTAACAATTCGTTTACTGAAACAATTTTTGTTGCAGAACCAAAAAATGCAGGAATCAACTGTCCTGATATAAATCCTACCCTAATAACTGAACTTAAAATTTGTGAATCTATTTTTTCATTACCTAAATATTTTTCCATTAACTTTTCATCATTACTAACAACATTTTCTAAAAATTTTTCATATAAATTTTTTGCACTTTTACCACCATCGTTACTATCAAAAAAATTTAAGATTTCATTTATACCAGACCCCAATTTTATTGGAACAGTAATAGGAGTGATTGTTAACTCAGTTTTTTCTTCAACACCTTTTACAATTTTATCCAATTCAAGATTTTCTTTGTCTAACTTGTTTACAAAAATTATAAATGGTAACTTTTTTTCTTTCACTGATTCAAGAACATTTATTGTCTGAGCATCAATCTCGCCATCACCAGATATTACTAAAATACAATTTTCTACCACTGTCAACGCAGATTCTAGTTCTCCAACAAAATCTGGATATCCAGGAACATCTATTAAATTAATCTTTTTGTCTTTATAATTAAAACTTATAATAGAAGAGTTTATTGAAATCTGTCTTTCTATTTCATCTGAATTATAGTCCGAAATTGTATTACCCTCTTGCACACTACCAACTCTATTAGTTAAACCAACAATATTGGCAATACTTTCTACCAAAGATGTCTTACCTGTAGCACCAGAACCTACAACGGCTATATTGATAATATCTTTCGAACTTTTAACTTGCATAATATCCTCCAGTTTTATTTATTAATATTTTTTTAGCAACTGCAATATCTTTAAACATATTCAATTTCAATTCGTCTAAACTATTAAATTTTTTTTCATCTCGGATTTTTTTTATTGGACGAAAAAATATACTCTTTAAAACTTTGCCAATTTTTTTATCTAATATATGAACCTCACAAATTATTTTTTTTGTGTTTTTTACTGTAGGACTATTTCCAACATCTGCTACAGAAAAATATTTTTTGTTATTCAACCTACATTCTCCAGCCAAAATACCTCTTGGTAAAATTAAGTTTGATGATATTTCAAAATTTATTGTTGGAACACCTAATTTTTTCCCTAACCCTTTCCCTTTGACTATTTTACCTGTTATAAAATATTCTCTACCTAACAACCTTTCTACTAACAAAAAATTTGCTTCTGAAATATATTTTCTTATTACAGAAGAAGAAATTCGTTTTGCCTTTTCGTTTTCGTTATCATTAAAACAAACATCATTTATGACAAATAATAAAACTTTATATCTTTTACACAAAGATTTTAAAACATCAATTGTACCACTTTTTTTATAACCAAAACAAAAATCTTCCCCCACAAAAATTGTTCCAACTTTTTGTGGTAACAAACACTTTTCAAAAAATTTTTCAGGTGAAAACATTTTAATTCTTTCAAAAGACAATATTTTAACTTCTTCTACTCCAAGATTTCTTATCAATTCTACTTTTTTGGCTATAGGATATATCAACCCTTGAGAATTTTTTGCTACTTTATCAAAAGTTATAACTTTTGAAACTAAGTTGTTTAAACTAGAATACTTTAAAACATGTTTTATTAACCTTTGGTGTCCTAAGTGCATCCCGTCAAAAAATCCTATTGTCAAAACACTTTTTTTTTGCATAATAAACGAAAACTAATCTAAATGTTTAATTCTACCTAAAACTTTTCTTTTTACCTCTTCCATATTCCCAAAAACTGTTGCACCACTGGCATTTGGATGTCCCCCACCAGAAAATTGTTCTGCAAAATTACGAACATTGATTTTGTCTGAGCGAAAACTTACCTTTATATAACCATCTTTATCTTCTCTAAAAAATATTGCAATATCTACATCTTTTATAGATATTGCAAAGTTTATAAATTCTTCAGTATCTGTTGCATTAGTATTAGTATCTTCAAACATCTTCAAATCTGCTTCTATATAACTTACTACATATCTACCAACTTTTTTCAACTTTATACTTTGCAAAACTTTACCTAATAAAATTGTACTTGCTATACTTTTGTTACCGTAAATGTTTTTGTAAACATAAAATGTATCTACACCATATCTTAAAAGTTTTGCAGAAGTTTCAAACACATGAGCATCTGTGTTCGCCCACTGAAATTTACCTGTGTCAGTTACTATACCTACATATAAACATAAAGCAATTTTTTTATCAATAGCAAAATTGTTATTTTCTAATATATCAAAAATTATCTCTGCACAGGATGCATATCTCGGATAAATTATGTTCAACCAACTATTTTCATTACTTGTTTTATTTGAATTTTGATGATGATCAATATTAATTATGTTTTTAAAACTTGAAAAATCTAATTTAAATCCTACTCTTGCAATATCTGAACATTCTAAAATTATTCCTAAGTCATATTTTTTGCTTATATGATTACCAAATTTTATACTTTTAATATTTGGTAAAAAATCATAACAATCTTTAACTTTGTCATTCATCACAATATCAATATTTTTTTTACCCAGTTTGTTTAGTACACATTTTAATGCTAATGAACTACCAATAGTGTCACCATCAGGTTTTGAATGACCAGTAATAAAAATTGTTTTGCTACTATTTATTAATTCAAAAAACTTTTTTGAAAAATATTCACTTACCTTCTTCATCTTTTATCTTGTCTAACAAGTTTATAACTTTCTGCGATTGTTCTAAAAATTCATCATATATAAATCTTACTTCTACAGCTTTTCTTAAAAAAAGTTTTTTAGCTAATTGTGATCTAATAAAACCCTTTGCACTTTTAAACATACTCTGAGCATCTAACTTCATCTCTGGTTTTAGTACAGAATAATATATTTTTGCAATATCTAAATCTTTTGTAACTTCAACATAAGTAATTGTAACAAAAGCGCTTCTTGGATCGTTCATCTCGTGTAACAAACTTGCCACTTCTTTATGAACCAAACTTTTTATTCTATCAGCACGACTATAACTTGCATTTCTCATCTGTTTCAAAATTTTGTTAAATATCTTTCACCATCTGATAACTTTCAACAACATCATTCTCTTTAATATCATTCAAATTTTCTAATCCTATACCACATTCATATCCTTTCTCTACTTCTTTTACATCTTCTTTGAACCGTTTCAATGAACTTATTTTGGTTTCTGCAATAATTATATTATCTCTTAAAACACGCACTTTTGCATTTCGCACTATTTTACCATCTTCAACCACACAACCTGCAACCTTGCCAAATTTTGTTATATTAAAAACTTTCTTAACCAATGCACGACCTAAAAATTCTTCTCTTTCTTTCTTAACTTCCATACCTTTTAAAATATTTTTAATATCATCAGTTAATTCATAAACTGTTCTATAAGTTTTTATTTCTACACCTTCATGTTTTGCAACTTTTATTGCTTGTGTTGTAGGACGAATATTAAATCCTATTATTATTGAATTTCCAGCTGAAGACAATAAAACATCTGTTTCTTTAATTTCTCCCACTCCAGTATGGATAATCCTTAATTCAACATCAGAATTATCTTTTGTTTCTTTAGATATACCATCTAACATTTTCTTTATTGCTTCTAAAGATCCTTGAGTATCAGTTTTTATTACTAAACTTAATATTTTACTTTTCCCTGAAACTATGTCCTCAAAAGATAATTTCCGTCTTTGCTCTATAGAACTTTTCTTAACCTTTGCCTGTTCAAGTTCAGCATACTTTTTTGCTTCTCGTTCATCTTTTACACAGATTAAAATATCCCCTGGTTGTGGTAACGAAACAAAACCCATAATTTCTCCCGGTTCACCCGGGTTTAACTCTGTTAATCGTTCTCCTGTATCTGATATTATTGCTTTAACTTTACCATAAGTCACACCTACCACAAAACTATCTCCTAACTTTAACTTCCCTTTCAAAATTATCACCGTTGCAGTATTACCTCGTTTGGGATCTAACTTAGTTTCAATAATTGTTCCTTCTGCAGGAACATCTATTGGAGATTTTAAGTCCATAATCTCTGCTTGTAATAATATTGCATCTAATATTTTATCAATATTTATGTTGTTTCTGGCTGAAATTTCTATAAATTCAACTTGTCCTCCCCAATCCGTAGATACTATACCATAATCTGAAAGTTGTTGTTTAACTTTTTGTAAATTAAATCCCGCAAGATCCATTTTATTAACAGCAACTATTATTGCAACTTTTGCAAGTTTGGCATGGTTAATAGATTCTATTGTTTGTGGCATAACACCTTCATCACCAGATACAACTAAAACAACAATGTCTGTAACACTTGTTCCACGTGATCTTAAACTTGAAAATGCTTCGTGACCAGGAGTGTCAATAAAAGTAATGTCTCCATGAGCTGTCTTGACTTTGTAAGCTCCTATATGCTGAGTAATAAATCCATATTCTTTTTCCACCAAGTTACTTCTGCGTATGGTATCAAGTAAAGTTGTCTTTCCATGGTCAACATGACCCATAATTGTTACTACAGGAATTTTTTTTACAAAAATTTTACCCTCTACTTCGGGAACTACACGTTCTTTTGTTTTACTTACATCTATAGGTTTAACTTTTTTTTCTTCTTCTTTTAAATCTTTAATTTCTTGATTATATTTTATAATTTCTGCTTCAAAACCTAATTCTGAAAGTAAAATTTCTACAGTATCAACATCAACAATTTTTTGTGTAGCAGAAACAATACTACCTAATCGCATTAGCGTTGTAACAATTTCGCTCACAGGATGTTTTATTATTTCAGAAATTTCTTGCGCAGACAACCCTGTCCCAAAATCTATTTTTATTTTTTGTTTTTCTTTAACTTCTGTTTTGGGAAGTTCTTGTTTTTGAACTACAGGTTTTGACTCTAAATCTTTTGAAACAGGTTCTGGTATGTCTTTTTGGGACAAAACTTGTGTTTGTAAAACTACATTTTTTTCTAAAACAGTTTTTTTATCACTTTTTTTCTTTGTTTCTCTTGTTACTTTATGTTTTTTAACCCCAACTTTTTGTTCTTTAACATTATTTAATTTTAATTTCTTTTTTTGTTTAGAAGAATCGGTATCACTACTTTTTTTTGACTTTGTAGCTCTTTTTTTTGTTGGAGTTTCTACAATATCTTTTTTTAACAGTTTTTCTACATTTTTTTTGTTTAAAGCATCTTTCTTTTGTTGTTTTTTCATTTTTTATGTTTGATAAAAAATAATCTTTGTGTATAAACTATTTTTTTCTTTTTAAAATAATAGATTTTTTATTATACTTTATCTTTTTTATTGTTTATGGATTCGTTCTCATCAACACTTTTTTGTTCTTCTGTATTATCACTTTCAACTTCTTGTTCACGTTTATGTTCCTCAACACGAATCGGTTCTACAGTAATAGTCCAACCTGTTAACTCTTTTGCAAGATTTAAGTTAATATTGTTCTTAGAAATTATAGTATCATAAATCTTTTGTTCTACAAAAACTTTTGCTATTTTATTATTTTGATCTACAATTTGAGTTTTGTCTGGTTTTATTGGTGACAAAGAATAACTTATTAATTTTTGTGGATCATCAGAAAAAGGTATCAAATCAATACGTTCTCCTTGAAGTTCGTCAATAATAGGTTTTATTCTAGTACCTTTCATACCAACACATGCACCAACAGGGTCCACTTTTAGATTGTTTGTCTTTACAAGAATTTTTGTCCTATAACCGGGAGCACGAACTATGTTTAAAATTTCTACAATACCTTCCTTTATCTCAGGTATCTCAGATTCAAACAATTTCTTTATAAACTCTTTATCAAACCGTGAAACTATAACAGTTATACCTCTTGAAGTGTGTTCTACTGATTTCACTAAAACTCGTAAATGCTGTCCTATCCTAAACTTTTCTCTAAAAACTTGTTCTCTTTGTGGCAATAATCCTTCTGCTTTGCCTAAATCTAAAATAATAGTCTTGCCACTAATACTATAAATTGTTGCAGGAATAATTTGTCCAATTCGACTCTCAAACTCAGTTAAAACGTTCATTTTATCGCTTTCTTTAATACGTTGAACTATTACACGTTTTGATGCTTGAGCAGCTATTCTGGTAAACACTTCTGAATCTACTAAAATTTTTATTTCATCACCTATCTTTGCATCTTTATTTTTTTCTAAAGCATCTTCTTCTGAGATCTCTTTGTTTGCATCAGTTACATTCTTAACTACCTTTTTTATAATATAGGTCTTACTATCTGCCGTGTCAATATTTATCTCTGTAACAATCCTACAATCTGAACCAAAATATTTTTTTGCAGCAGAAGTTATTGCTTCTTCTATTGCGGAAACTATCTCTTCTTTCTTTATTTTATGTATCTTTTCAATCTGTTCTAACGCAGGCAAAATGCTATTTTTAATTTCTACCATATGATTAATCTCCTTTAATGACACAAATTACTCTTTCTTAAACAAATCTTTATCATCAGGATATAAATTTGCTTTCACAATGTTTGTTATCTCTAATAAAACTGTTTTATTGTTCTCAAGTAAAATTTTTATTATTCCATTCTTATATTCTACCAATTTTCCTACAAAAACTTTTTGATTTTCTACTAACTCTCTGGTTTTTACTTTTATTCTACTACCCAAAAATCTAATAAAATCTTTCTCATTACGCAATTCACGATAAAGACCAGGTGAAGATACCTCTAAATAATACTGTTCTTTTATTATATCGTTTGCATCTAATACCGCAGACAAAACTATACTAACATCTTCACAATCTTTAATTGATATTCCTTGCGACTTGTCGATGTAAACTCTTAAAATCCTAACACCTTCTTCGTAACCAAACTCTACTCCAAAAACTTCCAATCCTTTAGATTCTATTACCGGTGTTATAATTTCTTTTATACTTTTAATTAGTTCAGAATTCATTTATAGTTTAATTCTTTAAGTTTATTAAATTTTTTTTAATAATTCAATTATACCAGAAACTTCTTCATCTAACTTATCAACTAATACTAACCGTACTTCTTTCGTTTTTCTTATATAAACTTCTACTTTATTATCTGGCAACAATTTTTTGCTAACAGTTATCCTTACTGGTATACCTATAAGATCTGCATCTTTAAATTTTACTCCCGGCCTTTCATCTCGGTCATCTAACAAAATTTCTAATTTTTTATCTTTCAAATTTAAATAAATTTGATCTGTCAAATTTTTAATATCTAAATCTTTATAATCTATAGGTAGAAGGTACACGTCAAATGGTGCTATCGCAGGATACCAAATAATACCATCTTCATCATTTGATTGTTCAATTGATGCCGATACAACTCGTGAAACTCCTATTCCATAACATCCCATAACAAAATTTATCTCTTTCCCTGTCTCATCTAAAAATGTTGCTTTCATAGATTCTGAATATTTTGTTCCAAGTTTAAATGTATGTCCTACTTCTATACCTTTGGAAAAATTTAACCCTCCATTACCACATCTAGGACACACATCTTCTACAGTAATGTTACGTAAATCTTCAATTAAATCCGGTTTATAATCACGATATATGTTAACATTTTTTAAATGAAAATCTTTTTTGTTTGCACCAGTAATCCCATTTTTTAACTCGTATACAGATTTATCAGCAATAATTTTTAAATCATAACTTGCAATTTTTAATTTTAAATTCACCGGACCTAAAAAACCTACTTCTATTCCAAAAATATCTTTAACTAAATCATTATCTGCTAACTTAATTTCATTAACCCCCAACTTTTCTTTCAACTTTGTTTCATTAATTTCCAAATCGCCTCTAACTAAAACTACAAAAATTTTTTTATTATCACTTTTGGTTGTATTAGAAAAATCTTTTTTATTTTTATCAATTATTACTTCTTCTGATACATAAATTAGTGTTTTTATAAAATTTTTCGATTCTTGGTTCAAAAATTTTGAAACTTCTTCAACAGTCCTAACAGATGGGGTATTTACTTCTTCTAATTTTTTTAATTCCACACCTGAAACCTGTGAACTAAAATTTACACACTCTGCTTTCTCAATATTTGCTGCATAATTACATTTTTTACAAAAAACTATAATTTCTTCTCCAGCCAAACTCTCATTGTCCTCTTTCCCAGATACCACCATAAACTCGTGTGAAAATTTACCTCCGATAGCGCCTGTTGTTGCATCCACTGGCAAAAATTTTAACCCACATCTTGTAAAAATCTTACAATAAGCATCATACACTAATTTATAATAATCTTCAGCACATTTTTCGTCCCTGTGAAATGAATATGCATCTTTCATATAAAACTCTCTTGAACGAATCACACCAAAACGTGGTCTAATCTCATCTCTAAATTTTGTTCCGAACTGGTAAAACATCAATGGTAACATTTTGTATGAACGAACCTCATTACGAATCATACCAGTTATAATTTCTTCTGCTGTAGGAGCAAGACAAAAATCTGAATTTTTTCTGTCTTTTAACCGAAAAAGTTCTTTACCATAAACGTTCCACCTGCCAGTTTCTTGCCATGGTTCTTTTGGCATTAAATGTGGTAACCACACTTCTAACCCGCCAATAGTGTTCATTTCTTCCCTGATAATCTGTTCTACTTTTTTTAATACTCGTAAACCTAATGGTAACCATTCATAAATCCCGCTTGCAACCTTGCGGATCATACCAGCCCTAAACATCAATTTCGCTGAAATTGTGTCACATTCATTTGGTGCTTGACGTAATGTTGGTAAATAAAATTGTGTCAGTTTCATATTTTTGTATAAATATAAAAAACCAAATACTTATAACCAGTTATTAACCTAATAATAAAATTTTTTATTCGGCAGGATAAAGTGGCTTGATATACGATTACGTACATATTATATCAATGTAACCGTATTTTAAACCACCCACTTCCCTGCCAAGTAGTTTTATTATTAAAATAAAGATAATAAATCAATACATAAAATAATAATTTTTATACCTCTATAAAAATAAATATAACTATAATAATTGTTTCTATGCTAAAAACGTTTTCTTCCTACTAAAAATTAGAATAGTTTAATAAAAAGTGTGTATTTAATGTGTGTCAAAACCTGGACAAACAGTTTAACAACTCACCTGGTTCATCAATAATATAGGAAGGTCCCTGGGCAACAAGAATTTCTCTTGTGTTAAAACCCCAACTTACTGCTATTATTGGAATACCAACACGTTTTGCAGCTTCTATATCTCTGGTTTCGTCTCCCACATATACTACATTATCTTTTTTAATATTTCTATTTTTTAACAAATGTAAAATATCTTTGTCTTTGCCAAAAACGTTTTTACTAGAATATATAAAATCAAATATCTCTGTTAATTTATTTGCGAATAAAAACATATCAACATTCTCTTTTGAATTTGAAGTTAAAATACCTAAATTATATCCTGCATCCTTTAAATCTTTTAATGCAATAGATATATCTTTCACCAAAGGTGTGTTAATGATATGTTTTTTTAACTCACCTCGAATATGAATTAATAAAAACGGTAGTTTAAAACTTGTTACACCATAATCTTTGAAAAAATCTTGTGGCCGTTTGCCTCTTAAAATGTCCTTATCTTCCATCTTAACCGGTTTACAATGATATTTTGGAGCAATAGCGTTGTAAATGTTCACCGCAGCATCAAGTGTATCTGCTATTGTTCCATCAAAATCAAATATAACATTCTTTTTGTACATAAAAATTTATTTTAATTATAATTTTGTTGGTTTAAATAAAAAAATATTTCAGAATTTTTTATTTATTATCTTTTTTACTAAAAATTATACAATATTTCAATATAAATTATTTTTTGTCAAAATTTCTAGTATTAACGTTTGTAAAAATTCTCACTAAATTATCCTGGGAAATAAAAAAATATCGCACAACATTCTTTGGCAAAAAATTTGTATATTAAGGTTCTAACAATTCAAAACCTGTTTTTTTATCTTTTATTCTTCTAGCTGAACTATTTTTAAGTTCAAAAATTATTGCTTCTGCCACATACCATATTTTTACTCCTAAACGAACACAACCACATCGCACTTCTTTACCTCTACCAAAAATACTGTGCATATGTAATACTGCCTCATCTTTAGAATTGGGAAAAATAGTCCCAACACCAACAGTTTCATAAACATTACCTAAAATAACTTCCATAGGAAAAATTTTTCTTGATCTTACATTTCTCGGGCCAACAACAATCTTACTATCTTTATCTGCAGCACCTAATAAAACTACTACCGCAGATTTTAGTTTTTTTATCTTAGCAAATCTTTCAATTTCTTTGTGCAAAATTTCGCCTTCTTCTAATCTTAAAATAAATATTCTGCCTAAATTTGCTCGTGAATATTTCATTTTTTTATCCTTTTAAAAATTTTATTTCTTTATAAAAATTATACGGTTCCATATCACCATTGTTAAATTTTAAAACCATTATATGTACATGTGTTGGACTTTTTTTCTTGTCTGCTAAAAAACCTGTTCTACCAACGGTACCTATCTTTGTCCCTGATTGCAGAATTTGTCCTGGTTCAACAAATATTTTATCCAGGTGAGCATAATACAAAAAAATTTTTTCTTTTGGATTATATGTCCACACATAATTACCACCACGTACCGTGCTATCATTCTTCCAACTAGTATTTATTGACAATACTACACAATCTTTCATTGACAAAACGTTCACAGGCAAACTTGTTTTATCATCTAAACTGTCCTGATTATTATCTTTTATAAAAATATCATGTGCAGGATGACCTCCGTGTTTGTTCCCATCATAAAAATTATAACCTTTAACACCATATGGGCCATAAATTATATCAGTTCTAAATCCATCTCCATCTTTACCACCAACACTTCTGTAATCATATCCTTCTAAAGGGAAACTCCATCTGTCTACAAAAGTATTATTTTTATACTTTTTATCCAACTGATGAACAATTTTAATCAATTTTTCTTTAGCAATAGATTTATCTATTTTTACATCACGAATTAAAAGTTCTAATTCTTGCCACTCAACAACAGGATTTGTTTTGTAACTACGACTATAAAAATATTGAATAAAAGAAAGTATTATTATTAATAACCCAAAAAATATTCTTTTCATAACAAATACTTTATTCTTTGAACACAAAATTAAAAAAACTATTTACTAAACAAAAATATTGTTAAAACTGAAAACATTTTTAACATTATGACAAAATTTATGACATTTAAAATACCTTTAACTGGTAACAAAAATCCTATTATAAAAATTCCACCCGTTACACCTCCTAACAAATCGTAATAGTTTAAATCAGCAGAAATATTTTCTATCTTAACACCTTTTATTTTGGAAAGTTTTTTTGCAATTAAATTAAATTCTAACCCATAAACAAATCCTATTACAAAAGATAACCAATATAGGTATATAACACTTTTTTCTTCTAAGTTTATAAATAAAAATAATATAAATATCACCAAAACAAATGTGTCTACAAAAATAATTATTCTTTCTCTAAAATATTTTTTTACTAACCAACTACTCATAAGTGACCCTATAAAAAAAATTGTTAATAATAAAGAAATATAATGATAAATATAACCTTTAATTATCTGTATAAAAAATGTCACTAATAATAACCCAATAAAACCTGCTATTCCAGTTGAAAAAATTGTATATTTATATACAAAAATATTATTCTCTGAAAGTTTTCTGGTTTTAGATATAAATAAAAGGATTATCATAAAAAATAGTATGAAATACATCTTGCCAAAATCTATCTTTTCCAATATCGTATAAACTTTTAACACATAAGGAAAGTATAATAAATTCCAGTATTTTAAACCGTAAAACATACCTGATAAAGTATAATTAGTATTAATTTTTACAGACACATCTTCAACTTGTTTTTTAAACCATTCAATTTTATCTTTATCAAATTTATATTTTAAATATTTTTCATTAATAATCGTCGTATTGTTTTTTAAACTTTTCTGAGTAATTATTTTCATAAAATCTTTATCCTGCATTGAAACAAAATATATGTTAGTCATATCACCAGGCAAAACAAAAATATTGTCCCATAAATCTTTTAACGTAACATATAAACTCTTGTTTAACAACTTTAACTCGTTAGATAAATAATTTCTGTTTCCAGGATAAATTATAATAAATGTTCCATCTTTGGCTAACTTATCTTTTACCAAAAAAAATATTTCTTTTGTAAAATAACGGTTTGAATATAAATTTTTTGGATATTCAGTATTAAAAATTATTATGTCATAAACTGTTTTTGTATCTTTTAACCATTTAACAACATCGCTATTTATTATGTTAATTTTTGGATTTTTTAATTTACCCTCTATGTCAAAATATAATTTTAACAATTTTTTGTCTTTTTCAACAAAATCTATTTTATAAATTCTTTCATCATCTAACTTTTCTAAAAATCCACCTCTACCAAGACCAAAACCTATTACAGCAACATTTGCTCTGTATCTTTCAATTAAACTTTTAGAATAAAAACTAAGTTCTTCATAAAAAATATCTGATTCTATAGGAGAAACTATTGCTGTTTTCCCGTTAGTAAAAAATGTTTTTTGGTTCTGATTTTGTGCAACCACGATGTTGTTATAAACAGAATTTTTTATTGTTAAAATTTTTTGATTATAAAATTTTTCTGATAATCTATAATCTATTTTGTTGCTAATAAATATTAAACAAAAGTTTATTATAAAAAAACTTAATATTAAATAACTTTTAGGTTTAACACATAAAAATAACACTGCACAAAAAATTGTATTTGAAATAAAAATTATCTCATAAGTTCCAAAGTTTTGTAATAATACCAATGGCAACAAAATACCACCAAAACATGTCCCTAACAGTTCATAAAAATATGTTTTATTAATTGCATAGTTGTCTTTGTTATTAAACCACAGTATTTCACTTAACACAACAAACAATCCTCCATGAAAAAATCCTATCGGTAAAAGAACAAAAAATGATATCATAACTAAACTAAAAAAATCTATCGGTTGACCAACTAAAAAATTAAAAATGTATTTTATATCTCTTATCATAAAAATTGAACTACTTAAAAAAAGCATAAATAATATTGTATAAACTTTTAATAATATGGAAGATGTTGTTTTAGCCAATATTTTAGGTGTAATCTTTGCTCCTATAGCTTGAACTAAAAACCAGTTTGACATTACAACTGAAATTACAAGTTCATTCCCTTCAGAAATAATTAATAACTCTCGCAATAGTAGTATCTGTGCAACAATACCACTAAAACCTACAACAAAAGTTATTGTTTGAAATGTCATTTTTGTTATTTGCTGAAAAACTGTTGTACAAGCGGTTGAAGTTTTTGCCAACGTGTCTCAGAATAAAAATTTTTTTCTAAAAAAAAGTTGTATGGTATTTGATGCGGTTTATTTGCTTCTTCTTCTGACATAATCTCATAAACATAATTATAATTATGAGGTTCAGAAGAATAATTTTTCCACCAGTCTGGAACTTGTTTTTTCATTGAATAAATTTTTTGTTGTGGAAATGAAATGTCTGGAATATCTCTATAAATTTCTTTTACATACTTGTTCCAAAATTTACTAAATATAATTAAATCTTCTCCTTCCCAATGTATTATATCACCAACACGTTTCGCTTCATTAGGATTCAAAAAAATGTGTGTCACACCTTCATTTTTTAACCTTTGATATAAATCTTTTTCATCTTTTGATTCGCCAGACCAAATTACTAATGGTACCCAGTTCGATAAATCGTACATTATTATCTTACGTTCTATGTAATAATTTCTTAACTCTCCCATCATACTAATTAAAGATTCCTTAGGTAGGTTTTTATTAATCCAATCTGCAACACCATAATATGGCGTTGGATATGTTGGTCGTATTGTATTTAAGTAATTCTCTCTCGTGTCTAAATTTAATACCACTGCTAAACAATTATTCACATATTTTTGCATATTAGTTACAAAAAAGATATTACCTGTGATTATTACTGTAAAAACTAATAAAATAATTTTTTTTATTCCTGCATCAAACTTCGTCTCAAATATATAAACAGCACTTAAAAAACTTATTATTGGTAACACAGGGAAAAAATATCTAAAGTATAACTTATGCAAAAAAGACCATATAATCCAGTATATCAGGATGTATATAAATAAATATTTTGTGGGTTCCCATTTCGATTTAAAAAATAAAAATAATGGTATACATAGCAAAATTGTTATACCTAAAAATGCTTCTTCATGTTGTCCCATAGATACTGTCCAAGGAGATTTTAAAATGTTTATAAAATCGTTTTTCCATTCGGATAAATTATAAATCCGTATTGCAGGATCAGAATCTACAACTCGTGGTTTTATAAAACCTATATGTTTCGCAAAATATGGATATACAGGATTTCCTGTGTGATAAAAATTATAAACCAACCAAGGTGATGCAACTAAAAATGTTATAAAAATATATTTAATACTGTGTTTTACAATTTGTTTAATACCTTTTTTTTCTAATAAAAAATATAGAAAAATAATTATCAAAACAGATAACAAACAATATAATGTTGTATACTTTGTCCCGACACCTAACCCACAATTTATCGCAGAAAGTAATAACCATTTATCATTTTTTTCTTTTATCCATAACAAAAATGAAAATATGGTTATTGTCTCAAAAAATGATAAAAACATTTCCATACCACTTCTATAAGACAAAATACCAAAGTATGGCACTGTAAAAAATAATACCGCAGCAAATAAACCTACTCTATGATTAAAAAATTTTCGTCCCATTGCATATGTGGTCAATGCTGCAAATATTCCAAAAATAAAATGTATCGATTTGCATACTGTTTCGTTCAAAAATGATAGTCCTAAAGCATAGATAATATTTCCATTCCCAGGATAAAATCCTGTAATAACTTTTGTTTTGTCTGGAACAATTTTTCCACTGTTTAACCAAAAGTTTGGTTTTGCTAGATGGTATACTAAAGAATCATAAAATATTTCTGGAGATAAACAACCTATTAAAATTATAAAACTTAAAAATAAAATTAATAAAATCCAAAGTTTTTCTATACCATAAAACTTTATTTTTCCTGATTCTATAAACTCTCTCTTTTCACCTGTTATAAACAAATCGTACACACCTAAAAAACTTAATACTATAACAACCCCAACTAAAATATTTTTATAAAATAATCCTGCAATACCAAAAATGTATGACGCTATTATCAAAAACAAAAATCCTAGCGATACCGAAAAAATTATTTTCTCTAATAAACTTATTTTAGGAAATTTTAACCATAAAAAAATTTTTTTGCCTATACTATATGCTGCAAAAAATATTAGCATTGCAAAAAATGGTGAAATGAGATTTTTTATAAAACTTAAAATGTTTCCAAGACCAACTTCTTCTCCAAACTCTTCTAAAGAAAAATATTGTTCTAAAATAAAAATGTTAATATTATTGACACTATAATAATTACTTATTACTAAATAAAACCAAATAATAATACCTATAATAAAAACAAACATAGGAATTCTTAGAACAAACATATCTTGCAAAATTTCATTTTTTTTCTTTGACATCGTATTTTTCCCTTATTGTAAATTCAACATAATATCTGCTATTTTTTTTATAACTACTTGTTGATCAAACAACTTAACTGCTTTCTTACGAGCATTTAGTCCAAGACGTTTAATTTCTGAAGGATTTTGTAACAAATAATTTGTTTTTTCTTTTAACATACTATAATCTTGTGCTTCTACAAATATACCATCTTCATTATTTATAACATAATCTTCTGTCCCTACAAACCTTGTAACTATAACTGCTTTACCCATAGACATACTCTGTGTAAGTACTGTTTGACCACAATCAAAATTTATCTTTTTAAATGGTAAAACAACAAATCTTGCTCCTTGAACAAGTTCTATATATTTTTCTTTATTTATTTCAACTAAATATTCTATGTTCTTAACTTTATCAATCTCAGGTTTTAACAATAAATAATCTTTCTTACTACCTATTATTATTATTTTAGTTTTTATTTCTTTTGCAAGATTTATTAAAATATCAAAATCACGACCAACTCGTCCTACACTTATGATATAATCTTTATCATTTTTACCACTAAAATAAAGTTCTGTATCTACCATTAATGGTATAAATATACAATCATTATTAAATTTTATTTTTTCTTTCCAAAAAGTTACTGTATTTCTGGCATAACACAAAATTATTTCTACTGATGAAAAAATAAAGTTGACCATTTTACATAAAAGTTTTCCCGACTTGTTAAAAAATCGTATCGTTGCAACATCTATCATTAAATGTTTAGGTTTAATAAATTTCTTGCCTAAAATACTTTGTAAAAATGCTATAGTTAGTCCTCCAACAGTGGATGTGGTTATTACAAAATCATAATTGTTAATTTTAAAAATTATATTTAATGTTTGTAAAAATGCAGGAAATATTTTTTTAAAATCGGACCCATCTCTCGGAAGTTTAAATATGTGAATATTAGTTAAAAAAAATTCATTTAAACCATTCCACGGTTTTGTTTCTATTAAGTTGTCATAATTAGATTTACACAATATTAACAATAAAGAAGGTTTTTTGTTAATTTTCATTCTTTTAAATATTCATATAAAGCTGATTGCCATGGTTGTAAAATGTTAAGTCCTATTTTTTCAAGATTATAGTTTTCCATAGCTTCAGAACACGGCCGTGGTGCAACTAATTTAAATTTATCTGAACCTACAGGATTAATTTTTATTTTTTTATTTAATATTTTTACAATCTCTATTGCAATATCGTACCTACTAACTAATCCAGGATTTACAACATTAAACGTTCCAGTATAATTTTTATCCAACAATATCTTTACACATTTTAACAAATCTTTCGCATATGTTATACTCCCAAACTTATCATTCACCACATCAATTTCTGTTTTTTTGTTAATTATATCCAAAATTTTTCCGACAAACTTTTTATCTTTATCCTTACCACCAACCATCCATCCTGCACGCAAAATTAAATATTTTTTTGTAATTTTTTTTATCCATTCTTCACCCTCTAACTTGCTTTTACCATAAATATTTATAGGTACCATAACATCAGTTTCTTTATATGTACGAACTTCTTGTCCACCATATACAGCTCCTGAACTAATATATACAATAAATATTCCAAATTTTTCGCAAATTAAAGCTAAATTTTTTGTTGATTCAGTATTTACTAAAAAAGCATCCCGACTATCTTGTTCACATCTATCAACATCTGTTTGTGCAGCTAAATGTAAAATTATGTTCGGTTTCATATGTTGAACAATTTCTAAAACAGAATCTTGTTTTGTTATATCTAGAGTATCTATATCTGTTAAAAACAACTTTTCTTCATTAAACACTTTCTTTACATAACTACCAACAACACCATTCGCACCAGTAACTAAAATCACGATTTTCCTCCATTAAGAACTACTTTTTCTTACAATTAAATGTCCTAACTCTCGGATAAGTTTTATCTTAAAAAATTTTTTTATTATCCACAATGTAAACTTATTCTTTCTTACCACATAATAAATTATTTTATTTAACAAAATTTTTGTCCTGCTAAGTCCTTGATTATTTATTTCGTCAGATATTTTTAATAAAAAGTTATAATCAATACCTTTTATTTTATTTCTTCTATATGGATCTCGTCTATAATCATTATGAGATTTTATATCTAACAAATTTTTTTCTATACAATAATTAAACAACTCGCTCCCAGGAGATGGTGTATAAAATGAACATCCTTGAACTTCTGGTTTAATCTTTTTCATCATGTTAATAGTATCCATCATTTCTTCTTTTGTTTCTGTTGGAATACCTAACATATAATTACCCTGAATTTTTATTCCTAAATTGTGACAAATCTCCGCTGCCATCAAATTTTGTTCTACAGTAGTGCGTTTATGTAAAAAATCTAAAACTCGTTGGTTTCCACTTTCAAACCCTATTATTATTCCAACAAGTCCTGCCTGTTTCATCTTTGATATTAGATCAGGCCGTTTACAAATTATATCTGCTCTACCCTGACATATAAATTCTTGATTAAACCCTTCTTCTTTATATTTTATTAAAAATTCTTCTACCCAAGTTGGATTTTCTATTAAACAGTCATCGTGAAACATAAATGATTTAAATTTATATTTATCTCTCAAAAGTTTCAGTTCTTCAATAACATTTTTTACACTACGACGACGAACACGACGACCAAAAATCATTCTTTCTGCTGGCTGACAAAAACTACAATTATATATACACCCTCTCCCAGCAATTATTGTCACGAAAGGTTTTTTGTCAGTTAACCACCAGGGCTGTTCTTCAACTTCAAAAAGATCCCTATCAGAAAATGGTAAATTATCAAGTTCTGCTGGTTTGCCTAAAATTATTTTTTCTTTTGGAAAAACATTATTTTCTATACTATCCAATAATTCTAAAAAACTAATTTCACCTTCACCTTTTACAACATAATCTATATTATCATTTTTTGCACATTCTTCTGGCATTATTGATGGATGTGGACCTCCAACTACAGTTATAATGTTTTTACTAACCTCTTTTACACAAGATAAACTTTTTATTGCAGGGTCATAATCTACACTAACCATTGTAACACCAACAACATGCGGGTTTTCTTTTCTTATAATTTTTTTAAACTCTTTCCAACCAGATATTTTTCTCAAATCTACAAGTTTTACTTCATATCCTTTAAGTTTTGCACATGCACTAATTGAACATAAACCATGATTTATCCAAGACCCTTCTGCTCCAATACCTAAACTGTTAAATCCTAAACTTGTTATCCCTGGATATACCAAAATTATTTTCATAAATTTTTTTTCACTTAACTTTTTTTAAAACCCATGATTCTAACATAAAAAATCCACCAAACAAAACTGTTACACATGTAGCTAAAAAATGCATGCTTAACACCACACTTAATCCAAGATCTTTTCTAACATCAAATATACTTAACACATTTAATGCAACAAAATCCCATATTCCCCAAAAACCTGGTGTTGATGGTATAGCAGTAACAAATGATGGAACAACAATAAATGATAAAATTCCAATTATAGAAAGTTCTATACCAAAACCTTTTAAAAACAAATAAACTTGTAAATAAGAACATAACCACATAATTATAGTTATAAAAATAATCTTAAAGAATAGTTTTAGTGAAAAAAAATTTTTTATTGCTTCATTAATCAAAATCACTTTGTTACTAACATAACTTGATTTATTACAAATAAAACTTATAATTTTTCTATGAAAAACTATCCATAAAATAATTATTAAAAAAATTAAAAATAAAAAAACCCAAATTTTTTCCATAATAGTTTTAGGAATTATAATGTAAAAAGAAACAAAAATAAATATCACTACTATAAAAAAAATGTCTATTAACTGATACAACATCACTGATGATAATACTACTGTTTTGGAAATATTTTCCTTTGTACTTAGATAGAAAATCTGAAACATATCACCTGCACGAAACGGTATAACTGCAGAAGTAAACTGCGAAATGCTTAAAACTTCTAACAAATTTTTAAAAGGAATATTTTTTTTGTACGTAAGAATTTTTTGCCAGCGAAAAATTTTTATTAAAAAAACAAGTATACCAAACATAACAGATATCACCAAAAATAACCAGTTAACTGATAAAAAATTATTTTTAACTTCTATGAAATTCACATTGCGAAATAATAAATAAACGAAAATAATTAATATACTTAAACTAATAGAAATTCTTAAATAATTATTAAGATGATTTTTCATTTCGCTATTTTAAACAAAATTCTTTTTATAAAAACTAAACTATACTTTATATCTTGATTAACTATTGTCCTAAAAAAAATTTTCAACTGTCTTAATATCCAAAACAAATTCATACATTTATCAATCAACCATTTTTTAAATACGTTTTTATAAAATAGTTCTATCTCTTTATTTGACAAATTTATATAACTAACTACACATTTACAACTACCATCATAGTTTAACCAATCAAAATCTTTCAACTCTTTGTTATTTAACACCCTATTATAAAACCTTGTCCCCGGATATGGGGTTGCTATACTAAATTGAACACTGTCAATATCTAAACTTTTTGCAAAAGTTAATGTTTGTTTCATACTATTCTTTGTCTCTCCAATAAGTCCAAAGGTAAATGTTGCATGCGTTCTTATTCCATTTTTTGAACAAAATTTTACTACATTTTTTATTTTGTTGATATTTACAGGTTTACCTATTTCTTTTAAAACATTTTTTTCCACACTTTCAACTCCAAACTTTATACCTATACATCCTGACTTTGCCATTCTAAAAATTAATTCTTCATCTAAATTTATCGCATCACACATACAACTCCATTTTATTTTTAATTTTCGTCTTATTATTTCTTCACATATTTCTCTAACACGATTTTTGTTAATTGTAAAATCGTCATCATCTATATAAATTTCTTTTGCATCAAATTTTTTTATAATATACTCTATTTCGTTAACAACATATTTTACACTAAAAGTTCTATATTTACTCTCTTTATATAAAACTTGATTCCATAAACAAAAATAACACCTATAAGGACATCCTCTTGAAGTATGTATCTGCACTGCAGGACGTAATTGACAAAAAACATCCCAATAAACTTCTACGCTCGGTCTTTCATTCCAGGGAAAAATTTCTCTGTATGGCATAGGCAAATTGTCTAAAGTTTCTATCAAATCAGTATGTTCAATTGTTTTATCTAAACTTTTAGACAAATCTATTACTCCTTTTATATTAACTTCTCTTCCTGCTACTATTTCATTTAACAAATTTAATACTGCAAACTCATATTCACCATTAATACAATAATCAAAACCCTGATTTTCTTTAATATATTCTACTAACAACGAAACAAATGGTCCTACTGCTATAACTCTTGTTTGTATATTTTTTTCTTTTATTTTCTTTGCAATTAAAATATCATTTTTTATAGAAAACGGTGCAATTTCTATAATTACAAAATCATACACTTTTGACAAAACCATATCTAAAAAATTTTTTTCATTAAACTGTAATGCAACACCATCTATAACTTCTACTTTATACCCTTCTTTATATAACAATGCCGCAGTATAACCTAAAAAAAATGGAAATGGTCTATATATTGACGGTTCATTAATTTTTTTATATTCAGAATACGGCCATCTACTCCCAGATCTAACAAAAAATCGTTCATACCCATTAGATTCTTTTATTCTATATGGCGGATTTAATAACAAAACTTTCATACTATTTTTTACAACTTTCTAAAATAAATTCTATTTCTCCAAAACCACCAACATAATAACACCATAATCTTTCTGCAAAATCTATATTCAAATTTGCTAAATGCGAAATAATTGAATTAAAAAAATTTATAATTATTTGTCCTTTGTTTTTGCCATGTTTAGGTTCTGGTGGAGACCAAATAAATCTTTTTTTTAATATTTTAAATTCCACATTTGTTTTTGCAACAGTTTCTATGTTTGATTTTGTAAAATAATCAAACCAATAAGAAGAAAAAAAATGTTTATGTTCAGGACTAAAATATGCCATTCTACTACTAAAATGTGGCACTTTAATAATTAATTTTCCATTCGGTTTTAAAATTTTGTAAAATTCTTCCATAACTTTAATTGGTCGTTCTAAATGTTCTAAACAATGTGAACAATATATAATATCAAAACTATTTTCCTCTAATGGCCATGGAAATCTGTTTAAATCCCAAACTATGTCTGGTTTAACTTTTTCATTCCAATCTATGCTAATAACTACCCCCCCCCCGCCACCGCAAAGATAAAAATTTCCACGGACCAGAACCTACATCAAGAATTTTTAAATTTTCATTCATAGAATTTCCCCTTTTACAAAACTTTTTATTTTATAAAATCATTAGATTTTTTTTTACTATTGCACCAATGTTATCCCATAAGAAAAATTTCTTTAACTCATTTCTTACATCCAAAGTTTTTTTTAAATTTTTGTATTCTAGTATCGTTCTAACAATTTTGTCTTTAAAATCTTCTTTTGTAACATCACTACAAATACAATATTTTTCAAAATCATCTTTCGTTTGACCAACTAAATGCCCTACAACTATTTTGTTCATTGCTAAATATTCACCAACTTTTAAAGATGTCTTCATCTTATTTTTTATATTATTTCTCATATATATCAATGCTATGTCTATACAACTTAAATACTTTGGCACTTCTTGATGTTTTATTAGTCCAGTAAAATAAATATTTTTCATTTTAATTTTCTTGCTCAAAGATACATACTCTTCAAACAATGGTCCTCCACCTATAACTAAAAAATCCACATCTACAACTTCTATAACATCTTTTACAACATCAAAAATAAAATCTAAATCTCCTACACCACCAGTCGTAAACGATGCCAAAAAACCTAATACTATTCTGTCTTTTCTAATATTTAATTCAAATCGTACTCTTTCCTCGTCATATTTTCCTGGGTCAAAAATTTCAAAATCTATCCCATGGGGCACAAAATAAATCTTCTTTATTCCAATTTTTTCCCCATATTCCATAAGATATTTATTAGGGACAAAAATAATATCAACAAATTTTATAAATATATGCTCACAAAATTTTACCATCATTGCACGAAACCTATTTTTTTGTAATACCCAGGACAAATCATCCCAATCAACTACAACTTTTTTACCTTTAAATTTTGCTATTAAAATACTTCCTACTGTTAATGGTGTTATTGTTTGAGTAAATAAAATATCAAATTTTGTTATTAAAGTTATTAAAACCCTTTTTACACTACCAAACAAAAAACCTAAAAAATTATTTTTTTGTTTTATGTTTATTGCATTTTTTATATCTGTATTAGACTCAATATATTTCGTTTCAAAATTTGTATCGTCTTTAATAAAACCATATAACTTTCTTATCCTATGTGTTGAACCATATGTACTATCTAATGAATTTATTACTAAAACTTTTTGTTTTTCTGACAAATTATCTTCAATAAATTTTCTAATGGTTTTGATAATATTCTTTTTTCCTTCATTATTAACTAAAGATTTTTGTTTCTTTATTTTTAAAGCTTTATTTAAAGTTTCTTTTAATAAAGACACATTATAAACAACAAATATTTCCTTATCATTTTCTTGCAAATGTCTCGCAATATCAAGCTGATGATCATCAACATGTTCTTTATACTTTTTCAACCTCGGGACTATAATTGTAACAATCCCATATTGTTTTGCCTGAACAATAGTCCCAGTCCCTGCATGAGAAATTATTATGCTAGCATTTCTTATATAATAATCTGATTCTTCAAAAGTACAATATTGTAATGATTTTACATTCTTTGACATAAAATTATAATTTGTAATTCCTTGTTGAACAATAAAAGTTTCTTGTTTAAATTCCTGTGCAATAACATCAATTTGTGATATTAATCTATAAAAAGGAATTTTTGAACCGCCAATAGTTACATAAATCATGCAAGAGAACCTACATATTTAGCCTTTTTACCATATTTATTTGTTAAACTTTTCCACTGAACTAAAAACAAATCGGTTATAGGATAAATTATTTTTCCTGTTATTGAAGGTGTATTAACTCGGGCATATATTTCTAAAAAAACAAGTTTTGAACCAAAAAATATTTTTGACAAATAAAAAAATGGTATTGCAAGTTCTGCACCAGTAGAAATTACAACTCGTGGTTTTTCTTTTAACAAAATTGTTACAATGTTTATAAAATTGATAAATATTATAGCCATATTACTAAAAGTCCATTTCAATGCATATGTATTATAAAAAATATCGAACGAATTAAAATCATTATTTATACCTTCATATGTTACAAGAAATTTAGGATATTCTTTAACAGAATCTACTATCTGCAAAAGTTCCGTAAGATGTCCTCCACCTGAACATACAAAACATATATTAAACTTTTTTTTCATAAATTTATTTCAATAACCTCAAAAATCTTAACATATCCCACCTAAACTCTAACATCTTTTTTGTTATCATCCTAAAATTTAAATAACTTTTTCTATATGCTTTTTTATACATCTTTTCTACTAAATCTTTTTTTACTTCTCCTAATTCAAAATATGCTTTCCCTGAATATGACCCTAATTCTGACCATTTGGTAAATAAAAATTTACCCTCTTTTTTTACTGTATCATATAAACGCGTACCAGGATATGGTACTGCTACTGTGAATTGCACAAAATCTAAATCTAAACTTTTAGCAAAATTTATCGTTTCATTCATTGTTTGTTCGTTCTCACCATAATTGCCTATCATAAAAAAACCTGTTACTTTCATCCCAACTTCTTTTGCCCATTTGACAGCTTGTTTAACTTTCTCTTTAGTAATTTTTTTATCTACCAACTCCAAAATTCTGTCTGAACCAGATTCTATCCCAAAAGCAATTCGCCAATAACCTGCCTGTTTCATCTTTGCTAACATTTCTTTGTCAATAGTATCAACCCTACTTGAACCTTCCCAGTAAATAACCATTTTCTCTTTTATCAACCTATCACAAAATTCAATAACCCTTTTTTTATTCACAGTAAAAGAATCGTCAACTATACCAATTTCATCTGCACCAAGATTTAAAATTTCCTCCCATTCTTGTAACATATTATCTACACTACGCATTCTATAAATTCTACCTGAAATTCCTTTATAACAAAAATTACAGTTGTTTGGACAACCACGACTTGTTAACATTGTCATAACCTTTTTTCCTTTGTGTAAGTATAACTTATATTTTTCAATAGGGAAAAGTTTTCTTTTTGGAAATGGGATCAAATCTAAATTAGTTATGTATTCTCTATCAGGATTATGAAATATTTTATTATTTTTAACATAACTTATTCCTTTAATATTTTCTATACTCTCTTTGCCTTCGACTACTTCAACTATAGTATTTTCTGCCTCTCCTCTACACACAATGTCTACAAAACCACTACTTAAACTTTCTTCAGGAAATACTGAAGGATGTGGTCCACCTAATATTACTAGTTTATCATATCTTTTTGCAATTTTAGCAATTGATATTGCTTGTTCTATATTCGGTGTTAAAGCTGAGATACCTATTATATCATTATCTTTAATTTTATCTTCTAAAACTTTATTATCTTCTACTTGTAAGTCTAAACAACTAACATAATGACCATTTTTTGTAAGCATCGCTGATAAATAACCTAAACCTAACGGCATTATTTTACCATTTGCAAGTGTGTATGCTACATTTGATGGATTTATAAATAAAACTTTTTTTGACATTTTATTATTTTTTAAATTTTAATGTTTCTTTAAAATAATTTGGAAATGTAAAAACTGAGTTAGTAATTGTATTAAAATCCATTGGTAAACAATTTTTACAATCTGAATTTCTTTTATAATTATCTAAACTTTTACATAATATTCTCATATCTACTATTTTTTTACTATTCCAGATATCTTTAAACTCACAATCAAACACATTTCCAAATGTATTGTCCTTTCTAGGATATATTGCACAACAAGGTGACGTTTCCCCGCTTATGGAAATAAACATACTTAACCATGGTAATAAACATACCCGTCTTTTAATCGTTAAACTTTTGTTTGTAGAATATAAATTTTCTATTACAAAATATTTTTTAATTAAAGTCTCAAGATTAGTTTTTATTCCATATTTTTGGGCAACTTTTTCTGCTTCTTGAATTATTCTTTTTAATTTCTCTATTTCAATATCCGAAATAATTTCATTTTTCTTTTTTTCATCATATCCTCGTATATCTATTGGATGAAAATAAATATGGTTAACATTATATTTTTTTGCAAATTCTATATAATCTAAGATTTCTTTATAATTATATTTCATTATAACAAAATCAAATCTTATCTGTAAAACATTTTGTTGTAAATTTTTATTAATTTCAGTTATTAAACTTAAATTTTTTGTTAATATCTCATAATTTTTACCACGAATTTTTTCATAAGTTTCTTTCCTTGCTCCATCAATAGAAACTTTTAAAATGTTTAAACCACTATAGGGTATCTGTCGAACAATTTTTTCTGATAAGATGAGATTTGAAGATATTATGGTAGTAATTTTTTTTTCTGAAGCATATTTTAACATATCAAATATCTGCGGATTTAAAAATGGTTCACCATTGGCAGCAAGATTTATAGATCTTGGTCTTATTTTATCTACTATAATTTTAAATTTTTCAAATGTTAGATGTTTATTGTTTTCCGAAGAAGAAATTATTTTTTTTGAGTTACACATCTTACAACTTAAGTTACACATCGTTGTAACATCTATTTGTATATGCAACGGATATTGTTTAACAATATTCGGCAAAAATAATATAGTTTTTATTGTTTCAAGATAATTTATCATTTACTAAAACCTTTAAATCTTATCACTCCAAACAAAAAACCTATGTTCCAACAAATCATTGTTACAAAAAATAATACTAAAAACCTTAACCATTCAACAATATTTTTTGTCCTAAACATAGCATATAAAATAACAACATTTAATATTAACAAAAAAAGTCCAAAACTAAACTTAAAAGAAATTATTATTGACCAACAAAAAATTGTCACTAAAGGAAAAAATATTATTGGCACAAAATGTATTTTTCTAAAAAAACTATGTATGCGAACTAATATTCCTTGTGCAACACCATATCTAAACATCATTTTTATAAACTTTATCATATTGTCAACTCTATAATGATACACCACTGCATTTGGATTAAAAACTAGCTTATATCCTGATTTAATTATTCTATAATCGAGTTCTACATCTTCCCCAGGCCATAAGCCTTCTCGAAAACCTTTCATTTGAACAAAAATTTCTTTCTTATACATAACATTGCATGATGGATTATGTTGTGTAAAATTTATTTCTTGTTTATTATTTTTCACATAATCTACCATACCAATTGAATGCATAAAATCATTTATTATTTTCCCAAATTCAGTTTCATCTTCGGGACTAAGTTGATCACCACCAACCCCAACCACACTTTTTAACTGTTTCTCTTTAAACCCACTTAATAATTCATCTAACCAATTTTTTGATACTATACAATCAGCATCAGTAAATGCAACATATTCTCCTCTTGATTGTTCCACAGCAAGATTTCTCGCTTTAGAAGGGCCTACCACTTTAGTTTCTATAATTTTAATTCTATCCTTATAATCTAATAAAATTTTTCCTGTATTGTCTGTTGAACCATCATTTACAACTATAATTTCATAATTTGAATAATTTAAAGACAATATACTATCTAAACATTTTCTGATAAAATTTTCACCGTTATGAACTGTAATAATTACTGTAATCAGTGGTTTATGTTCCATTTTTTTTCTCAACAAGGTACAGAATAAAATTTATTGCACCACGAATTTTTCTATATAAATCAGAAATATTCCTACTTTTAAACAAGAATCTTAACATATATCCTAACCTAAAATAAAATTTTTTTAAACCTAAATCTACATAATAGTTAATTTTTTCTAAACTTATCGTAGGATACTCAACGACACCTTTCTGTTCACCATCATCTAACCATTTAGACCAATCTTTTGTTTTCAACCACTTGTTGTGATCACATTCAATAAAAAATTTTGTCCCCGGGAATGGTACCGCACCAGAAAATTGTATCGTATCAACACCAAGTTTTAACGCAAAATCTATTGTTTCTTTAGCCGAAACTTCTGTTTCTCCAGGAAGACCTATAACAAAACACCCATGAACTTCTAACCTATTTTCTTTTGCAAGTTTTACAAAATTCAATGATTGTTCTAAAGTAATATTTTTGTTCATTTTATTTAAAACTTCTTGATTGCCAGACTCAAACCCTACAAGAAGTTCTCTGCACCCTGCTCTTTTCATAATTTTAAACATCTCATCATCGGCAGTATCTACCCTTGCATTTACAGAAAATGTTATGTTCAAATTACGTCTTAGAATTTCTTCACATATTAAAATTGCTCGTTCTTTGTTAACAGTAAAAGTATCATCTTCAAAAAAAAATTCTCCCCCTTTCAAAACTTTTGGACATAATTTTATATCATACTCAATTTCATCAACAACATTTTTTGCACTACGGAACCTGTATCTCATACCATGCATAACCTGTGGCCATAAACAAAATATACATCTATTTGGACATCCACGACCTGAAATTATATCAATATATGGATATAATTTTCCTCCATCAAAATATTTCATTAAATCTAAATGTTGCCAGGCAGGAAACGGTAGCTCATCAAGGTTTGATATTAATTCTCGTGGTGCAGTTTTTATCACTTTTTTATTACCATCCAAATAACAAATTCCTTTCACTATAGAAAGATTATTGTAATTTAAAATTACATCTCTAATAGTATAATCATACTCACCAATACAACCAACATCCACAGAACCTGAAGAATTTAATATTGTTTCCTCTGGCAAAGCAGAAATATGTGGTCCTACCATTATTATTTTCGCGTTAGAGTTTTCTTTTATAATTTTTGCACATTCTATGTCAGAAAAAATTGATGGTGTAGTTGAATCTAATACCACAAAATCAGGACTTTCATTGGAAATTATATTCTTAAGGTCTTTTTTATCCCAATTCATTGCAGGAAAATCATATAATTTCACCTCTGCACCCGGAATGTCTTTTTCTAAAACAGCAGTTGCATATGCTAACCAATCAGGTGCACGTAAAACTCTACCACGAGTACGTGCTGCCCAACGTTGTGTCCTACAAAAACCTGTAACAAAAGGTTCGTTAATTAGAATTATTTTCATACCTTGTACGCTGGATTTTAATCATTTTTAATAATAATCTATTAAAACGATAATGTTTTGACTTTTTGTTCAAAGAATAATAAACTTTTTTTCCTTTTTTGTAAGAAACTATAATTCCAACATTTTCTAATTTTTTTAAATGAAAACATGTTGTAGAAGAAGTTATTTTTAACTTTTTTACTACAGTATCAATAGAAATCATGTCTCTTGCTAACAACAATTCTATAATTCCTAACCTTTTACTATCAGAAACTGTTTTAAATATTTTTAACAACAATTTCATTACTTTATAATTTTATTATTTTATAATTTTATAATTATCGAATTATAATTTATCTATATTTTATTTGTAACATACTTGTAAGAAAAGCAGTAAAAATTGTTTGAAGCCCCATAATGATAAAAGTTAATGCAAGTATAGCAGTTTTAACTTCTGTCAATGGACCAAAATTGTTTTTCCACCAGACATAAAAAATATAAAATATTATAACTAATCCTAACAATATCAAAGTTAAACCAAAAATCATTGCACGCTCTAAATTCACAAATTTAACAATTTTATTAAAAATTTTTCCTTGTTCCAAAAATATTGATTGAACAAAACTTTTTGCTGACAAACCTAAATTTAACAACTGCCAACCTAAAAGTGTAAACATTGAACTAAACACTAAAACATGCATTCCCCAATTCCTTCCACCAAAATAAATATCTCCACGAACAAGATTAATTGTTAATAAAAAACTCACTATAAAAATTATACTTCCGGGTAAAATAAATACATATCCTGGAGAATAAATTAACATAAATCTTAGATGTCGCCATGCATCTTTAAAACTTTCCAGTTTTGATACACCCTTTCTTGGATAATATGTTATTGGCACTTCTATAATTTTTAAATTTTTTTTCAATGAATGTATCACCATCTCAGAAGCAAATTCCATCCCTGTTGTGTGCAACCCCATTTTTTCATATGCGACCTTACTAAATCCTCGAATTCCACAGTGAGAATCAGAAATTTTCCCACCAAAAAATAGTCTTAGTATCCCTGAAAGAATAGGATTACCAACATATCTATGAGACCAACTCATCGCTCCGGGTAAAATTTTTCCTTTAAATCTTGTGCCTATAACTAAATCGTAACCTTGTCTTAAATAATTCATAAATTTTGGAATTTCTAAATAATCATAAGTATCATCTGCATCTCCCATAATAATATATTTTCCTTGTGCTTCCTTTATCCCACGACGTAATGCAGAACCATACCCTTTCTCTGGCTCTACAAATAACCTTACATAAGAATATTTTGTTTTAACAATATCTACACTTTTATCAGTAGAACCATTATCTACAACAATAATTTCACCTAAAATTTTTTCATCCTCAAAAACTTTTTTTATTTTTTCTATACAAATTCCTATTGACAACTCTTCATTTAAACACGGCAACACTACTGATAATTCATAAACATCTAATTTTTTTTCCTTCATATTATTTACCTAAACTTAGTTTTACTTAAAAAAATTCTGAAATTATTGCATTGGACAAAAACATATATTTAGGGTCAATCTTTATTCTATCATTTTGTATAACTAAATATCCTTGACACACAAGTTTTTTTACAATATTTCCATATTTATCACTATCAATATCTTGCAAACTAACCCCTTGTATTGTCCTTAGTCCTAACATTATTTTTTCTTTAACTTTTTGTTCTTCAGACAATATTTCTTCTTCATAAGAATATTTTTCTTCAATATATTCTTCAATATTAGAAATATTTTTTATTCTTTTGTTGTCATAAAAAGACACTGCACTACAACCCAACCCTAAATATTCTCCATAATTCCAATAGTTTAAGTTATGTTTACTCTCGAATCCTTCTAAAGCAAAATTTGAAATCTCATATCTATTATATCCATTTTTAGCCAAATTTTCAACAATAACATCATACATCTGTGCTTGTAAATCAGTATCTATATTATAGCCAATTTGATAAAACTTTGTATTTTTTTCTATACTCAATGAATAACAAGAAATATGTGGTGGAAATATCTTTTTTATCTCTAAAATATCATTTTCTACACTTTTTATATCTTGTTCTTTAAAACCAAAAATATAATCTAAACTATAATTTTTCAAGCAATTTTTTTTAATAATATTTAAAATCTTAAATATGTGTTCTAAATTATGAACTCTACCTGCAATATTTAATATCTTATTGTCAAAACTTTGTATTCCAACACTGATTCTTAAAACATTATCTTTAATTTTATTTGAACAATTTAATAAAATACTTAACTTTTCTTCATCAAAACTTTCCGGATTAACCTCAAAATTTATCTCTTCAACATAAGATAAATTGAAATTGTTTATCACTATATCAAATACTTTTTTAACTTGTTTGCTGGTTAAAATAGAAGGTGTTCCACCACCAAAATATAATGTTTTTACATATCGTCTTTTAGTAAACTCAATATCTAAATATTTTATCTCTTTTTCTATAGAATCTAAATAACAGTCTATTAGGTATTCACTTTTATCTTTAGAATAAAAATCGCAATAATTACACTTTTTTTTACAAAATGGTATATGTATATACAAAGAAAAGTTTTTCGTCATTAGACAATTTTTTGTAATATATCTTCTATCTCTTCAACTTTTACATCTGTGTTTATACACGGTTGGTTCACTATAATATTTGCTACTGCTAAAACTTTATATGGATAAACTTCCTTTATCCCTAACATTAACTCTACCCAACAAGCCACTGCTATAATATAATCAGGATTTATTTGTTTTATAAAAACTTTTGCTAAACTACCTCCAGGCGCAACTTTTAAATTCACACAATATTTTTCACTAAGTTTTATTATATCTTTTATTTTACATTTTCCACAACTCTTACAGTTTTCCACTGAAGAAATTATATTATGACTACAATCAAAATACTGCAAACATCTTGGTAACAAAATCAAAACATTCCTTGCTTTATTTTTTTGACTGTTCAACACTATCTTATTGTTTAAATTTATCAACTTATTGAGTATAAAATATTTTTTCTTAGTATTTTTAAAGTTTATCAGCCAAATAATTATTGGCAAAAAAATTTTGTAGAAAAAATAATTTCTCATTTCCTAACCAAAAATATCTCCTACTGAAACTTTATACCCACAAAGAAATTCTTTTACTGTCATTTCTTTTTTATTCTCAGGTTGAACAGTTAATATTTTAATCAATGTATTATTAGCACATTTAACTATTATACCATCTTTTTCAATTTTTATTATACTTCCTTCTTTATAAAATAATTCACATCTTTGGTTAATTATAGAAGTTTTTAAAATTTTTAGTGATATAAATTTTTCCTTAGTTTTAAGTTTTGTTGTTGCTTTTGGCCACAAAACTATTCCCCTAACTAAATTATGTATCTGCATATTATCTTTTTTCCAATCAATAATTGCTAAATCTTTTTTTATTACTGGAGCATAACTTGCTTGACCAATTTGCTCTTCTTTTATTATCTGGTTATTTAATATTCTGTTTATACAAATACCACATAAATAAATTCCAACTTTAACTAACTTTTTTGATAATGTTAAATAATTATCTTCGTATTCAATATTTATTCTTTCTTGTAAAAAAATTTTCCCCTCATCCAATTTTTCATTCACCCAAAAAACTGTAACACCACTATGTTTCTCTCCGTTTATAAGACTCCACTGTATCGGTGCAGCTCCACGATATTTTGGTAAAAATGAAAAATGAACATTTAAAACACCAATTTTGTGTAAATCAAGAATTACTTTTGGAAGAATCTTGCCATATGATACGATTAAACTTATATCTGGATTTATTTCTTTTATCTCTTTTAAAAATTCTGATGAGTTAATATCCTGAGGTGAAAGAACCTCTATCCCAAACCTTTTAGAAAATATCTCAACAACTGTAGATGAGAATTTTAGCCCACGACCTTTTGGTTTTGCTGGTTGTGTTATAACTTTTTTTAATTGAATTTCTTTTTTTTCTCTTAGAAGGTCTAAAAAAGGTATTGATAAATCTGATGATCCCCAAAAAATTGTATTTAAATTCATTAACTTTATTATTCAAATTTTTTCTTATGTACTAAAAACTTTAACATTCTAATAAATGTCATTCTTTGAACAAATACTATTCCATTTAAATGATCAACTTCATGTTGGACAACTCTTGCAATTAAATCAGTCATAACAACTTTTTGCTTTTTTCCAGACACATCATAAAACTCAACTTCAATCTTTTTGTTTCTTGAAACTTTGTCATAATATCCAGGAAAAGATAAACAACCTTCTTCTGCAACTTCCTTTTTTTTATCTAAAAATTTTATTTTAGGATTTATTAATACCATAGGTTCATAATTTTTGTCTTTGAGATCAACTACCACCACACTCTGAGATACTCCAACTTGATTTGCAGCTAATCCTATGCCCTTATAATTATACATAGTTTCAAACATATCTTTTACAAGTTTTTTTAGTTCGTTATCAAATTTTTTTACAGAAACAGTCTTCTGTCTTAATACTTTCGCAGGATATTTATAAATTTTTAGTACAGGCATAAAAATCTTTCCACAAAAAAACTTATTTTGTTACTTTAGATATCCAATTTAAATATTCTTTACTACCAAAAAATATTGGTATTGCAATTATCTCTGCAACAGAATATGGATGAACTTTTTTTATTTCTTTTTCTAATCTTTTAAATAAACTTCTTTTGGTTTTCATTATCAGCAGAATTTCGTTGTCTTTACAAAGTTTTTCTTGCCAAAAATAAAATGATTTAATGTTTTTAATAACGTTAACACAAGCAACAAGTTTTAAACTTAAAACTTTATCCACTATCACATCAAAACTTTTTTTTGGTACTGTAACAAAAACTATTATATAATTTATCCTTTCAACCATTGTTGTAGTTTGTTTGTATATTCATTTAAATATTTTTGTGTATCTTTTTCTTTCTGTGTTTCTACATAAATGTGAATAAAAGCTTCATTTGAATCAGGTAAAAATAATACCCAACTTTTATCACCTAACCAAATTTTTACTCCATCAATTAAATCTAAATTATACTTTTGGTGTTCTTCTACAAGTTTTCTTATAATAAAACCTTTTTTATCCCAAGGACATGGTAGTTTATTGTGTAAAATATTAAAATCTGATATTTCACGTTTTATTCTTGAAAGTTTTGTTTCTTCTTTAGATAATAATTCTAACACTTTCCCTATTGTAAACATCCCATCAAAAGCTGTCTGAAACTCTGGAAAAATGTAGCCCCCCAAACCATCACTGACAAATTTTACTCCTTTACTTTTGCTTTCTTCAACAATATATCGTGGTAACGTTTTTGTCCAAACAATATCTACATCTTTTCTAACATTGCTAATAACTTCTTTCACAACATTAGATGAATATACCGGAACAACTATTTTATGTCTCTCATCTTTTGCTAAACTACTGAGTTGTAAAAACATTATTATCATCATACTTATTTGTGAATCTAAAATTTTCCCTTTATCATCAACCAGATAAACCTTCTCAGCACTGTTGTCAATCATAAATCCTGCATCTGCATCTAATGTTGTAACAATGTTAGACAATTGTTCTAACGCATTGTTAAACTCTAATTCTGTTCTAACTATTTTAGTAGAATCTATATAAGCATTTAGAGATACTACTTCAACTCCAAGTTCGCCCAAAATACTTGGAAAAATACTTACTGCAGGAGAATATGAATAATCTAAAACTATTTTTAATTTTGCTTGACGAATTTTTTCTACATCTAACGATTTTAAATATCCATCCTTATAATATTCACTTGCACGTGGTGGCATTATAATTTCACCAATTTCTTCCAGACTTGCTCTTGGAAAATCTTCTCTTAAAAAAAGTTGTTCTATACTTTTTTCTTGTGCTACAGAAATATCGTTACCGTTTTTGTCAAAAAATTTTATTTCTAAAATTTCCGGATTTTTTGGTGATAATCTTACATGTATACCACCGGCATCTCCTTCTTTCCCGAGTTCGTACCTTACCACAGGTATTGGAGAAGTACGCAAATCACCTACTTTTACTCCAGAAGACAATAATCCACTAATCATCGTCCTTTTAATCATACGAGATGCTTTATGCGAATCACGAGATGTTATTACATATTTTCCTTTCCCTATTAACGCACCAAACGCAGCACCAAGTTTTGTTGCAAACTCAGGAGTTATCTCAACATTTACTAAACCTGTAACACCACTTGAACCAAATAATATTCTTGACCATTTTTCTTGCCAAATTAAACTCGTAGATAAAGTTGCACCTTTCTCAACGGTTTTTTTAGGCCATAGTTTTAAATTTGTTTTTATATGTACCCAGTCGTCAATAATACATTTTTCTCCTATAACAGTATTCACTTCTATTACTACATTTGACCCAATTTTACATCCTTGTCCTATAACATCTTCTTTTATTGATGTATTTTTTCCAATAACAACATTGTCCATAATAACACTACCAAAAATTGTGCACCCATCTTCAATTATACAATTATTACCAATTATTGTTCTATTAATATTTACATTATTCCCAATCTTTGTATTGTTACCAACAATAACATATCCATCACAAATAATATTCTCACCAATTTGTGTATTATGGCCTACAACAATTTCTTTCTCACCACATTTTATTTTTCTACCATCTATGTGAACCTTAATTTTTTGTTCCAAAATATCATAGTGACTAAACCTATACTCTTGCAAAGTCCCAACATCTTTCCAATAACCATCTAAAACACATGCATATAATTTTTCTTTTTCTTCTAACATCTTTGGAAATAAATCTTTTGAAAAATCATAAAGAACTTTTTGTGGGATATAGTCAAATATCTTTTTATTCAACATATAAATCCCAGTATTAACCTTATCTGAAAAAACTTCCCCCCAAGTAGGTTTTTCTAAGAACCGTTTTATTCTATTTTCTTCATCATAAATAACTATTCCATAACTTAACGGATCTGCAACACTTGTTAATGCTATTGTTACCATCGCTTGTTTTTGTTCATGAAAAGATATAATTTTTCTTAGTTCAAAATCTGTAATAATATCCGCTGAGATTACTAAAAAATTTTCGTCTTTAATACAATCTCGCGCAAACCCTACCGAACCAGCAGTTCCCAAATCACCCTCTGGTAATAAATATTTTATGTTTACTCCAAGTTTACTTCCATCACCAAAATAACCTGTAATATATTCGTGTTGGTATAATAACAAAACTATTAAATCATCAATACCAGAAAATTTTAATAATCTTATAACGTGTTCCATCATTGGTTTGTTAACTACAGGAACCATCGGTTTTGGGATAATGCTTGTAAGTGGTCTCAACCTTGTTCCAAAACCGCCTGCCATAATTATTGCTTGCATAAAAAATCCTCCTCCAAAATAAATCAATTATTATAAAAATTTTGTAGTTATAAATATCTCACGGAGGGTAAGCCGGATTCTGTATTTTTTACTGGTGTCATTTATCTAATGCGACCTACCTAAAATTTTTAGTAGTTTAGATATTGGTGATTAAAATAAATAGTTATATACTAATCACTACACTAAACTTACTAAACTTGGTCTTGCTTTCTGTAAGGATTTAGCCGTTTCAATCCTGCATTTTCTTGTTATATAAAGCAGGAATAATCCATAATAATTTATGGATTTAATCTTGTTTTCACAAGATTACGTCACTGTTCGCACCTCTGTTCGACATTTAAGTCGTAACGGTTTGTTTCTTCTGAATAACCCAGAATAACAAACTACAGTTTTTTCCGATTATTCAATAATCGGAAGAAAGTCCGGACTTTCCTCTCTGACAACTTATCAGAGCGACACCAACCCTCCAGAAAAATTTTATTGTCAATAAGACAAGTTAGTTTATGTTAGTGATTATCTTTTCAAACATCAAACAATATATTATTTTTCTAAATCTTCTTGAATATACAATATTCTTGAACATGACTCACAAAGTATAAATTCTTCATACTTTGAAACTTCATTTATCTCTTGTTGTGTTAATCGCATATTACAAACACCACACGCTTTGTCTTTCACAATTGCAAGTGCAATACCATCCCTGTTTTTCCTAACATGTTCATAAATTTCAAGATATTTTGGATTAATATCATTGCTTAAAGTCTGTCTTTCAGATTCTTTTTGTAATATTTGCTGTTCAATAACTTGTTGCTGGGTTTTTAATTCAACAATTTGTTTTTCTATACCAGATTTTTTTTCATTAAGTTCTTTATCAAAAATTTTTATCTTGTTATTAGCATCATCTTGTTTTGACAATAATTCCAAAATTTCAGTCTCAATTTTATCTTTTTCTAATTTTAAACTTTGTATTTCATTTAATAATGCTTTATATTGTTCATTTGTTTTTACACTATTAAGTTCACTATTGTGCTTGTTAATTTTCTCTTCTATGGACCGAATATCTCCTTCCTTCTGTTTCAACTGCAACTGTATTTGTTTTAAATCAGATTTATTTATTTCAACAGATTGTTGTAACTGTTGAATTTGTTGGTTCAATTTTTCAATAGATATTGGAATGCTCTCCAACTGTTCTTTTAAAGAAGATATTTCAATATCTTTATTCTGTAAATTAAAAAGTTTTTTTAACTCTAATAAAAATTGTTCCTTCATTGTTTTTAGTTTATAAAAAAAAATTTATTTTATCAATGTTTTAAAATACTTTATTTTTGATTTAATGTCTTTTTTGCTAAAAATTGCACTTCCTATAACTGGTAAATCACATCCTCGACTAACTATTTCACAAACGTTTTTTTCATTTATTCCACCATCAGCAGATATTATAAAATTTAATTTTTTTTCTTTCTTATAAATCCTAAAAAAATCAATTTTAGATAAACATTCTTTAATAATTTTTTGCCCGCCAAAACCTGGTTCAACTGTCATAATAAGAACTAAATCAATGTATTTCATATACTCTAAAATTTTTAATGGACTTGTTTTTGGTTTTATTGATATCCCAGCTAATCTATTTTGTTTTTTTATACTCCTAATTAAATTTATGATATCACTTTTTTTCAATGATTCATAATGAATTGTTATTATATCCGAACCACAATCAATATATTGTTGTAAAGTTTTTTGTGGGCAATTTACCATCAAATGCGTATCTAAAATAAATTCAGTATTTTTTCTTATAGAATCTATCATCAATGGACCAAAAGTTAGATTTGGCACAAAATTTCCATCCATTATATCCAAATGTAAAAATTTTATTCCACAGTTATCTAAAATTTTTAAAGTTTTTTTTATTTCTAACAAATCACTGTTTAATATAGACACAGTCATTTGTGGAAAATTATTTTTCATCAATCAAAACTCCATCAATAAAAATTCTTACCTTAGCATTTTTTTTAGGCAATATGTATAAGGCTATTTTACTTCCAGGTAAAGTAAGTTGATTATATAAATTTTTCTCTCCATCAGTACTCACTTGAACTATCTTAACATTTTTGGCAGCTGTTCCAATTGGAGGAATTTCATAAATAAAATTTGGTTCTTTTGTTTCTCCTGAAATTTTTGTATCTTCAAAAATTTTTGGTACAACTATCTCTATTATGTCATTACTTGTGACAACAGTATCAGGCAAAGGTTTCTGAGATATAACAAAGTTTGATTGACCATAATCAGAAATAGTTTCCACTATCCTAATTTCTAAACCATAAGTTTGTGCCCATTTCTGTGCATCTTCAACTTGCCTTGCAACAAAATCAGGCATTAAAATAATATTTTCTGGTGGTATTCCTCGTGATATAACAAAGTTTACTGCAGTATTTCTATCTACAACAGAACTTTCTGGAGGGTCTTGTGACATAATTTTGTTTTTTTGGTACTTTAAAGAATATGTTTCTGTAACAGTTCCTACTATCAAATTATATTGTCGTAACAAAATCTCTGCTTTACGCCGTTCCTCGCCTATTAGATTGGGAACAAAAACTTTTTCTCCACCTAAACTTACAATCACATTAATATATCTTCCTTCTCTAACAACCATACCAAATTTGGGATTCTGAGTAATAACTGTTCCCATTGGCAAATTTGGATCAAAACTTTCTCCAATTTTTTTTAGTCCTAACCCAGATCTGGAAACAATATTAAGTGCGTCAATAATCGACTTACCTTCAACATTTGGTACTACTACTTCTTTGTTTGAATGAATAAAATTTTTTACAGATATATCTAGCAAAACAAAACTTACACCCAATACAATAAACCAAAAAAAAATTTTTATTATGAGTTTATATTTCATATTTTTACACTCAAACAAATTTGTTAGTTTTTCTATATAATTTTAAAAAAATATACAATACTATTATCGTAAGTTTATATCCCAACATTAATCATAAAATATGGTACCAGTCTTGTTTTTTCATCTACCTGTTGTGCATATGTTAATATAAAATTTAACGGATACGATTGAATAATAAAAGTATAAAGTTTTAAACTAATCCCAGATGAAAATATTTTTTGCACAGTTTTTACATCTATTCCATAGTCAAAAAATATTTCTAAATATAATCCTTTAAAAAACAAATCTGGAAACATAAACCACATATAATAATTAATGTCATAAACCAACGGCATTCTAAAACCAACCGTGCCATACAATATTTCTCTTGAATAAATATCTCTTTCAACTCCACGAACCGCATTGTAACTGTTAAGTTTAAACAAAACTTCATCTCTACCAGTGTTTAAATTATAGTTTATCTTAGTAAACAAACTATACTCTTTCCCTAAATCAAAATAATTAATAAAATTGTATTTAAATATTTTATATGAATAATCACCATCAAATATTTTATCTGAAATTTGTATCATAAATCTCTGATAATTACCTTGGGTAGGTTCAAGATATTTTCTTACAAGAGTATAATATGCATAAGTTAAAGTAACAATATTTTCTTTAAAAAAATTTTTTTTGCCATATAACTCATAATTATGCTCTATAATTGGATATCCTAAAAATACGCCAAAATCAGAGTTTTTATTTATAGGATAAGATACACCAAAATTTATCTCATTATATTTTCTAAATATTTTTTCGTAATAATTATAATAATTATTTTCACCCAATAGCCCTAAAAAAAATTTTGTCCTAAAACGCGAATATTGATAACTTAAATTGTACGAAAAATTTTTATCCCCTAACATTAAAGAATATAAACTCAAATTATTTTCGCCTATCATATCAGACCCTTGCCAATAAATAATTGCTGCAAGTCCATCTAAAGACGAATAATATAAAAATGGTAAAAACAAATCTGTTGAAAAATTAAATTTATATTTCTTTTGAAAATATTTTTTTTCTACCAAATTTTTTAACTCAAAATCTTTATTTTCAACAATAAATCCTAATGTATTATTATATAAATTTTCATAGTTAAACTCTTGAACAAAAATTTGGCTTTCAAAATTTCTATAGTAACAAAAATAAATTTTTCCATCATTATAATGAGGATGATATATCCCTCCTATAACATTTGTTAATTTATTATTTTTATCATTATTTAATTCTTTATAAAAAATATTATAAACACCAAAAAATTGTTTTTCATAATTTTCATGATAATCACTTATAAACAAAATTTTATCTTCAGAAATAAAATTTGGATAATATTCATCAGATAAAGTTTTAGAAATATTTTGTTGTAAATTATTTTCAATGTCAAGAACAACAATATCTGTCTGATATGTATGTAACCCATTCTCATATTCTTTTATATTTTTTACACAAAAAAATTCTTTTGCATAAGCAATTTTTTTTTCGTTAGGTGAAACTGTAACGTGGAATTTATATTCTCCATCAAAAGTTATTTTCCTTAATTCTAAACTGTTTAAATTATAAAAATATATATCTGTCTGACTATTTTTTGTGCCAACTACTGCAATCAAATCACTATATGGAAAAATATACTGAGAATTTATAAAATCTAATCCTTCAATTCTAATCATTTTCATTTTTTTATTTTTAATATTATATAGATATAAGTAACTCGTATTATTTTTTATCCCAGAAAAACATAACAATCCATTTTTAGAAACTGAAATTCGTTCTAAATTTATATAATCAACATAACTTTTTAATTTTTCTCTGTTTATTAACACATTTTCTTTCCCTGTTGTAAGTGATTTTATATAAAAAACTTGTTGTCCTGATGGATCACCTAAATAAATTAATTTGTCCTCATAAGTTATAGGTAAATTATATTTAGTCGGAAATATTGTTTTTTTAGTAATTCTATATTTTTCATCAAAATCTGTCATTGAATTTATCTTAACTTCATAATTGTATTGCATAATCATTTCTTCTTTAAATTTTCTATCTAAACTTTTTATATCAGTTCCACAAACTATGTTTAAAACAGTATTTGGATCAAATTTGTCTCTAAAAACATATAATAAATCCACAACACGTTTATCACCATACTCTTTAGCAATGTACTCCATAAGTTTTGCTGATTGTTCATAGGCAGGTAAAATAGTATGTGGTTTTAAATGTGCAAAATTATGCAAATGTTCTATTGGGATAAGTTTCCCTGAAACTGCCATATCACGAACCATCATTTCTTGTTCTGTACGTACAAAATCTCGTGAACGATATTCTGCAAGTCCTTCCATTAACCAATACGGATAAAATACAGATTTTAATAACCGTGGTGTACGCCAAAAACCTGAATATAGAATATTAAACTGTATTTCGTGTATAAATTCATGATTTATAACATGTTGAAACTTTTTCTTAGAACCTTCAAACGGTAGCAAAATCCTATTTTTAAACGCTTCTGTTACACCACCAGTTCCTTCAGAAACATCTAAAATTGTGTTTTGAAAAAAATTTTTCTTACCATAGAATAAAAAGAATGGTATCCTATTTTCAAATTTAGTTCTAAAAAATTCTGTCTCTTTTACAAATGTGGTTTCTAAAAAATCTTCAGTTAAATTAAAAATTGGTACAACTTCATCCCTGGAAAAATATACTTCAAAATTGTCAGTAGTGAATATTTTATAATTTAAAACTTCTGTCTTTATAGAATAAACTTTTTGTTCAGAAAAAATAATAATGAACAAAAATATCAGCAAAATTATTTTTTTACTAAACTTCATTTCTATCTACATGTAGAACAACTATTTCCTGAACAACTTCCACAACTACTTGATGAAAATGTAGAATTATCACTAGAATTTTTTTCCGAATAACCACAAGATGAATTAAACAAAGACATCTTTTTTATCAATTCTTTACTTTTGCATTTAGGACATTCAGCCACTTCGCCCGAATATAACAATAATTCAAATTCTTCATTACATTTTTTACATTTATACTCATAAATCGGCATATTTTTATCCTCCTTTTTATTCAAAATATAATTCAGGATTTACAGGAATTAAATTTTTTCTTAATTCAAAATAAACCTGACCAAAAGAATTGGTTTTACCAATAACCTGTTTTTTTAAAACTTTTTGTCCTTCACTAACCAATATTTCTCCAAGCTGACCATAGACAGAATATACTTCATCTTTGTGTTCAATAATTACCATTTTACCATAACTACGAAAATTGTTTGATACAAAGATAACTTTACCACTCTCTACCACAAAAATATCTATATCTGCCATTGACTGGAACGTTACTCCGTTACGTATTATTGCAGTATCTTCTTTAACATTTTTTTCTTTACCGAATCTATTTACTATTTCTCCCACAACTGGTTTTGGAAACTTTCTATCAATAACAGGTAAATCTATTGCGCGAATTGTAGTTTGTCTTTGTTGTTGCTGTTGTTGACGTTGTAATTTTTTTAACAAATCTTCTAAACTATTCTGTGTTTTTTTTAACTGTTCAATTTCTTGTTCTATCTTTACCTTGTCTCTTCTAAGTTGCGTAAGCAAATCGTTTTTTTTTATAAACAAATCGCTTTGTTGTTTACGTTTTTGTACAAGATCATTTTTATATTTCTCAAGTTCAGATTTCTGTTTTGTATATTCTTTGCTTATTTTAATATTATATTCTTGTTTTAGTTTTATATTTTGTAGTTCTTCATACCTTTGTTTTATTGCAAGCTTTTTTATTTTTTTTATCATATTATCTTCATAAAATGGTGTTTGTATTACATGTTCTAAAACATATCTGTTCAATTCAATACCTAAAAATTTTCTGTAAAATTCAATATCATTGTTTAATATTTCTATTTGATTTGAAATAACGATTAGCCTTTTTTCTATATTGTCTATCTTTTGTTTTAACGATTGTTCTTCCATGTCAATCTTTTTAATCTCTAAATCTAACTTTTTCAACTCTTTTGATATATCTGTTTCTTTTTTTACATATCTGTCTTTTGTAACAATTTTTTCTGTAATTAAATCTTTTGTTTTTTTAAGTTCTTCTTTTGTTTTTTCGACTTTACCATTAAATAAAAAAGATACGAAAAAAATCAATATTATTATTTTAATAATTTTCATTTCTATTTAGTTAAATTCAAACTACTTATACATACTAGTATTATTGCAAAATAAGTAATTAGTAAATTGAAGTTAAACACAATCTCTACATTAATAATTTTCATAACTTGAAAACCAAAAATCTCTACTATTAGACCAATTATAAAAACAAAAACACTCTCTAATAAAAATATTTTTTTAGTAACATATATATTATATAAAAAATATCCAACAATAAACATCCCTGTTACAATAATTACCACTTTTAAAATCAAGAAATATTTTTTTATCAAAGTCAATCTATTTAAATATGAAAAAAGATTATAATCATAGATTATCTCTTTTATATCTTTTATTTTTTTGCCTTCTTCCAAAAACATCTGTAAACTTATATAATCAAAATTCAATAGTTTTAACTTAATAATATCAGGAAACGGATTTTTTGTAATCAAAGTTGATAAATGTTTTAATTCTTCTCTACTATAAACTATTTCCCACACATCTTTCTTGGTTAAAAGTTTTTTTTGATCAAATTTTAATTTATCATACTTGTTTACTAGTTCTGATATTATATTAACACTCTTTTCTAAATCTTTACTTTCAGTAATTATAATATTAATTTCAAACTTTTCTAATAACCGTTTTTCTAACCACGTATACACTCTTTCAATATTATGAAAAATTAGCAAACTAAATAATACAATTAAACCCAAAAATATTCTAAAAAAAACATTAAATATTTCTTTCATTAAAAAATTCCTCCAAAATAAAATTATTAAAATTTATATATATCCCTGCTGTTTAAAACTTAATATTTTATTAACTATAATTGTTTTATATTTTTTACAAACATTTTCATATTCTATGTCAACTCCATGAATAAATCTTCTTATCAAATCTAAATTTATATCATTCATATTTACTACATATTCATTATAATTATTAAAATCATACATAAAATTTTTTAATTTATTTTCATTAGAAATACACAAAAATTTTGTCCCACAAACAATACATCCTAACATCGCATGAAATCTTGAAACAATAGCAACATGAATCTGTGAAATAATATTAAACAAACTATTCGTATTATCCCATACAAAACAACTTACCCCTCTTAAATTACTCATAACATCTAACACAAACTTATAATCTTCACTACAAAAATCCGTTCCTATATGCATTGGAACAAAAACAATACCAAAATTTTTTTTCAATTTATCACACAACTTTATCACATTTTCTAATTCTTTTTTATAAACCTTTCTATCTGGAATCTTTAAAAATAAACCTATTACACCATCTTTATTTTTTTTACTAAAATTTTTGTGTTTAGAGAAAATTATATCAGGAAAAAATTCAACATTAATTTTTTTTGACAAAGATTTAATCTTTTTTACTTCATTATAATTTCTCACCCCAAGAAAATCTATTTTTTCAAACACCTTCATAACTTTCCTTTTATTTCTTTCACCAACATCCATTTCTGTCCCCAACACTAACACCTTTTTTTTAAACATTTTAGCTAAATTTATTATCCATAAGTAATATAACAAACTCTTATTACTCGTTTTATCTTGAAACAATCCTCCACTACAAACTAAAGTATTTGATTTTAGTATTACAAAAAATATCTTAATCCAATTCCAACGATTAACAAAACTTATACCTTTATATTTATGACATAAATCATTTCTATGAACAAAATTATTTTTGTTTAAATTGTACAATATGTAAACTTGATTTTTTTCTTTTACCAAGAAACCTAACAATGTTTCTAACAATAATTCGTCGCCATAATTGTTAAATCCAAAATATCCAAAAACTACAACTTTTCTCATAATGTCTTTCTAAAAAACAAAATAATCTGTTTATACAAAACTATTAAAAATTTTCCTAAAACTAACCCAATTAACATTCCTGTTATAGTTCTCAAAATATTAATATGTATAGGAGTATGAACATGTAAAAAAGTATTCAATATTGATACTTGTCCTATCACACTTAACCATAAAAACATTTTTCCAAAAATATTTTTTGGCGCTTTCTTTAACAAAAACAATGCAAAAACCAATATTGGCTGTCCAAAAAATACTTCTTTAAATCTTGGACGAAATAAAATTATATTTTCTATAAAATTTCTAAACATAAGTTCATAAGACAAAACCAAATCACGACTTATATTCCCCATCCTTATAACAATATAATAAATCCCTAAAAAAGCAAAAAAACTTATAATTAAATCTTTTATTTTTAAATTATAATTTAAAATTATTTTTAAATCCTTAAGTTCAAATATTGTCAGTGATAAAATAATTATTGGTAACAAAAACATGAATTTAATACCACTTATGTTTTCATTTAAGACTACATAATCGTAACTTTGTAATAAACCATAACTTAAAATACCAATAAAAATATTAACAAAGTTTATTGCAAAAAAATTTATTTCCTTAATCTTTATTTTTTTTGTAAAATATTTATAACAAAAAATTAGTCCTACCATGTGTAAAAAAAATACTATAATATTTGTTATCTTATATATTTTACCAAAATTTATTGTTGAATATTTTTTAAAATTAAACTCCTGACTAAAAACATTTTTATTTTGAAGCACAACATTTCTAATGATATCACTCTTTTCTTCTAAAGATAAAAATTCAGAAGTGACAATATAAATTACTTTACAACTTCGTTCCTTGATAGCTTTTCGAACTTTTAAAAGATAATCTTTATCTAACAAATTAGTATCTAAAACAAATGTTCTTGCAACATTTTGTTTTATTTTTGCAACTTTACCTAATGTTTCTTTGTTAAACTCAAAGTTTAAACATATCAAATCATTTTTTCTAACTAAATCACCAATTTTAGGTAATAAAAAATTTGTACCTATATTAATAATTCTTGAATTAGAAATTTTATAGTTTATAGGTTCCACTAATACAGTAAATATTTTATCACGATTTTTTCTTATAAAACTTTCTATTAGTTTGAAATCATAATTTTTATCTGGAATAACTTTTATCCCTATATTAAATCCTTTTTGTGACAAAAAATTAAAATTATCTATAAATCTTTCATCCCAGTTTAATATAATAGATTTTATTCCTAATTCAAAAATTCTATTAAAAAATTCCTCTTTGTTAACTTGTTCATAAACATTTTCATCAATATCTAATAAAAAAGTTATACTTTGTGTTTCTTTATCCCACACATAACGGTTTTTAATGTTTATGGCAGCAAAGTAAGATAAAAATAATAACAATGCAATAACCAAAATTTTAAGAAAAGATTTCATTGAAAGATTTTACACTAGTTTTTCATACAACCTTTTTGTCTTTTTTGCAATATAATCCCAACCAAAAAACTTTTCAACCCGTTCCTTACCTTTTTGACCAAACTTTTTAGCCATAGATTCGTTTTTAATTAACAAATTTATATGTTTTGCAATTTCTTTTGGTTTTCCTGGTGGGACTAAAAATCCTGTTTGGTTATTCACAACTATTTCTTTAATTCCACCTACTGCACTGGCAACTACAGGCACTTCACAACTCATAGCTTCTAAATTTATAATTCCAAACGGTTCATAAATTGATGGACAAACAAAAACTTTTGCACCACTATATAACTCAATACTTTCTTTTTCATCTAACATTTGATTTATCCAGATAATATTTTTTTTTGTCTTAGCTAACTTTGTTATTTCGTCCAAATATTCTTTCGTATCTGCTCCACTAGTACAAATTACAATTTTTATCCTATTATCAATATAATCAGCTGCATTGATTAAAACTTCAATTCCCTTTTGTTTTGTTGTTCGGCCAAAAAATAAAATATAATCTTGTTCAATGCCAAACTTTTTTTGTGCGGAACGTGTGTTTACCCGTTTCCATTTTTTTAAATCTATCCCGTTATGAATAACTTCAACATTTTTTTCTTTAACATTAAAATATTTTAGTATATCTTTTTTCATATCTTGTGACACTGCAATAACTTTGTCTGCATTTTCAATTGCTAACTTTTCTACCCAAACACTCAAATCATATCCACGCCCAATCTGTTCAACTTTCCATGGTCGTAACGGTTCTAAAGAATGGCATGTTACAACTAATGCAATATTATATAACTTTTTAATCACATAACCAGCAAATGCGCTATACCATGTATGTGTATGAACAATCTCAGAATCTATTACATCATTAGAAATTAGTAAATCAGCAGATAATGTTGCTAAAACAGAAGAATGTTTCTCTCTACTATTTTTCAATAAATTCCATTCTCTATAACCCTTAACTAACAAATTTTTACTCTGACTTTTTTGATTTCCAAAACACCTAACCTCAACTTGCATCAAATTTGATAATTCTTTTGCAAGATTTTTTACATGAACCCCTGCTCCACCATATACATATGGCGGGTATTCTTTTGTTACAAAAGTTACTTTCATTTCAAACTCCAAATTAAATAAAAATTAATTACTTAATCTCTTTCACCTGTGTTGGTAAACCCATCTTGTCTAACAATTCTATAAATGGATCTGGATCAAGTTCTTCTACATTAACCATTGTTTTAGGATTCCAGACACCTTTCGCTACTAAAATTGCTGCAGCAACAGGTGGAACACCAGCTGTGTAACTTATTGCTTGAGATTCTACTTCGTTATAACATTCTTTATGATCAGAAATATTGTAAATAAAAATTTCTTTTTCTTTACCATCTTTGCTCCCTTTTACAAGTGTTCCAATACATGTCTTTCCAGTATAATCTGGTGCTAACGATTTCGGATCGGGCAAACATGCTTTCAAAACTTTAAGCGGAACAACTTCTAACCCCTCTGCCGTGCGAACAGGTTTTTCTGATAACAAACCAATATTTTTTAACACAGTAAAACAATTGATATAATGATCGGAGAACCCCATCCAGAATCTAATAGACTGAGCATCAATATTTTTTGACAACGAATGAAGTTCATCATGACCTGTTAAATAAACTGTCTGTTTGCCAATAATAGGAAAATCATAAACCATTTTTTCTGAATGAACTTCTTTACAAACCCATTTTTTATCAATCCATGTCCACACTTTACGAAATTCTCTAAAATTTATCTCTGGGTCAAAATTAGTTGCAAAATATTTTCCATGGTTACCTGCATTTACATCCATTATATCTATTGTATCAATTTTATCAAAATAATGTTTAACAGCTAAAGCACAATATGCGTTCACTACACCAGGGTCAAACCCTACCCCTAAAATTGCATTTACACCTCTTTCTTGACATCTATCTTTTCGTTTCCACTCATAATTTGCATACCAGGGTGGATTTTCACAAACTTTATCCGGTTCTTCATGAATTGCAGTATCCATATATGTTACACCAGTTTCAATACATGCTTCTAAAACATGCATATTAACAAACGCAACACCTAAATTTATCACTATGGCAGTATCTGTCTCTCTAATGAGTTTTACTACTTCAGAACTTTTCATCGCGTCAACTTGTCTTGAATAAATTTTTTTTGTTTTATCTTTTATGCTGTTTTTACGTTTTATACTATCAATTATTTCATCACATTTTTTAAGCGTCCTTGATGCAATACAAATATTGCCCAAAATATCATTGTTCTGGGCACATTTGTGTGCTGCTACATGCGCAACACCTCCTGCTCCTATAATTAAAACATTATTATTTGTCATAATACTATTTACCTCCAAAAAAAGATAAAAATTTTTTAATATAAAATTAAATAAATTTATTTAAGACAAACTATCCAAAAAATCTTTATACCCAAACTTTCTAATAATTTCCATCCTGCCATTTAACCTTTTTACAACAATTGAAGGCATGTTAAGTCCATTAAACCAATTTTTTTTTACCATAGAATATCCTGCCGCATCAGAAATTTTTATCACATCACCAACTTTTAACATTTTTTTAAAATTATATACTCCAAAAATATCCCCCGCCAAACACGATCTTCCTGCAATAATATATCTATACTTTCCACCAACATTTTCCATTTTTGCAGGTGTTCTATAAATTAACAAATCTAACATATGTGCTTCCACAGATGCGTCTACTATGGCAATATTCAATTTATTTTTAACAACATCTACAACTTTTGTAACTAACTGAGCAGATTTTGTAATTGCTGCCTCACCAGGTTCTAAATATACATCAACACCATGTTTTTTACTAAACTCTCTTAATTTATTAGCAAACAATTTTACCGGATAATTGTCTAAAGTAAAATAAAACCCACCACCTAAACTTACCCAATCCAACTTTTCCAGTATATCAGCATAATTTTTTTCTATAATATCTAAATTTTTTAAAAAATTTTTAAAATCATCATTCTCACAATTATAATGAAACATCACTCCACTTATCATTGATAAAACTTTTTTTAACTCTTGTTTATCAACAACACCAAGACGAGAAAATTTTCGTGCTGGATCTGCTAAGTCAAAATGTGAATAACTTATTCCGGGATTTACTCTTAACCCTATTTTTAAACCTTTAACTTCATTATAAAATCTTTTCAGTTGAGTAATAGAATTGAAAATAATTTTATCAGCAAACTTTTTTATCTCTAAAATTTCATCTTGTTTATATCCCACACAATATGCTTGGGTTTCTTTACCAAATTTTTCATATCCTAACCGTGTTTCATATAATGAACTACTTGTGGTACCATCCATATATTTTTTCATTAAACTAAACACACTCCAAGTAGAAAAACATTTTAATGCCAAAACTATTTTTATCCCTGAGTTCTCTCTAACATATTGAATGATTTTAAGATTTCTTAACAACTTTTTTTCATCAATTAAATAATATGGAGTCTCTAAAAACATAAATAAAATTCTCTCTGTTGGAAAAAAAATATTTTTCTAAAAATTTTTTTATTTATACTTAATTTTTTGATAAGAAATCAAGTCTTGAAAAGTTTGTTCAGGATATAAATTATAATTTGCAATTATAAGCGCTAAAATCCTTGTTTATTTCTATTAGACATTTTATATATGTTATATATATGCAACTAAACTTTTTACAATTTAATGTCCTGGTGTTGTATAATACGCATGAGCAATATTTCTAAACCCATTTTTTTTAGCTTCTATATTTATTGCAACAACATAACTTTCATCATAAGTATCTGAAACAAAAATTTTTGGTACAATAACTTCTTTATAAAACCTTTCCAAATCTTTTCTCGCATAAACATCATTATGTCTAACAACTTTATCTCTAAGTTCAAAAAATATTTTTGCATTATCTTTTGCCAAAGACACCATCTTAACATCTTTTTCTCGTTTCACAATTTTTGTTTTATTCAAATCTGTTATAACTTTAAAAATATACGCAGGAGTAGTGTTGGGATTTAAACGAACATAGTTTTCTGCCCCTGACCATATATAAGTTTTTTCAGTGATCAACTCTTCAACCACATACTCTGCATCAGATGGAATACCAAAATCTTCCAAAGGAACAGTTATTCTTGAATCTTGTAAATTATGCGGATCTAAATTCACTGTAACTAAAATTATATTTTTTTTATCTTGCGAAACTTTACTGTAACAAACAACATTATCATTTGTAGAATTACAAAACTGCAGATTTTTATAATAGTGTAACGCAGAATTCTCTTTTCTAATTTTATTAAGTTTGGTAATATAATCTTTAATATTTCCTTCTCTGTCCCAATCCCAAACTTTATATTCATACTTTTCAGAATTTAAATATTCCTCTTTTCCTGGTATTGCAAGGTTCTCGCAAAGTTCATATCCATTATACATTCCATATACACTTGACAATGTTGTTGCCAAAGCTATTCGCATCAAAAATGCTGGTCTACCACCAGTTTGTAATATGAAAGGTAAAATGTCCGGTGTGTTAACAAACAAATTTACACGCAAAAATTGGTTCAAATAACTTTGTGTTAATTTTAAAAAATATTCTATTAACTCATTTTTAGTATTCCTCCAAGTGAAGTAACTATAACTTTGACTAAAACCTATTTTGGCCAATTCTTCTAATTTTTCATAATAAGTAAACGCTTCTGAAAGAAATATTGTATTAGGATACTTCTTTTTTATTTCAGTAATTAACCAAGCCCAAAATTCTGTTGGTTTTGTATGCGGATTATCAATTCTAAATATACTCACTCCATGCCTTATCCAAAATTCTATTATACTTTTCATCTCGTTCCACATCTCTTTTCTATCTTCTGGATAAAAGTTTAACGGATAAACATCTTCATACTTTTTTGGTGGATTTTCTGCACATTTTATAGTTCCGTCAGGTTCATGATGAAACCACCCTGGATGTTCTTTTACATAAGGATGGTCTGGAGAACACTGTAAACCAATATCTAACGCAACTTCAAATCCCATCTCTTTAGCTTTTATTACTAGTGCACGAAAATCTTCAATAGTTCCAAGATCCGGATGAACAGATTTATGACCACCAAACTGATTCCCTATCGCCCAACAACTACCAGGATCGTTTGGTCCTGCAACTAAAGAATTATTGGGACCTTTTCTATGCGTAAAACCTATTGGATGAATAGGTGTCATATATAATACATCAAAACCTAAGTTTTTTATGTACGACAAACGTTTTTCTACATCTTTAAATGTAGCACTTTTATTTTGTTCTGTACCTTGTGATCGAGCAAAAATTTCATACCAGGCAGAATATCTGGCATACACAGGGTCAACAACTACTGTTAAAATTTTGTTGTAGTTGATAACTTTTTGTTTTTCTGTTATAACTGAAACTGTGTAGTTGTATAGTCCAGTTTTTTCAAATTTTATTTCTGAAATAAAACATCTTACTTCGTCAATATTTTCCGTATATATTGGCAACATCTCAACTTTTTTCCAGGTCTTTTCATTATATAACTTATACTTCAAAAATACATTTATAGATTCATCTGTTACAATAAATGCCTTAACACAAAAAAATACATCAATCTCAGTTTTTACTGGATAAGAACCACCTTCAAGTTCCGGATAAACCATTTTAATGACCGTTTTAGACATATCTCTCTCCCTACATTTCAAATAATATCTAAAAATATTTTTATAAAAAATTTATCTAACTTTAATTTCTCTCAAAAACTTTGCATCATTTTCTGGAAAAGAAGAATTTATTGACATCGCAGTACCAATTTCAAACCCGGCTGTTTTTATCAATCTCGGCATAATTGTAATATACCAATGATAATATTCTCTTCCTTTTTCGTTCACGGGAACACTACGAATTACAAAATTAAAATCTGGATTATTAAGACCATAATAAAGTTTTGATAAAGTTAGTTTTAGATTTTTTGCTAAATCCGAAATTTCGTTTTCGTTTATATCACTAAATGATTCCATATGTCTTCTTGGCAAAATCCACATATGAAACGGTGATAACGCAGCATATGGCACAAATGTTACAAAAGAACCTGTTTCAACAACTATCCGTTCTGCACTTTTAAGTTCTTCATTTAATATTTTACAAAAAACACATTCTCCCGTCTCATCATAATATCTCATTGCTTCCTCAATCCTATATCTAATATGAAACGGCACCACAGGTATAGCAATTAATTGAGAATGTGGATGTTCAATTGAAGCACCAGCTGCTTCTCCATAATTTTTAAATACAATAATCATTTTTACTCTTTTATCTTTTTCTGCTGCCTGGTACCTTTCTTTATAAGTGTAAACTATCTGCTGAACATCTTTTTCTGGCATCAAGGGTATAATTTGGTTATGTATTGCAGATTCTATTATAACCTCTGCAATACCTACACCGCTTACTGTGCGTTTAATACCTTCCATTTTATATTGAACAGTTCCTTCAGGAATAACTGCAGGATATTTGTTTGGCACTACACGAATTTTCCATTTGTTATTTTCATCATTTATTACAAAACTTTCATATGGCGTCATATGTTCATTCCCAGGACAAAATGGACACTTGTCCGATTTTTCTGACAAAACTTTTTTTTCTTTCTCAACTTTAAAATCTTCGGGCCGTTTCGCACGTTCAGTAGAAATTACTACCCATTCTTTTGTAGCTAAATTCTGTCTTATTTCTGGCATATTTTTTCTCCTAACATAGATAAAAAAATTTTATAATTTTAACTATGTCTATATTTTATAACTTTCATTTTTTCTAAAGTTACCAATCCTTCAACAACCGTTTCATCAATAAATGGTAACAATTTATTTATATTCTCTTCAGTATCAACAATTTCAATAACTATAGGCAAATCCTCTGACAATTCTAACAACTTTGCTGAATGCATCCTACTGTCTGCACCAAAACCTAAAACACCTTTTAAAACCGTTGCTCCAGCTAAGTTAAGTTCACGTGCTTTCAACACAATCTGTTCATATAAAGGTTTGCTTTTATATTTATCGCTCTCACCAATAAAAATTCTTAGCAACATTGCTTGTTCTGGCAATTTCATATTTTACTCCTCTTATTTTATAACTCTAAAAAAAAATTTTGCTGAATAGAAACCAAAAAAAACACATATTATACCTAAAATGTTACTCAACAAAATGTTTGTAACAAAAAATTTATATTCTCCTTCCCTAAACAAATTAAAACTTTCCAAAGTAAATGTAGAAAATGTTGTAAATGCACCTAGAAAACCTATCATTATAAAATTTCTAATTTCGACTGATACTATATTAATATCAAAAATTTCATAAAAAAATCCTATAAGAAAAGAACCGCACAAATTTATTACCAGTGTTCCCCAAGGAAAAATTTCATTAACAAAAATATATATCCGTTTAGACATAACATATCTTGCCAATGTACCTAAACCTCCTCCAAACAAAATCAATCCTATCTTTAACACGAAAATCTCCTTTTCACAAAATACTTAATCAGAGACAATTTTTACCCAAACTTCACGATCTCTTGGACCATCAAATTCACAAAAATATATCCCTTGCCAACATCCAATCTTTAATTTATTTTCAGTAACAAAAATTGTTAAACTGTTTCCCATCAATGTCGTTTTTATATGAGAATCAGAATTACCTTCAAGATGTGAATAAAATTCATCTTCTGGAACTAAGTCATTTATTTTTCTTAAAATATCTTTCACTACTGATGAATCAGCATGCTCGTTAATTGTAAGTCCTGCTGTTGTATGAGGAACATAAACATAACAAAGGCCAGTTATAATTTTGCTCTCTTTGACTAAATTATTGATTTGAGTTGTAATATCTTTAAATTCTACACGTAGATATGTTGAAACCTTTATTTCTTTATAAAAATTTTTTGTCATTTTAACATATTGCAGTATCTCAACTTTTTAGATTTTTATACTAAATGGTTAAGTTTAATTTTTTTCATACTATTAAATATATTAATTTTTACAAACTTATTTTTTTTCTCAAGTTCGTTAACAAAATCATGAATATGTTTTCTATACGAAAACTGTTTTTCTTTGCCATAATATGGACATGAACAACCTACTACTGGCAACTTTTTTAGTTCTGCATACTTTTTTGTCTCTTCTTCTGTTACATAAACTAATGGTCTGATTATATTAAACTCTCCTTTAAACATAGAAATATTTGGTGACATAGAAGAAACTTCTCCATGATAAAACAAGTTCATTAAAAATGTCACCACAATATCATCTTGATTATGTCCTAAAGCAACCTTGTTGCAACCAAGTTTTCCTGCTAACAAAAAAATTTCTTTTCTTCTATTCCAGCTACACCAAAAACAAGTAATTTTTTGTTTTGTTTCAGGCAACTTTTTTTTTATTAAATGAAATCTTGCACCTATTGATTTCACATTAGATTCTAAACCAGACACACAACATTGTTGGTCACAAAAACCAAAATCTATATGAACAACATCTAAAAAAAATTTTATTGGGAAAGATTTTTGTTTCTGTGCTAAAATATCTAACATTGTAAGACTATCTTTCCCACCAGAAACTCCAACCAATATCTTGTCACCATCTTTTATCATTTCATAATCAGAGATAGCTTTCCCAACTTTTTTAGATATCTTAGTCAAAAACTTTCTTTTTTCTGTAGTATTCATTTATTGCTTAATAGTATCAAAAATTATTCTACCTTCTACTTTATAACTTATAGGCGAGTTTTTCTCAAAATATTTTTTTATAGCATCACGTAAATTTATTTTTGTGTCAACAACCTTTTTGTCCAAAAACCATTTATAACCATCACCACCTGAAGATACAAAATTGTTTGTTGCAACTAAATATTTTTTTGTTTCTGAAATCGGATTACCTTTAATTTTTATATAAGCATTTTTTTCTTTATCATAACTAATTTGTATATCTTTTGACACTTGCAAAATTCCATACATACTCTTTACACTATACTCAAACATCTCTTTAACTTCTTTACCACTAAGTTCTGCAAAAGTTATAGTATTATCAAAAGGCATAACCATATAAATATCTCTATAAGTTACATTTCCTTTTTTTAAATCAGCCCTTATCCCACCAGAATTTGTAATTGCAAAATCACACTTAACATTTTGTGCGATGATGTCTGCAATTAAATTTCCTAATGACGACTCTTGTTCTCTGTTTCTATCCAGCATAACTTCTAATTTACCAATTTCAACATCGTATACATTAGAAGTTTCTTGAATATAGTTGTTAACTAAGATTTCTATCTCTTTATGTTTACTTTTAATTTTTTTAGTTTCAACAAACTTATTTTTTATCCACCAAATTTTTCCATAACGTTTGTTATACCACAAAGTTAAATGACCAAAACTTTTTCCATAAGCCCCTGATTGAACTATCAAAGTTTTTCCCACAAATTTTTTATACTTCTGGTGCGTATGTCCACCAAAAATAATGTTTATTCCAGAAACTTGTTTTGCCAATTCTAAATCTGAAAATTGTAATTCATATTTTATTTTTTCTTTTTCTGGTACCCAACCAATGTGCGAAACACAAAAAATAATTTTTACTCCGTTATTGTATAGTTTTTTCACTACATCATTTGCTATCCTTACTTCATCTAAAAAATCTATATATTTTAAATTTTCTTTTAAAACTATATTTTTTGTCTTAGTAGTAATTAAACCAAACACGCCAATGTCTAAACCATCAAAAGTTTTTATTACATAATTTTTTAGATAAGGTTTTATTTGGCCATTTTTGTCCACAATGTTGCTACCGAGAAAATTGAATCTTGAATTTAACGATAACGAAATCAAGTTTTCTTCACCAAAATCAAATTCATGATTTCCAATCTGAACAAAATCATATCCAATAAAATTAAATGTCTCAACTACACTCACTCCTTTAAAAAAATCGCTCTCAGGCGTTCCTTGAATAAAATCTCCACTGTCTATTAAAATTAAATTTTTATTTTTAATTTTTTTCACATAATATGCAATCTTAGGCAAAACTTCTATATTCCCGTGCAAGTCGTTTGTATAAACTATATCAACTCTAACAATGGAAGGTTTGTAATAATAAATAACAGATACTAGAAATGCTAATACAACAAATATTAAAAAAAAATATTTTTTTTTCATTATCTAAAATTTAAATCAAGATAAACTTTTTCACTTTGATTTTTTATACTTGTTGTACAATTCAGGCAAGTGTGTCTTTACCAAGTCAAACATCTCTTCATCCGTAATATCACTAATTCTATCGTGAACATTATACTGATTATCAATCCATTCCTTAATTTTTAGTACACCTTCATTGTCTTTACCAATCCATTCTGTTTCTGGTATTTTAAGTTTTGTGTTAATCCAATATGATATCCCTGCAAGACCAGATTTATCGCTAATTCCAACTTCAGGTTTTCTGTTTAAAATTTTTTCTGTATCAAAAATGTTATAAATTTCTTCATACTTCATTAGACCATCTGCATGTATTCCTGCTCTGGTTTTAGCAAAATTACTACCTACAAAAGGTTGGTTTGGCGGAATTTGATACCCAAACTTTTCTGTAAAATAATGTGCTATCTCTGTAATTTTTGATAAATCAAGACCGTTCAATTTACCTCTTATAGAAACATATTCTATACACAAAGCTTCAATTGGTGTGTTACCAGTACGCTCCCCAATACCTAATAAAGAACCATTTGCAGCAGAACAACCATATAACCATGCAGTAACAGGATTCACTACTCCACAATAAAAATCGTTATGTCCATGCCATTCTAACCATTCCGATGGTACTCCAGCTAACCTTGTTAACCCGTAAACTATCCCTGCAACACTCCGAGGTAAAGAAGCACCAGGATGAACAACGCCATAACCTAATGTATCACAAGCACGAATCTTTACCGGCATTTTTGCTTGGTGAGCAAGTTTCATAAGTTCTCTCGCAAACGGTATAACAAAACCATAAAAATCTGCTCTTGTAATATCTTCAAAATGTACTCTTGGAATTATTTTTTCTTCTAACGCTTTTGACACAATCTTTAAATACTGGTCCAAAGCTTTTCTGCGATTAAGTTTTAACTTTAAAAATATGTGGTAGTCAGAAACAGATGCTAATATTCCTGTCTCTTTAATGTTCATCTGTTTAACTAATTCAAAATCTTTTTCACTGGCACGAATCCACGAAGTAATAACTGGAAATTTTAAACCCAATTTTTGACATTCTTCAACAGCTTTTTTGTCCTTGTCAGTATAAATAAAAAATTCTGATTGTCGTATAACACCTTTAGGACCACTTAATTCTGACATAAGTTTGTACAAATCTACAATTTGTTGCACGGTGAAATTTGAAAATCCTTGTTGACCATCCCTAAACGTAGTATCTGTTATCCAAATCTCTTCTGCAGGAACCATTGGAACTAATCTGTGATTAAAAACTATTTTTGGTACTTCACTATAAGAAAAAATGTCTCTGTACAAATTTGGTTCTTCTACATCTTGTAACTCATATCTATATTCGTCTTGTTCCAAAGTTCTTCTGTGCTTGTTATATCTCAAAACCATATTTTTCTCCTTTAGAAAATTAAATTATACAAGTTCGTTTTCAATCTGCACCTTCAAACTGTTCTTCCTGTTTTTTTGATGCTATAGATGAAAGTTTAATGTCTACTTTTATCGGTTTAATATATTTCTTTATTATATCTTTTGTGTTTACAACATTCAATTTTGAAAATAAAAATTCAAACTTTTTCTCTAATTCAGAACTAATTGACAATTTTACTTCATTTGGCAACAACCATAATTCTTTTTTGAACATTCCTAACGCTTTTTTACGTGTTTTATATATAAACTGTGCTTCAGTATCTGTATCTTTGCGTTCATCTTTACATTTTTCAAGTAAATAATCATAAATCTGCTTTTTTAATTCTTGAGGAAAATTTTTGTTATCAAAAATCATATTTTGAAACTCTGTCGCTAAATGAATTTCTAAAGTGTTAACTTTGGGAAACTGGTCAAACAATTCCGCAGGAAGAGTGCTGGCTCCATGTTGAACACAACCTGCTAACTTATATTTCTCACGAGCAAGTTTGGTAAGGTTTAAAATTGTATTAAAATCAATTTTAACTTTTGCCATAGTACCATCAGGTAGTGGTATTCCACCATGTGAAGTGCCGGTTTGTATTGCTAATTTTGTTATACCTTTCATATCTTTTGGAAGTAACCTATTATATCCTTCCATATAAGCAATTAAATCTTTCTCATCAGAATTTTTTGTCCCTATCTCACCAATTTCTCCTCCTAAGTTTATCTCTATATCTTTTGGTTGTATACTTCTAATATATTTTGTCAATTCTACTGCTACAGAATAATTATCCTTTTGCTGTTCATCTAAAGTTGGTCTACTTTCATCAACCAAAGTTGATGTGTCTAAATCAATATTGTAAAATCCTGCTTCAACTGATTTTTTTATTAGATCTCTTATACTACTAATTTCTTTTTGTGCATCTTCCTTATACTTTTTGCCATTAACTTGAAAATGGTCTCCTTGAATAAATACGGGTAATTCATACCCTTCTTTAATTGCAGCTGCTAAAATTACTGCTGAATATTCTTCTGGCGGTTGAGCAGTATAGCCCATCTCAGACCGTGCGATCTCAAGCAACAATGCGCCTACATTCAATTTATTTGCAGCACGAAAAATTGCTCTTGCAGTATCATAAGCCATCCCACGAACATTTATTGCTGGGACAGAAAAACCTTTAACCTCACCGTTCCCTATAGCAACATACAAATCGTAAATACTTGCCGGACCAAGATTAAGTTCTTGCCCAAGTTTACGAATCAATACACAACAAAATTGTTTAACATCTTCTTTTCCAAAAACTGCTTCCCAAACTAATTCGTCAATAAATTTTGACACTAACAAATTTTTATTTTTTATTACTACCTTATCTTCTTCATACAACACCGCTGGACTGATTTTTTCTATTATTTCTTTTATACTGTCGTTCATACTTTTTCTCCTATTTAGTAATTTTAAAATTATTAAAGAAAAGATATTACTCTCAAGATAGATTATTTATTTTTACCTGTTTTAAACTCACCAAAACTTCGGAATTTTTTATATCTTTTATAAACAATTTTAGATATATCTTCTTCTATCAAATCTAAGATATTTTTTATAAAAGTTTTTCTCATCATCTCAACTACAAAACCAAAATCTCTATGTGCCCCACCTAAAGGTTCTGGAATTATTTCATCTATAACATTTAATTCTAACAAATCTTTTGCAGTAATTTTTAAAACTTCAGCTGCATGTTGCCATTTAGTTGCATCTCTGTATAAAATCGAAGCACAACCTTCAGGTGTAATAACTGAATAATACGAATTTTCTAACATTAACAACCTATCTGCAACACCTATACCTAACGCACCACCACTACCACCTTCACCAATTACAACACTTATAACTGGAGTTTTTATTATTGACATTTCATACAAATTTTTTGCAATAGCTTGCGCTTGACCACGTTCTTCTGCTCCTATCCCAGGATATGCACCAGGTGTGTCAATAAAAGTTATTATTGGCATACAAAACTTTTCTGCAAGTTTCATCACACGCAACGCTTTTCTATATCCTTCAGGATGCATCATACCAAAATTGCGTATAACATTTTCTTCCAAGGACCGACCTTTTTGTTGTGCAACAATGCATACAGATATTGTTTTATCTTGTTCTATGTCCATTGCTGCAAAACCACAAATTACCGATTTATCATCACGGAAATTTCTGTCTCCATGGAGTTCTATAAAATCTTTAAAAATTGCGTTAATATAATCTAAAGCATACGGACGGTTTGGATGACGAGCAATTAAAACTTTCTGTGCAGGAGTAAGTTTTGTATAAATCTCTTTTTTTAAATTTTCACACTGTTTTTGTAACTCAATAATTTGTGTTTTAATAACCGTATCAGGATGCGGTAATTGTTGTAACTCATTAATTTTTTTTGTCAGTTCTTCAATCGGCTTCTCAAATTCTAAAAAATATTCTTTAGTCATATTTTTAAGTAATTTTTAAAAAAATTTGTAACAATAACTAACTTTTATCTGCCTATTAAATTCAGTTTCTGTATCCAAAGGAATATTTTTGAACACAAAGTCTATGTTCAAATATTCTGACACAGTAAATCTTAACCCAGCATTTAATTTTTTAACATCATTGTTGTTACCAATGTTTTCATACTCAACCATAAATGCTAACATTTCCTCTACCATATACCTTAAACCAAAAAAACCAAAAGTTTTATTTTCCTGCCCATATTTTACCAGGTTGACACCAAAATCTGTAAATAATCCTGAAACAAAAATGTTTAAAGTAAAAGTTAAAAATATCCCTTTTGCTGGTAAAGTATAACGGTTTAATACAGAACTAAACTCATACCCTTGACCATCATAACCCAACGCCAACGCAGGAAAATTTTTTGTCCCGTCAAAAACGCGCCATTTGAAATAAAACTGCGGATCACGAATTGTTGGTGTATCTTTGCTAATAATTTTTTCAATATCTAAACTTCCACCAAAATTAAACCTGTTAAACGGAGCAAAAATTATTCTCGTAACCATACCGCCAGAATGATATAATCGCACATTTATTTCGCCTACACCATAATCTACCACCTCTGCTGTTGGAATGTTTATAAGATCAATCATTGCAGATTTTAATTGGTTTGCAAACAATCCTATTGCAATAATAAATAATATTTTTTTCACTTTTTTACTCCATGAAAATTTTTTTCATTCTCAATAACTCTCAACTAAAAAATTATTGTTTTGTCCCAGAAGCAGGTTTTGACAATGAAGATTCTATCCTTGAAATTGAAATCTTTAACATTTCTTTTGTATAAAAATCTGTTTCTTCATCAAACATTTTTTTTAATATCATTAAAGTTTCTCTATCTCCAACAAATCCTACCGCTTCTATAACCATATTTTTTATCACCACATTAGCATTTTTTAAATTTTTTCTCAATATTGGTAACGCAGCAGTGTCCTTGCTCAACTTTGCAATACCAATAGCAGCATATGTTTGAATCTTCTCCTGGTTAGAATTTAAATATGTCTTAATCTTTGGCAAACTTGTTAAATCTTGACGATTGGTTAAATACATTATTATTTCAGAAACAAAATCTTCATCTTTTTCGCTATCCAACAATTTCCTTAAAGTTAAAATAACCTCAGGATGATCAATTGAATTTAACGACATAGTAACAGAACGTCTTAATTTTACATCCGGTTCTTCTAACAAACTAATCAATACAGGAACAGATGTTGTTGACCTAAAAATTCTAAGTTTTTCACAAATCGCATACCTAACAAAAACTGCCGTAGTAGTGGTCTTTAATACTTGGTGCATTGCAGATAATGCATCCGGCGAACCTATCACTCCTAACGCACCTACAGCCGATTGTTGAACAGCAGGATCTTTGTCTTTTAACAAAATCTCAACAATATCTTTCACTGATTCAGTTGACCTTAAAGAACCAAGTGCATCTATTGACCTTTGACGAACAAATGTGTTGTTGTCTTTCAACCCTTTTTTTAAATATGAGACTGCTCTCTTGTCTTTTAATAAAATAAAATTGTCAATAGCAGAAATTCTTGTGTAAGGATCTGAACTATTAAAACTTTTTACTGCTTCATCAAACGGATCTACAGTTTTATTCTTTTGTTGTGCAAAAGTTTCTATTAAAAAAAATGAAACTATTAAAAATAATATACCTAATTTTTTCATTTTATGTTTTACCCCCAAGTATAATATATAACCACAAAATATTTTCTTTAAGTATATTATTTTTGGTTTAATATGTCAACATTGATAATAAACGATTATTTTTTACTTTACCAGTTGCATTGTGCCAAGATATATCTTGTTGTCAAAATTTTTGAATGCAAAATTAATTTTTTTATCTGTTTTGTTTTCGTTATCATCTACATCATGAACAGCAACAGAAAAACCTATTTCTTTCACTTTATCAATATCAACATTTAAATATTCCCAATTGATACTTGCTTCCACTACATATCCATTATCAACTTTTTTTGTAACAAAATTAACTTTATTTTTTTCTACAGGATTTTCATTTTGAAACCATGCATATGATAAATTTTTGGTAATACTATTTGTAGCAGAAAAACCTATTTGAAAATTATTTTTATCTCCCCAGAATAAATTATTCCCTTTTGGGTTAAAATATATCTCAACACAATCGTTTAAATAAATTTCTTTCCCTTGATATTCTGAAAATATAACATCGTCTTTTACAATAATTGCAAAATATAATTTTTTGTTATCGTAATAAAAATTAAATTCTGCTCCTAAATCATTCTCATCTCTAACAGTTCCATATTCAAGATCGGTATCTAAATCATACTTATAAAACTCTGACAAATTCCATTCTGTTAAATTCCCATCAATTACTATCTTTCTTGGCAAATACTTAACTTCTATACTTTTTAGTTTTATTTCTACATTTTGACCTTCTTTTGACAAAAGTTCATCCAAATTAAGTTCTCCTTTGCCCGGTTTAAATCCTATCTTTTTTAACCCGTTCTGAATAATACTGTTTTTCATAAATTGTTTCCAAACAAATCCCGTCCTATAATTTTCTATCATAAGAATTGTTATACCTAAATCTATTCCCACAAACTCGTCTGAAAAATAGTTCTTGTCTAAATTTATTGCAGATACAAATCCATATTTGCCAAAAACTTTTGTTCCTAAATTTAAAATCATTTTTCTTAAATAATCTATTGCTTTATTTTCTAAAAACGGTACCGAAGCACAAATTGCATACGGTGCAATTGTCCCATCCTGAGAAAAAATTGTTGCACCATAATTTTTATACCCATAAGGACCATCTGATGCAGATATTCCCCAATATTCTTTATAAGTTTTTGATTTGTCAGCCATGTCTTTACAAAAGTTGTATCCATGAACAATTGCTTTTAAAGAATTGTCCCAATAGTTAGCATATTTATCTTGGATATCTCTAAAATCAACAAAAGCGTGCGAATACTGGTATACAAACATAGATTCTCCCGCAGAATATATGTAAGAATGGCCTTTATACCTTTTTACAGGACGTTTAATCTTGTCCCATACTTCTACTGGTAACGAATTTTTTTCTGCACCAATTGCCATTATGTACATAACTAACATTTCTGCATATGTATCCCATAAAGGATAATTTTTAAACCCATTCTCTGGGTCCCAACCCATATATAACAACCCAGTTTTTTTATCTGTCATCCACGGCCATTCAACTCTATTTATAATTTTATCTGCTAAAAGTTTTACCTCTTGCTCATCAAAATATTCTCTTGCAACAATAATGCCTGCAAGTAATAAAGATGTATCTATGGTAGATAACTCACAGTCCCATACACGTTCTCCAGTATCCCTGTCTACAAAATGATAATAAAAACCTTTCAACTCAGCCTTATTTGATAATATAGATTTTAAAGTTTTTAACACTATGCTAACACCTTCTTCGTAAGTTATCCATTTCCGTTCTACTCCAATACATATCGCAGCTAAACCAAACCCTGTCGCTGCAATACTTGAAGGAGAATCTTTTGTACTTCTGTCTTTTACAAACCCTGTTTCTTTACCAGCCTCTTGTATGAAATAATCAAATGTTTTTCTCTGGATAAAATCTAACAATTCGTCGTTAGACATATCTTTTATAAAATTAAATATTCCCAACTGTTCATCTTTTATTTTAGATGTGACATCATTATAATATTTTTCGTCTGAAACAAAATTTATTTCTTTAATAAACAACTCTCCCTCACTATATCCTAACAAACTACCATCAAAAACTATTACAAACTCTTTCATTTTATCATATTTTGTTAAACCACTAAATTTGTCTATTGGAATTACATATTTTTTAAAATTTTTATTTATTTTTTCTATTATATAAACTCCTTTCTCAGAGACGGATTTTAACTCAAGTTTTAATTTGGGAAGTGGATTTGAGGATTTTAAAACTATCTCTAAATTTTTATACGGTCGTAAATCAAAATCTTGTAGTTTAGTAAAATAACCGTTAAACCCCTGTTTTGAGACTAAATATTCTAATTTTAACACTGTTGTTTTTTTCTTGTCAGGAAGTTCTACAAAAGACAGTTGACAATATTCTTCTTGGTTTGTCGGATCTTTGTCAAAAGTTCCACTTGGACCACCTAAAAGGTTCACAGTATCCTTTGTGCTAAAATTGTTAATTGTTAAAACTATTTCTTTTGAAAAACTTTTGTTTAATATAAAAATTGTTGCCAAGAAAATAAATAAAAATTTTTTTTGCATAAAAATCCTCCATAGTTTTTAAAAGTTTTCGTGTTATACAAATTAATTATTAAAAAATCAAGTTATATTATTAAACATTATCTCTTGCTTATTTTATAAAAAATTTGTATCTAAAAATCCTTATAAAAATTTATTATATATGGAGCAAGAAATGGATAAATATACAAAAATAGAAAAAATTATTAGCAAAAACAATACTATTGTAAATTATCAACCAGAAAAAATTATTAATTCTATTACTAAAACAATTGTAGATGTTGAAGATGTTACTGAATGGATAGCACGTCTTAGATCTAAAAAATATTTTGAAATTGTGGAAAAAAATATTTATAACGAATTTTATAACACATCTTTTCTTTTTGAAAAATTTTTCAGGACATATATTAGTTTTGACCCACAGGAAAGATATAAACGATTAATAAATTCATTCTTTGTAGAACGGTTATCTATACAAATAATTTTGTTTATGCAAAATTCTAAAATAAACATTTCAAAAGATTCTCTTACAACTTTTGTAAATAATAAAATTAATGAAATTAAAGTTGAAGATAAATATCATAAACAACTTTTTCCTGTAATAACTGAAGAAGAAAAAAAGAATATTGTAGAACTTTTATATGATAAAATTCTTATCCTGCTAAAAAAACCGTTAACTGAACAACAACTTTATCCTTCAAGAAGTTTTGTAATGGACACTATAGAATCTTCATTAAAAAAAATCGGTGAAATAGAACTAGCAGAAGGATTTATGATTTTTAGAGAAGGGAAAAAGAAAATTCGCGATGGCGAACTTACACAAGAACAATTTACAAGAAACGGAATCCACTACGAAATCTGTGAAAAAACGCTCACTTGGAATGTCTTAAACGAATGTGAAAACATTTTTGACCTTAACAACTGGGTTGCATGCAGGGATGGAAAAGATATAAGAGAACTTATTAAACTTTCTGATGAAAGGTTTATGAGAGATGTTTTAGACACAGTTAAAAAAATTTTAGATCAAAAAGATAAAATAAAAATGATTATTATAGCAGGTCCTTCTTGTTCTAACAAAACCACTACCACTGTTATTATTGGCACAGAACTTGCAAAACACGGACTTAAATTAAAACAACTAAATGTTGACGATTATTTTAAAGATTTAAAAGACCAACCAAAAGATGAATTTGGTGATTACGATTTTGAAATGCCACAAGCTATTGATATGGAACTTTTAAACATACATTTTGAACATTTATTAAACGGTGATACTATACAAAAACCGTGCTATAATTTTAAGACCGGAAAAAGAGAAAAAACTGTTACATACCGTTTAGAAAAAGATGAAATTTTGCTCATAGACTGTTTACACGGTTTATATAAACATTTAACTTCTTCTGTCCCAACAGAAAATAAGTTTAAAATTTATATTGAAACAATGAACATTTTAAGAGATGTGCAAAATCATTATACAAGATGGACTGATGTGAGAATGTTAAAACGAATGATCCGTGATGTAAAATATCGTAACCACAAAACTAACCAAACACTTGCTCACTGGCCATATGTTAGAAAAGGTGAATTAAAACATATAGTTCCTTACATTTATTCCACTGACGTAGTAATAAATGCTGGGTTACCCTATGAACTGCCTGCTTTAAAAAAAGCTCTTGAAAATTTGCTCCCAACAGAAGATTTTATAAATAATCTTAGGGCTGAAGGACGACTTGATCCGTTCATACGAGGTATGAGAGTTAAATATCTTTTACAAACAATTGAACCTATCTCTGATTTAAACATAATCCCTGCAACTTCCCCTATTAGAGAATTTATCGGTGGAAGCGCCTACATCATACCTCATAATGAATAAACTTTTTTTATATTTGTTTTTTTAACTTGAAAAATTTCCTTCTAACACATCTATAAAGTTGATATTGATTGTTAGTAATAATTATTATTTTAATAAATTGAATTTTTTAATAATATCAAATCTCACATAACAAGTCCTGCTAAAATTATATCTTCTATAGCTTCCATACCAAAAATTTTTATTTTTTCTAATAGTGCCATATTATTTCCTACAACATTTTTTTATAATTACAAATAAAATACTCATTATATATATTATACGATTTTTTTTATAGTTTGTTTAATTTTTTTTAATAAATATATTTAGAACTAACAAAACAAGAATCTTTTGTAGAAAAAATAAGTTAAATAAATTTTTAAATTATAAGAATTTTTTATTAAATTTTAATATACTTTTTATTTTTGTAGTTGTTTTAATTATATCTCAAAATGATGCTTTTTATAATCTTTGGCGGATCGTCAGCGACGCCTTTCAAAACCCGTTAAGCCATGATACCCGGCCTGAACGAGTGCTTCACGACTCCGTCTATCTTTATGACTCCTTCAAATTCCGCATTGTCATAAGCCCCCTGGGCAAAAAACAACTCGTGTCCCAATATCAAACCACTGTCCCATAACCATGTCCTGTAATGCCCTATATCGTTGTCACAGTAAATGTCACAGTAGTGTCGCAGTAAAACATAATGCTTTGTGGGGTCCGTAGCACCTTTGGCAACCGCCTTAATAATACCTTTAACAATCAATTCTTCCAAATCTCTCTGAGTCGTTCTCCTGATACAGGAAGCCACAGACTGATATTCATTCACAGTATTTTGTCATTTTTTATGCTATATTTGACTGCCTTTTCCTGACGCAGATTTAACCCGATTTTCTTAATCTTTTGTGACGTAACATACTGCTTTATAATCTGTTCCCCTTTCTGTTGGATCTCTTCCATCTGTGACCGCAGACCATTTACAAATATTCAAGCCATACAGTCATATCCATACCGTTTCCCCGGACAGATTGGATTGCCTTATAATATAACGGACGGTCCTTATCGTAATAATCTGAAATGGTAAAGAGCCGTTTAAAGTCATAGCCGGTCTTATATAGAATAAGCGTTGCAAGAAGTCTTGCTGTTCTTCCATTGCCATCAATAAACGTATTAATATGAACAAATTGAAACTGGGATATACCGGAAACAAGAATTAGTGAAACATCTTCCGCGGCATTTATCCATTCCACAAATTTCTTCATAAGATGTGTAATATCAAGAGAGGGTGGCAGAGTATAAATAACCTTGCGGGTTCTGGAATTAACAACATAATTTTGAATCTTTCTGTAATTGCCCGGGTCCGCCTGTCCGCCACGGACATCTTCAACCAGAATTTTATGTAGTTCCCTGATAAGTCCTTCTGTAACCGGGTCTTCTCTGCCAAGATACTTTGAAATAAAGTCAATTGCTTTCTTGTAATTCAAAAGTTCTTTCTCATCATCCCGGTTGATACCTTTAATTTTCTTTCCTTCCAGCTGGATGCCACTTATAAATATCCTTAATTTCCAGTTTGTGTCAACACTACTGACACAATTTCTCTCAAAAACACATTCCCTTCGCCTTCTTTGATTATCAGTTCCAGTTCGTTTTTATCCATTGTTATCCTTTTATATTCCATTAAAATTCTTTGTCCTTTTTGCCAAAATTATCCAAGAATAAATCAATCGTCTCTTTGTTATTTTTATATAGCTCACCGTTTGAAGTTTTAATATTTTCTAATTTGAATAGTATTCTGCCTTTTTTTCAAAATAATTAGCAGCCTTTATTAAATAATCCTTGAAAAGTTCTATTAAAACAAAAAGAATTCCAACGACCAAAAGAATATTCCGAATCCAATGTAATGGGACATTTAACCAACTGATGATTTGGCTTGAGGAAATTCCTATCAAACCCAAAATAAGTAACGATTTTGAGGATAAGTCGGAAAGTTGTTTTTTCTCCGGAGTCAAACCAATCAAGTTCGCATAAAACTTTAATTTCTTAGCAATTCTTAAATCTTTTTCAGTGTCATTTTTGATTTCTAATTCTTTTGCAATTTCATAAAAAAAATGTTTTCCCAAACTATCTTCTTCAGAAAATATCCAGGGATTAAATTCTATAATGGTTGGTTTATTATTTTGTTCACTCTTTTTAATATTTTCAATTGCTAAATTTATAACTGATGATTTGCCTGAACCCCATTCGCCATAGATTGCAATAACAAGGCTTTCTTGCTCTTTCCAATCTAAAAGAGCTTTTGCGAGATGTTGAGAAAATCTTTTTCTCCCTAATAAATCGTCTTCTTCAGTTTCAATTGGCTTGTCGTAAATAAACATAATTATATTCTATTCTCCTTCCACAATTTTTATTTCTTCTTCGGTTAAGTCGTATAATTTATAAACCATCTTGTCAATCTGGCGTTCGTATTCTTTGACTTTTGCCTGCACATTCCCCTCTTGTAGAGGGGTGTCTGCCGAAGGCAGACGGGGTGTGTGTAGAGCGGTGTCTGCAACTACCCCGTCAGGCTTCGCCTGACACCCATTCAAGGAAGGGGAATTTGCAGACGGGGTGTTGTTATCGCAAGAATTTTATCTACAAGGTTAATAAATGATTTTTGTTTTAGCGTCATTTCTGTTTCTTTAATTCGGTTTCTATTTCTTTTAGTGAAGGTAACGCTTTGCTCAATTTCTTAGGAATAACGCGGGATAATTTATATTCTGAAACGCCCATTGGTTTGGTAATATTCTGCAATGCATATTCTGCGATAATTTTATCCCAGCTTTTACATAAGATAATTCCAATAGTAGGATTATCTGATTCCTGTTTAAGTTGGTTGTCCACTGCCGATAGATAGAAATTGAGTTGACCGGCATATTCTGGCTTGAAATCTCCTGTTTTAAGTTCAACAACAACATAGCATCTTAAATCCAGGTGATAAAAGAGAATATCAATATAAAAATCTTTTCCAGATACTTCTATATGATATTGACTACCCACGAAAGCAAAACCTTTACCGAGTTCAAGAAGGAATTTTGTTATGTGTTGGACAAGTTCATTCTGAAGTTCCTGTTCTCTTATGCTTTGAGAAATATTCAGGAAGTCAAAAATATAAGGATCTTTGATAGTTTGTTGAGCGAGGTCGGATTAAGTAACAGGCAATGTGCGCTTGAAAGTAGTTATTTTCCTTGTGCCTTTTTGTCTCTGATAAAGGTTGCTTTCAATTTGATGGACTAAAACATTTCTAGACCAACCATTTTTAATTGTCTCTTTAATATACCACAATCTTTCTTGATGGTTTTTAACATAATCTAAAATTCTAATATTATGTCCCCAAGGTATTTGTGCAACAAGTTGTTGCACAATTTGTTTGTCCTGATATGCCTCGGCAAATGCACGCATATATTTAAGATTACGAGGTGAAAAACCTTTCATATTCGGGAAACTCTTTGTTAAATCCTGAGCAAGCCGGTTAATTATTTTTGCCCCCCAACCTTGTTCTTTCTGCTGTCTTAAAATTGTTGTTCCTATATCCCAGTAGAGTAAAACAATCTCTTTATTAACAGAAATACCCGCTCTATATTGTGCCTAGCTGATTTTATTTTTTAATTCTTCAATCACAGTAACATAGGATTGAATTTTTGTTATCTGTTTTTTGCTCATTTAAGGTTTCCTTCCTCAATTTTGATTTCGTGTTCGGTTAACCACGTTAGAGATAAGAAACGCCTTAGTCTATTTCTCAAATAGCGTTTACCCATTCCTGATTTTAAATATTTCTCCCGATTCCTTGCGTCTTGCTCATTCAGACACGCCTCATAATATATAAGTACGAAAGGTCTTCTATCTTTGGTTGAAAAAACTCGACCAGAATTATGTTCAATAAGTCGTTTGCGTAAATCATTAGTTGAACCTGTATAAAATTTCCCATCTTTTTTACTTTTTACATATGTGTAGAACATAGATTAATCTCTAACGGGGTTAAACCGTAAAGTTTGTAAACCAGCTGGTCAACCCCGTTAGAGATAAGACACCAAAGGTGTCTGGCGGTTGTCTCTGGCAACCTATCTCTAACGGGGTCAATCTGGCGTTCGTAGATTTTT
>CALDDQ010000006.1 GCA_937936785.1 uncultured Endomicrobiia bacterium
CCATCTTTTACGCCAAACATCCATTCAGCGTCAAACCAGTCGGCGGAAGCGTTCTGGTCAAACATGTCAAATTTCGCAATTTTTTCTGATGAGTCAGATGGGAAACCAATTACTTTTAGTTCTTTTGCTAAAAGTCCTCTCAATTCTTTGTCCTTTTTCTGGTAATCAAGTTTTTCTTTACGTGTTTTTGCCTGAAAATATTTGTGTCTCAAGGATTTTATTTCATCTTCCAGATTTTTTATCTTGTCTGTGTAGAATAAATGTCCGGGCTTTTGGATACCTATCAATGTATTTGCTGATACAAATTTTGTTTCAAGGTTAGGCAGAGCTCGGATACCAAAATTATCTTTATTTTTATCAATTTTCTGGTCTAAAATAAGAGAGATAAAAAACCGTAGTTTTGAGATTTGAATTGCTATTGGCTGGATGTCAACTCCGTATATACAGTTTTCTATCAGATAGAGTTTACGGGCATAATCAGGGTAGTTTATACTTTCGTCAAATGTTTCATTTATTTCTTTCAGCCTCTCTTCCCTCTGATTCTTGTCGCCCTGTTTAAAAATCTCTTCTGATTCTTTGAGTGCCTTTTGACATTGCAATTCTTTCCAGTATTCATTTTCAGGGTCTAATTTTGAAAGGGCAAAAACAAGTTTGTGAAGAACACCCATTGGGAAAGCGCCACTACCACAAGCAGGGTCAAGAATTTTGATTTTGTCTATGCTTGAAATTATCTTTCGTTTTTCTTCATCTGAAAATTCTGGAACATCTTCTGAATAAGAAAGAAGTATTTTAATTTTATCACCCCCATTCCCCTCTTTTAGAGGGGTGTCCCGAAGGGACGGGGTGTTCCCCTCTTTTAGAGGGGTGTCCCGAAGGGACGGGGTGTTCCCCTCTTTTAGAGGGGTGTCTGCCGAAGGCAGACGGGGTGTGTGTAGAGCGGTGTCTGCAACTACCCCGTCAGGCTTCGCCTGACACCCCTTCAAGGAAGGGGAATTTGCAGACGGGGTGTCTGCAATCTCCATCTTTAACCATTCCATCACTTTATTTAGATCATTTTTTATATCAATATCCAATATATGAATAACTTTTAAACCTAAACTTTTAAAGTATTCTTCTCGCTTATTATCATAATCTACTTTATAATTATGACTTTCACCGTCTATTTCAATGACAAGCCCTAAATTCTTACAATAAAAATCAACTATATAATTACCAATAATTTTCTGTCTATCAAAATCTAACCCTAAAAATTGTTTGTTTTTAACTTGATTCCAGAATAAAACTTCAGAAAGATTGCCTGATTTTCTTAACTCTTTTGCTTTTTCTTTTAACTTAGGATTAAAAGGTAGTTCGTACCATTTGAGAAACGCCCCTTTATCCCCTCTACCAGAGTGGAATTGAACACCACTAAACCCTCTATCAGAGGGGAATGTTTGACATCTATTCACAGAAGGGGAATTTTTAAGGTATTCACATAAACTTGCTTCCACCATATAGTCAACAATCTCTCTGGGTGTATAATAACTTCCGGTTGCTTTTCTTGCTGTAGTTGCTGTCTCAGGGTTGTATGAAGCAAGAAGATTTTCAAATACTTTTCCAAGTAGTTCAGGGTCTAATGCAATTTCCTGGTCCACAGGGGTGTTCTCATCAATAGTAAAATTGTAATTATTCAGAATCTCAATCAGCCCTCGGACAGGTTTATTTGAACCAAGCCCATAATCTGAAAGATCAACTTTCTCTTCACTTTCTTGAAAAAACAGATAATCAGGTATGAAAGCCTGTTTTGCCGGATTTCTTGAAAATCCATCAACATAAATAACTTTTCCTGTCTCATCTTCTTTATCAAGACAATCAAACAAACCACCGTTAAGGAAAGGAATATCTTTAAAAAGTTTTAATACAGCATCTTCTTTTATTAAAAATTTGTCTCTATAACGATATAAATTTTTAACCCCATACTCTTTTTTATTTGCTGGATAACCTTTTTCATCTACAAATCTCCTTTCATTCATTTTCTGATTTAAGGTAGCAAAGAATAGATTTTGCAACACAGCATTATAAAAGTTAGAAGCATTTTTGTCTTTTATAAAATTACGTACGATTCCTGCCAGTTTTTCCTTTGAGAATAAATCCGATGGAACTAATCCCTTTTCTTTCAAGAACCAGATAAAGATAATCCTTGTAATTAAACGAATAAGATTGGTTGCGTTGCGTATTTCTTTATCCTTGGTAGGGTCATTGCTGTGTTTATAGTCATCTGGAAATTTAATTTTATCCATTGCCCAGAAATACCAATTCTGGATTTCGTTATAAAATTGTTTTGTAACTGGTTCAACAGAGAACGCTTCTTTAATTTTTTCAATGGTTGAGAAATCACCATCACCTATCTGCGAGAGAAAAGTTTTGTTGGTAATAACCCTGCTTACAAAATAAGTGAACCTTTTGAAATTACTCCAGTCACGGCGCTTTCCTAAATAGTTTGTGTAAATCAAACTGAAACGAAAATTACCTGATGAGTCATAAAAAATAAATATCCCGGCATCAGCCTGCTGTTCTTTTAATATTTTTTTACCAAGGATATATTGTGTTTTTTTACCAGAGCGCTCTGTAAGATTGCACAGAACTTTAAATGAACAGACAATAAATTCTCCATCGTCAAGTTTACCTTCAGCTAATTTATTACCTTCGGTAAAATTATCCTTGAACTCATAATAGAAAAGATCCTCATCAGGATACTTCAATTTGTTGTTTTTTGAGCGGAAGAATCTTGTAAATTTATTTATATCAAACTCTTCAATTATTGAGTGTAAAATCTCTTTTGAATTCATAAGTTTTGAGAAGTTTTTAATTTTCTTTCCAGTAGTTTTTTCACTCTATATATTGCTTTTTCTACATAATTATAATAATCTTTACTTTCTTTTTCGGTTATCAATATTCCACCACCATATAGATCGGTGTTTCTTTTCATTCTCATCGCATTGCCAAATTCAAAAATAGAATTGTCGTTTAGAATTTTACTCATCAGTTCTAAAATTTTTATATGATGACCAGGCATTGTTCTTACTTTTAAATTTCTGGTAGCAGCTATAAGTGCAATCCCTGCTTTTAATAAAGCAGTATATGAATAGTTAAATTTTACTTCAGGGACGTTTTGATGTTTGGCAATTTTAAGGTCTTTTAATGCATTATTCAAATAACTTTTTATCTGTTCGTCAGTAAAAGTTATTTTCCTGAAAAATTTTTCTTCGCTCATATTATTTTTATCTTTTTATTTTTGAACACCTCTTGCAAAAAAGGTTCTTTGGCAGCCATTTTTTTTCTTAATTCTTTTTTGGTTATATTTATCAGATTTATTTCCCGGTTAATGTTTTTTTGTAATTTTGCTATTTCTCTGTTTAGTTCTATGGTATCCACATTCCCAATTACTAACACATCAATATCGCTTGTAACAGCCATTTGGTTTTTAGCATAAGAACCTATTATGTAGGCTTCGTCTATCCCAGATACTTTTTTAAGGGAGTTTTTTAATTGTGATTCAATACCATAAGTTTTAAGCACTATTTTTTTTACTTCCTGAAACAATGGATATTTTTTATTTAAAGAATAGTATGTCTCTTTCCCTTTTTTTTCCGCAACAAAAATTCCTTCTTTTAATAATTTTTTTATTATTTTATAAGCATTTCTTTTATCAAAACCAAACTTTTTCACCATCTCATTTAAATAAAGTTCTTCTGTCTCATGGAGGAAAAAATATCCAAGAATGGTTTGGGTTATTTTTGAATTTAAAAAAATCATGGTTCTTTATCCGCATTAAGTGTATAATATTACACCTTAAAGTGTATAATATTACACCGTAGATGTCAAGGGGTTATTTTCTGGTTCTCAATGGCAACAATTATTTCTTTGGTTAAATTCATTTGCCTTGTCTTTTCTTTTTCTAAATAATCTTCACCAATTTCTTCTTTTAACGATTTAATTTCTTTTATTGACCTTGTAATTTTATCATCATCACCGCTTTCCAGATTGGCTATACGGCGCAGAGTATAATCAGGCAATGTCCCGTAGTCAAGAATGTCTTCAAGCAAGGTTTTAAGAAAATTTTTGTGTTCAAATATTCTGTCATCCTGGACCCTGTTAAGGAATGTTTTTAGATTGTTTATTGCCTGCTGTTCTACCCCCCTTTCACTTATAGGCGCTGAATGCGAGTCCCTAAAATTTTTAATTTCTTCATATACACCCCAGAAGTGCTGGCTCAGTTGAAGCGGTTTTTCTTCCGGCAGGCATACAATTTTGCTATACACATCATCAAAAGGTATTTGAGAAGATTTTGGAGAATTGCCTTCTGCATATTTAGCACAATGGATATATAGTCTTCCTTTTTTAATAAATACGAGAAGTTCATCTTCATTATGTTTTTTTGCTACTTTGACTCTTGGTGGAAATTTATCCAGTGCATTAATAAGTTCAGGATATTCCTCTTTTATTTTTATGAAATCCTGCAGGACTTTTGTGTAAAAACTTTGCTCTTCTAATTTTTCGGGGTTTTGTTGGAGTCGTTCATATAACTTTGATGGCGTTGGTTCTTCATCAACATCAAATATTTTTGCATCTTCTCCCAGCGTGTTATGAATTAGAAACATTTTGTTAGAAGCAATCTCACGGGATTTTACTAGTTCTGTGCCTTTCTCAGTAGGAAAAAAGTTTACAATATAAAGTTCGTCAAAAACCTTCTTGCTAATACGGTTTATTCTTCCTACCCGCTGAATAACACGCACGGGATTCCATGGTATATCATAGTTTATGATCATTCCGGCCCGGTTTAAGTTGAATCCTTCAGATAACTTATCTGAGGTAAGTAAAATATCATAGTCATTTTCCTGTTCCTGGTAAGATGCGTCAAAATTCCTGTAAATTGCATTTAATTTTTGAGCAATTAAATCGCCGGCAACAGTCAACACTCTACTTTCCCCTCTTTTAGAGGGGTGTCCCGCAGGGACGGGGTGTTCCCCTCTTGTAGAGGGGTGTCCTGAAAGGTCGGGGTGTTTAAAAACTTTTTCAAGATAGGGATCAAGATATTTTATTGTGTCAACATATTCTGAAAAAATAACGATTTTTCTTTTTGGTTCTTTTTTTATCTGTGCCTTCAGGTTTTTTATTAAACAATTTGTCTTGGGGTCGTTTTGGACAAGGTTTAATTTATGTAAGGACTCAAGAATTTCATCAAACATTTTCAAATCAGAATTAATATCTTCAATAAATTCTTTTCTGTATTTAAAGTCCGACAGTTTATATATCTTGTGATTTTTAGGATAAACGCCTTCTGTTATCTTCTTGCTATATTCTTTCAGGTATGCTTCTATTTCATCTAAGTCTTTATCATAGATTCTTTCAAGCAATCCTCTGTCAAGGATGTATTTCCCTGTTTTTTCAATAAATTCAAGGACAGATTTTGTAATATGTTTAAAGTTTTTTAAACTCTGTTCAAAAGAACCAAATGAACTTTCGAACCGTTTTACAAGTAACCGTCGCATAAAATCATAAAGGTTGCGTTGCTGGATAAATTCAAAGTTATCTTTCTCTGACAATTTTTCTTTTTTAATTTTTTCTCTCTCTGTCTCATATTCAAAAGGCCTGTAAATTGCCCCTTTAAACCCCGTTAGATGTTTACTATCTAATGGGACACTATCTAACGGGGTGAATTTTCCACCTTCATCAGGGTCAGCAAAGTAATATTTGATAATAGCATCATAAAAATCTGACTGCTCTCTTGTTAATTCAAAAAACCATTCTTTGGGATCTGCTACTTTTGAAAGATTCCGGACTTCAGTTTTGTAAAACGGATTACTCTGTAGGTCCAGTCTGTTCCGGCGAATTGTAACTGGCTCTATAACATCTCGTATTTGTTTTGCAAGATATTTTGAACGTTGTTTAACTTTCTCTAATGCTTTAGGCAATATAAATTCTTCACCAAAAAGCGCTTTGTAATAGGCACAAGATTTATTTTGTTTATTTTTATCATTTGAATTGTAATACTTTTTTACGTAAGCAAGCCGATCAAAAACACCTTTAAATGCCCTAAATTTATCAACTAAGTTATTTTCTAAGGTAATAACCGATTTCTTAGGTGTAATGAATAATTTAAGCAGTGATAAAATATCTGCCGGGCGATTATTAAACGGCGTTGCAGTAAGAAGGATAACCTTTTTATTCCTACAAATGTTTTTTAGGTATTCATAATTCTTAGTATCCTGATTTCTAAATCTGTGTGCTTCATCAATAATAACAACTTCAAGATCTCTAGATTTTTTTATAGATTCCTGAAGTTTATCTAAATCACCCAGCGACCATACTTCCCAATCGTAAAGTCCGAACTGTTCTTTATACATATTCCATCCAGCATCTTTTTTCCGCACATCACCCATAATACCGGGCGGACATATTATTGCTCCTCGCTTTTTTAGTTCTTTAGCAATTGCACAAGCGATTATTGTTTTTCCCAAACCAACAACATCTGCAAGAATCACTCCGTTATTTTTTTCAATTATCGCTAGTGCCTGCTCAATAGCATCCAGTTGATATTTATACAAGGTATAGCCATTGTCCAGTAATGTTCTAGTAAGCGATTGGCTGGTTTCTTTTTTTTCAAAAGAATCAAGATAAATTTTTGTGGCTAAAGCGTACGCTTCAAAAGGTGTAATCTTCTTAATTAATGTCTCTTTTTCAAGAAGTTCTATTATCTTTTTTTTACAAGCACTATCTTCTGTGATTTCAACCGCCTCTCCCCATAAATTATCAAAATACTCTTCTGCATCATTAAACCCATAATCAGATATTTCAACATTAAATTCTTCCTGCGTGGTAAGTCCTGAACTTGTAAGATTACTGCTCCCTGTAATAAATAGTGTGTTCCGTCCTACCTGTCCACTCTGCAATTTGAAAATATATAACTTCGCATGATTGGGCTTAATAGTTTTTCTTATTATCAACTTGTCTTTCTTAATAAGTTCAATAAAATATTTCGCTTGTTCATAAAATTGGATGGTGTCAAATTTTTCCGTATTGATAGATTTCTTTAATGAATCAAAGAATTTATTATATATTTCTTCGTTTGATAAACAGCCGCTCTGGTCTTCTGAATCTGCATATTCTATTAATTGATAATTAAGTTTATCCACGTTAAGCCCGACCAGGACTTTTAAGATAACATTAGAGTTCTTTGTCAATGAGGTATAAAGTTCTTTTAAGCCGGAGAAATAGAAAAAGCCAACCAGAAATTTTAATTCTTCACTTTTTATTATAAGATCTGATAAACGTTTTCTCAGATTTTCTGCATCACTGTTTGTTATAAAGTTTTTCATAACGTTACTTAGCCTCGTTTTACCTTCCCAGAACGAACGCCTTTTACTTCTATAATATTTTTCAATCCAACTTCATCAGCCATTTCCAGGAGCCTTTTAAGAAGGAAAGGATGTGGCTTCCTAGTGCCTCTTTCCCAGTTATTTACAGATGGAAAGGTTACACCGACTTTCTGCGCAAATTGTTCCTGTGTAAGTCCGAGTTTACTTCTGAGATTCTTAATCAGTTTTGAGATGTCTTTATTTTCCATTATAATGCCTCGCAATAGTATGCCCAGATATATTTCATAAAATATTTTATACCATATTTTGATTAAAAAGTCAAAAAATATTTTTGTTTATGCGGGATTATAATGTTATTGATTGCATTTACCAAACAGTACATCCGAGATAATCGCATCGTGTTGTGCTCGGATAAATGCCACTTCAAATTCTACTCTGCTGGTATAGAATCGGTTTTTCAGGATGCCTCTGATAGTAGAGACCCACCAGGGGCCGTCTCGTTTGGTTCTTATTTTATTAGTTGAAGAAAGGAAGGAATTAATACGACTTATGGTAAAGAACGTAACTTTTGACGCAAAGAACGACGAAATACGGCTAAGTTTTTACTCCATACCATCCGCCTACAACTAGGCTTCGGCGGACAAATCAGATATTATGTCTTCTGATGGTTTTGAAAGCCGTATCAGATGGCGGAGAGGGAGGGATTCGAACCCTCGGTACAGGTTTTCGCCCGTACAACTGCTTAGCAGGCAGCTGCCCTAAGCCACTCGGCCACCTCTCCCTATGTCAAAATATTTAGGATAGTTTTGATAAATTTGTAACGTATATTTATTATTTTTATTTGTGTAATTCAACAATTAATTACTAATTCTAAATAAATATATCATCTAATTTATAATTTTATATTTCATTATTATTTATTAAATTTTTTCTAAAAACTTTCAATGTTTCTATAACTACCGTTGCTGCTAATAAAAATAATATACTGCCGATAATTGTAACAATATTAAAACCATTATTTATAAAATTTTTTACTATTATATGACCCAAAGCCCAAAATGTCATTGTCAACATAAAAACTGTTGGACTAATTATTACTAAATTGTTTTTACTGTTATTCTGTTTTGAATTCCAAAGATAAATTACTATTAATACCAACGCTGCTAACAGTTGGTTTGTAGCACCAAATAGTGGCCAAACTATTTTCCAGCACGGGACCATTGTCCCATTAGCATCATAAACTTTTGTGTTTAACAAAATTATTGGTAGGACTAAAGATGCTAATGTAGATATTATTCGTGATAAATTTGTGTTGTCTTTTAATTCAATAAATTCTTGAAATATATATCTTGTAATACGTGTTGCAGTATCAAGTGTGGTTAAAATAAATGCTGATATTACTAAATAACCTAAAATTTTTCCAACCTCTGCACTAAAACCTAATAAAGAGACAAATTTTGCAATTCCGTGAGCATAAATTTCTACTGGCGGTTTAGAAACTAATTTGCTCTCTTTTGACAATATCATCACTGTTGATAGTGCAATCGTTGCAACTATACCTTCAAGAATCATCCCACCATAACCTACAAATTTAGCATTTTTTGTATTATCTAACTGTTTAGAAGTTGTCCCGGAAGAAACTAAAGAATGAAATCCTGACACTGCGCCACAAGCAATTGTAATAAACATAAACGGAACCAATGGTCCTATAGATTGAGAAGTAAAACTTTTTATTGCAGGATATGAAATACTATTTCTACCAAAAATTGTTCCAATAAAACCTATTATTACTGAAAAATATAAAATAAAACTTGACATATAATCTCTTGGCTGCAATAATAACCACACCGGCAATATTGAAGCAAAAAAACAATATACCAAAAGTAGTTTTATCCAAAAATTTTTATCAAAAAAAATAAATTCATACTTTAAATTAAAATAAATTCCTAAAATTATTATTATTAAAGCAAATATTGTTGTTGAAAAAAGTTTAAACTTAAACTTGTAAACTAAAAAACCAAAAATAACTGCTACTACAATATATAAAATACTAACCTGTGCTACTGACGGTTCTTTAGAAAAAGTTTCACCCGCTAAATCTGTAAATACAGTTATTACATAAACCAATGCTAACCATATAAAAACTAAAAATAATTTATATGTTCGCTTGTTAACATATTTATTAACAATCTCTGCTACAGATTTACCTTTATTGTTAACAGATAATATTAAACTTGCAAAATCATGCAATCCTCCAACAAAAACTGTCCCCAAAACTATCCACAAAATTGCTCCTAACCAGCCAAATGATACTCCGGCAATAATTGGTCCAACAATAGGTCCAGCACCTGCAATTGAAGAAAAATGGTGTCCTAAAAGAACAAATTTGTTCGTTGGGACAAAATCTATTGCGTCATAATTATTTCTTGATGGGACTTCCTGGTCAGGTGTTATCTGAAAAATTTTTTCTAAAAATTTGCCATATAAAAAGTATGCAAGTAAAAATATGCTTGTTATTAGTAAAACATATAAAATCATTTGTTTGTATGTTACTAAACTAAAATACACAACTATAATGTGTATATAATTTTACAAAGACTAATTCAACAATATTGTCTTTTTATCTTAAATAATACAAAATATTTCTAACACACAAATTGTTTTTTAATTTTATATTATTTTTTATCTATGACATCCATGTTGAGCGCAGGCATTGTCAATAGTAATTTCTTCTAACTGGTTATTTTTAATTTTTTCTAAAACTTGTTCAACAGTAATACCAGAAGTTTTATAAACTCTTATTCCTGCATTATTTAACATATTTAATGCACGAAAACCTATTGCACCACTAATAATTATTGAAATATTTTTGTCTTTTAACAGATCCATTGGATGACACATTCCATGAGGATGATGGTTGTTTATGTTGTTAATTACTTCATATAAATTATTTTTATCATCATAAATCAGAAAAAATGGTGCACTACCAAAATGTCCATAAACTTTTGAACCTTTGCCTTTGTTTGTCTCTATTGGAATACAAATTTTCATATTTTACCCCCTATACGACCACAACCATTTCTAAAACGGCCTAAACACCTACCATCATTATTTTGTTGTACTCTGTAAACATTTTTGCTATCACATTCAGGACATCTTTGCGGTCTCATTGTCCCAAAAGTTACTGACCATTCTTTTTTACATTCCATACACAAAAATTTTCTTCCCATAATTTCCACCTCACCCCCTTTTATCCTTAACGATTTCCCTTCTAACAAAAATTTTGCAATTTTTTTATGTGCAGAATCTAAAATGTTACCAAAAGTTTGTCTTGAGATATTCATTTTTTTTGCTGCTTCTTCTTGATACAACTCTTCTTTATGAGATAAACGTATTGCTTCTAACTCATCCAATGTCAGGTTAATTTCTTCAATAGATGACAATGGAACTCCAGCAGGTTTAAAATAAGTATACTGCGGATTAAAAAATACTTTTCTACATCTAAAAGGTCTCGGCATAAAAAATCCTTTTAACAAGTTATTGGCATATGCTAATTATATAATACTAAAAAATTTTTGTCAACAATTAAAATATTTTTTTCAAAACAATTTTTTTATTATTGAAAAGACACCAAAAAATAAACAGTATATAATAACTATTGTAGGAGATGTTGGAAAATCAAAAAAGTAAGAAATTACTATCCCTAAAACTACACTTAAAACAGACACTAAAAAAGATATTATTGCTATTGATTTTATATTTTTAGCAAAAACTAATCCACACATAACCGGCATCACCAACGACGCAAATACAAACAATACTCCAGATATTTTCATTGAAACACTTATTGCCATTCCTAAAGTCAAATACAATAACAAGTCGTAAAAATAAATTTTTATCCCAACTGATGCTGCAGATAATGAATCAAAAGAAATGTAAAAAAAGTATTTACCAAAAATTATATGTATCAACATTATAATTCCCCCAACTACGCCTATCCACATAACATCCGTCCAGGTTGAATATAACAAATTACCGCTTGCAAAATCTGTATGTCCTGCTTCTATTGCAGGATTTTTTGAAATCAATATTATAGCCATACTTATACACAAAACATAAATAAATCCAACAACACTTTCTTTAGAATAATTTTTTAAAAAATTTTCTGTACTTAACAAAAATACCCCTATCATTGTTAAAACGATACTTGCCAGCGTAGGTTCAAAACCAAAAATTATACCTAATACTATCCCCAAAGCAGCAATTTCAGACAATGCTATTGAAATAAAAATTACCTTTTTTAAGTGAATAAATAAACCCAAATATCCACATAAAACTGCAACTAACAACCCACTTAACAATGTAGTTATAAAAAATGGTTCTTTTATTAGTTGTATCATAGTATTTTTATAACACTGCTTTTTTATTTTCACAAGAGACTATTTTTAAATCTGCACCAAAAATTGAATTTAAAACTTTTTCATCAAGGTATTCTTCCAAAATAACTTTTAAAGTTTGTGAATTAAGAAAAAAATATTTTTTTGCATAGTTTATAATTTCGTTAATTTCATGTGAAACAAGTAACACTGTAATTTTTTTTTCAGAATTCAAACTTTTTATTAATTCTAAAAGTTCTCTTTCATATTTTAGGTCTAAATCACTTGTTGGTTCATCAAGTATTAAACAATTTGGTCTATTAACTAAAGCACGCGCAATTAAAACACGTTGTTTTTGTCCGCCGGATAATGAAAAAAAATATCTTTCAGACAGATTTTCTGCCTTGACAAGCTTTAGCACGTTATAAACTAATTCTTTGTCAAAAGCAGAAAATCGTGTCCCAAATCTTTTGTTACTTACGAGAGGCATTGAAACTATTTCAAAAACAGTGATTGGAAAATTTGTTGTCACAGAATATCTTTGTTGGCAATAACCAAATTTTATGTTTTTATCTTTTGATACTTGACCTTGTAATTGTTTTTTTATTCCCAAAATTGTATTAAGTAATGTGGTTTTACCAGTACCATTAGCACCTAATATACCAACAAAATCTCCTTCGTAAATTTCAAAATTAACATTTTTTAATATAATATTTTTGCCATGCCCAAGAACAACATCTTTAAATTTTATTATACTTTTATTCATTTGTCAAAAAGTATCAATTTTGTGTTATTTTATTAATAATTTCATCCATAAGGTTTATGTATGTAGTAGATTCTTTTGTCCAAATAACATCATTTGGGACTGAAACTGTTCTTATACCTGTTTGTTTTGAAACATAATCAGATGCTTTGTTAGGATAAAAATATTCTTTTAAAATAAATTTAACATCATTATTTTTTGCTATTTTTATAACTTCTGCCAAATGTTTTGCTGAAGGTGCAATGCCAGGTTTCGGTTCTAACTCAATTAAAATGTTTATCCCAAACCGTCTTGCAAAATAAGTCCAACTTTTATGATAAGTTATAATATTTGCTGCGTTTAATTTTGACATTTTAGATTTCCAATCTAAAATTTTTTTATCTAACAGAGAAATATAATTTTCTAAGTTTTTAGTAAAAAAATCTTTATCTTTAGGAGCAATCTGAGACAATTTTTTGCTAACAGTTTCAGCAATAATTTTAACATTTTCAGGGTCTAACCAATAATGCGGATTTCCTTCTGGATGAATATCACCTAATCTTGCATCTATTTTACCTTGAGGAACTTCTAACTTTTCAATGTTGATAGAAACATCTAAATACCTATCTTTACCAAAAAATATTTTTTCGTTTCTTGACGATTCAATTAAACTGTCTATCCACATATCCAAAGACATTCCAACAACTACCACCAAATCTGCTTTTTTTATAAAATTAATCATAGAAGGTCGTGGTTCTACAAAATGTGGATCTTGTCTACCATCAATAAGAGATATTACATTTACTTTATCTTTGCCAATTTGTTGTACTATATCACCTAAAAAACTCAGCGTAGTAACAACTTTTATTTGAGCAGATAAAAATATTGTGTTTAACAAAAAAATTATAATAAAAAAATTTTTTTTCATATATTAAAATCTCCTTTTTTTTTAACCTTTATTGTAAAACATGCGAGTGCGGACCTAAACCAAATACTATTTGCAAATATCCTTCAGAAATTTCTTGTTCTTCTAAAAATCTATTATATTGTAAACGCAATTTTGTAGTTTCAGTTAAATTTCGTGTAATAATAGCAGATATTGAAGATCTTGTTTCTTTAGTTGGAAAAATATTTTCTGTCCAATCATATCTCAACCCTAAAACCCAAAATTTTGATACTTGATACCCCAAATAATTATACATACCATACCGTTCTAAAATTCCTATAGGAACTTCTCGTATTGCTTTTAAAACTTCTGTTTGAAATATTATCTTTTTAAATGCTAAAGGAAATAGTTTATATGTTAAATCAAAACCAAAAATTTGTGTTTCATCTTTATGATGTAAATAATGTGACCCCATCCCACGAACAAACGAAAATCCTATCTCTAACTCAGAATCTTTTGTAATACCAAAAGATGACCATAACCTATTTGAATAAACCTTGTCTGCTAACGAAAATTCTCCAGCATTTTCTTTTGGAACTAATATTTCTTCTATATTTTCACCATTGATATCTATCAATGGTGCTGTTTGTAACTTTTTTTCTTCATAACCATGCTCGTGTAAAGCAACCCACCAATATCCAGCATCTATTTGCAAAAAAATTGGTATTGGAAACAAATAACTTAAATTAAAACCTTCACCTGATAATCCATGCTCACCTAAAAAAGTTGTTATAGCCATAGGTTGGTCAACATACGGTCGTTCATGTTGATGCACTTTGTTAATTTTTCCAAAATCAATAAGACTTTTACCTACTTTTAAACTAAAATTATCCCACAATTTAAGAAATGTCACATTTGCTTCTTCAAGGTCAACTTTAAATTCATTCTCATGTCTATGTAACGAAAAAAATATATCTGACCGAACTGACGGATACAAATATCCCTGAAAAGCGACCTCTATTTCCTTAGGTAAAATTTTATCTTTTGAAGAATCATTCTCATATGAAGAAATTTTTCCTACAATATTTCCTAAAATACTTATATCAGGTAACAATGCAGTTCTATTTTTTATTGTTGGAGATGGGTTTAACAAAATGTTTTGTGAATAACTTTGTACTGTTACCAATAATACCAATATACCTAATTTTATAGTTTTATTCATATTACCTCCTTAATTTAACTAATATAAAAATTATTGGTTATAACTTTATTTAGTTAAATTTTAGGAGGTGCACGGTTAAGGAAAGGAATCTTTTGCAGAACAATTTGTTTAAAAGAAATCAGAATAAGAACTGTTAAAAAATTTCTCAAACTAAAAAATATTGTTTTTTCTACCAGTGCTACATTGGATAAATAATTAATTATTATACAAATTACACAATTATTTTTATGTTCAGTTTTTTGGTGATGTTGTTTTTTTTCATAATGTTGTTCTACAAATTTATCATTTTCGTAATGTTTATGCAATAATAAAACTGCATTCAAAAACAAAGTTGTTAATACAAGAATAAAACTAATATATTGTTTTAATAACTTTTTCATAAATTTTTAAAAAAGTATAATATTTTGTTTATCTTTTCAATATTAATATAAAAAAATTAAACCTTGTTCTGCCAATTGCAATGTTTCAAACTTATGGAGACGAGGGGATTTGAACCCCCGACCTCTCGGTTGCGAACCGAACGTTCTCCCAACTGAACTACGTCCCCACTTTTGGATAAAATTTAGAAATTTTTTACTTTTAATTTTTTATTAAATGCTTATATCCATTTTTTAATTTAAAACTTTACATATCTAATCAACATTTAATATCATACCTTCAAAAATTTCTTTTACAATTTTTACTAAACTCGGATCAAAAAAAGTTCCTGATAATAATTCTAATTGTTTTAAAACTTTTTCATCATCACTGCCTGCACAACGTAGATTTTCTACTGTTTCACAAATGTTTATAATCCTTGAACCTAACGGGATGTTTTCTCCTTTTAACCCATCTGGATACCCTGTTCCATCATAATTTTCGTGATGATGTTTTACTATTAGAGATATTGATTTTAACAAATGAATTTTTTCTAACATCTCATATGCTTCAATTACATGTGTACGTTCTATTTCTGCTTGTTTTATAATATCTGTTGCATTTTCCATTGCAGTACGTAATTTTGAAGATAAATAGCCAATATCATGTAGTAGAGTTCCAAAATAAATGTCTTTATAACTATCACTTCTAGAATCCATCCCTAACGATTTTGCAATTAAAGTTGCCAATTGTGTCATTTTCCAGTATCTACCTTTAAACTTCGGTCTTACTGTTTCTATTGCAGAAACCAAAATTTCTGTGATGTGAACAAAAAAATTTCTTTGATTTTCGTTAAATTTTGCATTCATTATAGAAACTGCAGCTAAACCGGATAAACTTTCTAACAACTTTTGATCTTCCAAAGTATATTCTGCATTATCTTTTTTGTTTAAAACTTCTGCTACACCTACAAGTTCTTGATTTTCGCCAACAACCATCGGCGCTGCTAAAATATTTCTCGTTTTAAATCCGCTCTGCTGATCAAACCGTCCAGCAAACCGTGGATCTTTTGCTACATCATTGATAATTTCAGATTTTTTTGTTAATGCAACATTACCCGCAATACCTTCTCCAATTTTTACTTTCATCTTTTTTAATATTGCAACTTTTTCACCTGAAGCTACCCTAAAATATAGATGTTGTTTATCATCATCTACTACCATTATAGAACTCGCCTGAGAATTTGTTAACAGTTCAGCTGCATCTCCAATACGTTTTAACACTGCATCAAGTTCAAGTGTAGAAGATAAACTTTTTACAATTTCAAAAATTTCTTCTAATTTACTAATATTGCTCATCTGTTATCTCCTATAAAATCTGTAAATTTATAAAAATTTAAATTATTCTTTCTGACAAGTAGCTAAAATTTCTTCAAATGTCGTTATTCCCATTGTAACTTTTATTAAACCATCTTGTAAAAGAGTTCTCATTCCTGTCTCAATTGCCATTTTTTTTATAGGACCCACGGAAACTTCTTTTACACATAAATGTTTTAATTCTTCTGTCATTATTAATAGTTCATGAATAGCAGTTCGTCCTTTCATACCTGTATTATTACATTTTCTACATCCAACAGGTTTCATAAAAGTTGCTTTTGAATAATCGATACCTTGTTCTTTCAACATTTTTAACATTTCTTCTGACGGATTTGTATCCGGTTGTTTGCATTCTTTACAAAGTGTTCTTAACAATCTCTGTGCCAAAACTACTTCCAAAGTGTTTGCAATCAAATATGATGGTGCACCCATCTCATACAACCTTGAAACTGCAGATGGAGCATCGTTTGTATGTATTGTTGACAAGACCAAATGTCCGGTTAACGCAGCTTCCATAGCTACCTGTGCAGTTTCTTGATCACGGATTTCGCCTACCATTATTATGTCTGGGTCCTGTCTTAAAAATGCCCGCAGTGCCATTGCAAAATCAAACTTTTTATCTCCCATTTTTAGGTCTGGATTTACCGGTACTTGAACTACTCCGTCAAGTTCGTACTCTACTGGATTTTCAGCAGTTAAAACTTTTTCTGCTGGATCCTTAACTTTTTGTAAGGCAGCAGTTAATGTAAATGATTTCCCAGAACCTGTTGGACCACAAACCAAAATTAAACCATAAGGCCGTTTCAGTCCTTCAACAAACTTTTCCAGCGTATCCGGTAAAAAACCTAACGCTTCTAATGGCAAACCTGCACCGGACCTGTCCAAAACACGCATTACTACACTTTCACCATATATAGTTGGCACAATGTTTACACGAAATTCTATCGGAACACCTTTAGCACGAACTTGTATCCTACCATCTTGCGGAATTCGTCTTTCTACAAGGTTCATTGAACCAGTCATAATTTTAATTTTTGATATTAACGCATTTTTGTAAGTAAGTGGTATCTTAAACGATGCACGACGTAATTGACCATCAACACGATATCTAACCAAAAGTTTTTTTTCAAAAGGTTCTATGTGTATATCAGACGCTTTTATCCTAACTGCTTCAATAATTATTGCATTGACTAATTTTTCTACTTCTGGTGCACTGGCATCTACCTGCATAATATCTGTCGTTTCTTCTTTTTGTTCTTTTTCTATAGAAACTTCTCCAGAAGTATCTAAACTTGCTAAAAGTTCGTCTGTTAACTCTTTTGCATCTTCAACTAATTCTTCTCTTGAAATTTTTGGTTGATCAACTTTTTCTTCCGAAAATTCTTCATACTTTTCTGTACCATATAACTCATCAAGTTTATCTCTAATATCTTCCGGCAAAGCAAGGTATGGTATAACTTTTAATCCTGTCCTAAAACTTATATCTTCTACAGCAAAAAGGTTTCTCGGATCAACCATCGCAATAAACAATATATCTTCTTCTTTATTAAACGGTATTAACTTGTTTCTTTTACAAGTTTCTTCAGGAACTATTTTTGCAATATCTTGTTCAATCTCTAAATCTTTTAAATCAACAACTTTAACTCCCCATTCTACCGAAATTGTTTTTAACAACTTGTGTTTATCAACTTTTTTAATGTTAACTACATACTGGTGTAATGGCGAACCAGCAGATGATGCTTCTAAAGACAACTTTTCTACTTCATCTTTTGAAATCTTTAAGTCTTCAACCAAAATTTCTTCAATACTTTTTTTTCTCATATTTTTTTCTTAAAAAATTTTTTTTCTAAATATCAACTTTATATTAGTTGTCTTGTATTTTTCTTTAAAAATTTACTTCACTAAATTAACTTGATAAATTTTTATATGAAGCCATAATTGTTTTTACATCTTTTAAACCATGTCCTGTAATTAGTACAACAACTGTTTTATTTTTTATTTCATCAGAATATTTTACAACTTCCATCATACCAGCAAAACTTGTTGCAGCAGCTGGTTCACAAAACAATCCTTCTTTTGAAGCTAAAGTTTTTATTGAATTTATAATTTTTGTATCATCTACTTCTATAACATACCCTCCAGATTCTATTATAGATTTCAAAGCAGCATATGCATCTCTTGGGAAATTAACCGAAATAGAATCCGCAACTGTTTTCGCTTCTACTTTTTGAATTTTTGTATTTTGTAGAATTTCTTTAATTGATTTTGAATATTTTTTATTTTTATTACTATAAAATTTTTGTTCAATTTTTTTTAATGTTAAAAAAATAGCGTTGCTTAATTTAGATTGTACCCCGATAAGTATTGGTAATTTTTCTATTAACCCAAGTTCGTATAAATCTTTAAACCCTTTCCACACGCCACTAATTATATTCCCATCGCCAATAGAAACAAAAATTATGTCCGGGACAGTATAACTCATCTGTTCCCAGATTTCTAACGAGACAGTTTTTTTTCCTTCTCTAGTGAAAGGATTTATTCCTGTAGAACGATTAAAATATTTTTTATCTTCCAAACATAGATTCAAAACTTTATCATAACAATCATCGTAACTACCTTCAACTTTATATATCTTTGCTCCATAAACTGTCATTTGAATCAGTTTGTTTAGTGGAGCTGTGTGAGGAACATATATCTCTGGTCTTATTCCTACCATAGCTGATATACAAGCCAATGCACAACCTGCATTACCCGTTGACGCAGTTACAATTTTTTCTTTATTATTCTGTAACCCGTAAGCAACAACTATAGCAGAAGCTCTGTCTTTTAACGAACCTGAAGCAAGTTTTGTGTCATCTTTGAAAAATAAATTTTTTATTCCTACAATTTGTGACACATTGATAGATCTTATTAAAGGAGAATTGTATAATTGAATTTTTGTTAAAACATTATTATCCTCAACTGGTAATAAATCAATATATCTCCAGATAGTTTTATTGTTGTTTTTAGATAAATTTTTTTTTGAAAAATTTTTTTTTATCTTTTTATACTCATACATTACTTCTAAATTTTCACCACATAACGGACATGTATATTCAACATCTTTTTTTTCAAACTCATGCTCACAAACTATACATTTAAAATAAAATTCTTTCATTTCTTTTTTTTACAAATTTTATCAAGATTAAACTTACATTTTATCTACAACTTATAACCCACATACTTTATTCACTAACAATCCAAGTTCCAGCTTTACCTTGTAAAGATAATGGAATACTTTTAGGGTCAGTAATTATACCAACTTTTTTTGTGTTATAAACAAAATCTTCCATTGCAAGAATTTTGGGTAACATACTACCGGGTTTAAAATGTCCTTCAGAAACATATTTTTTTATATCTTTTAAATTAACCTTGTCTAACGATTTTTGTTGTGGTGTATTAAAATTTATATAAACTTTTTCAACTGCAGTTGAAATTAAAAATATATCAGCACCTAAATTTTTTGCTAACAACGCCGAAGCTAAATCTTTGTCAATTACAGCTTCTACACCTTTCAATCCATCGTCTGTTTTTATAACTGGAATACCACCACCACCAACTGCTATAACTATAACATCATTATCTACAAGTTTTTTTATCACATTAAGTTCCACAATTTCTAACGGTTTAGGAGAAGCAACTACTCTGCGATACCCACGCCCTGCATCTTCTTTCATTACCCAACCATCTTTAAACTCTCGTTCCTGAGCTTGTTCTTTAGTATAAAAAGGTCCTATAGGCTTTGATGGAATTTTAAAACCAGGATCTTCCTTATCAACAACAACTTGTGTTATAATAGATACAACATCTTTTTTTAATCCTCTTTTTTGAAATTCATTCCCAAGTGCCATTTGAAAATTGTATCCTATAGCACCTTGAGTATCAGCATCAATAGAATCTATTGGAACTTCATGCAATATCCCACGAGAATATTCAGACCGCATCAAAATAAATCCTACCTGCGGACCATTACCATGAGTAATAACTACGCGAAACCCTTGCTCTACTATATCTGCAACATTTTTCATTGTTTCACATGCTGCTAAATATTGGTCTGAAACTGTCATATGATGTTCATCCGTAATTAAAGCATTACCACCTACTGCTATTACAACTAAAGGTTTTGTCATAATAGTTTTTCTCCTTGGTATTTATCTTTTACCAAAAATTGATAAATAATATAAATAACACACAATTTTGAACTTAATGTATTTTTTGTACTACACAAATTTTGTATTTTTGACTTATTTATTTTATATCTTACGGACGACCACCCATTATTAATGATAATATAGCTTTAACTGTATGTAACCGATTTTCTGCCTGGTCAAAAACTACAGATTGTGGTCCATCAATAACTGAATCTTCCACTTCAGCACCACGATCCGCAGGTAACGGATGCATATAAATTGCATGTTTTTTTGCTAACTTCATTCTTTTTTCTGTGCAAACCCAACTTTTGTATTTGTTCAACAATTCCATCCCTTGTTTTTTCTTTTCTTCTTCAGGAACTTTTTGGTCAGATAAAAACTGGTGACAGCCCCAGGATTTTGGATATACAACATCTGCATCTTTAAACGCTTCGTCCATGTCATTTACTATTTCAAACTTTACATTTGCATCTTTTGCGAACTGTTTTGCATAATCTACTGTATGCGGCATTAGATAAAATTCTTTTGGAAAAGCTAAAGTAACATCAAACCCAAATCTTGGCATTAGCCAAATTAGTCCCTGTGGTACAGATAACGGTCTTGCATATGCCGGCGCATATGTCCACGAAATTACAAACTTTAATCCACGAGTATTTTCACCAAACTTTTCTTTTATAGTCATTAAATCTGCTATTGACTGACACGGATGATCTACGTCACATTGTAAATTTACTACAGGGACTGAAGCATTTTCTGCGACTTCTTTTATATATTTGTTCCCTACACCATAAAAACAGTTTCTTATTGCAATACCGTGCCCATATCTTGACAATACCTGTCCTGTATCTTTTGGAGTTTCACCATGGGATATCTGCATTTTATCCGGAGTTAGATCATGTGCATGACCACCTAATTGTGTCATTGCTGCTTCAGTAGAATTTCTGGTTCTTGTTGATTGTTCAAAAAACATCATAAATAACGTTTTGTCTTGTAGTATACGATGTTCTTCTCCTAAAGCAAATTTTATCTTTAAATATTTTGACACCTCTAATACAGTTTCCAACTCTTCTTTTGACCAATCCTTTGTTTCTATCCAATCTTTACCTCTAAGTAATGTCTTCATTTTTTCAACATCCCCCTTTTTTTATTTTAAAATTCTTTTTGTATATCTAAAAAGTTTTGCTTCTCCTTCTTCTGTCAACCACAAATATTTTTTGTTTATAAAAAATGACGATAAAGTTTTGTCAGTTAAAACGTCTACTTTATAAGAATTTTTTATTTCAGAATAATCTTTTAGTTGGTGCAAAAAATTGTTTTTATCATAAACCCAAATTTGATTTTCCTTAGAACTCATCAAAGACATATTTTTTACTACAAAAGGTATTGCAACTATTTCGTTAAAATTTTGGTCATACAAAATTATTTTTTGTTCACCACTGTCTACTATTAAAATATTCTTTTTATATCCGACAATAGCTGTTGGGACTGAAGTTTTTACATCAAACATTTTTATCAAACTCAAATTGGACTTAGACATAGAATATTTATAAACCTTCTTATTCCAACCATCTAATACCCACAACTTTTTGTCTGAAACAACAATTGATGTGGGAACAACATTGTCTTGAGAAAGTTTTTCAGAATTAATTTTTTCTAACTGATTTTTGTTAATTTTATAAAAAATAATTTCTTGTGTTGCCCAGTCACTCAATATTAGTTGGTTTTCATGCTCTGTTATACTTGATATAGAATAATTTTCTATCTCAAAAACTTTTTGTTCCTCATTTTTTTCAAACAAAGTAGTCTTTGTTACCATAAAAAACAATCCTATTAAAAATACAATACCTGCTATAATATATAAAACTATATTTTTATTAGAGACACAGATTAATTGTGAATCTGTTTTTTGTTGTGCCAATAAACTGTCATTCACCGATTGTGTAACAATTGTTTGTGAAACATTTGTGTCTTTTACATATTGTTTTTTATCTTCTTGTTCACTGTTTTGTTTTACAAAATTTTTTGTTGGTATTATCATACTAATTTTTGCCAACAACTCATCCAAATTACGTCGTGCATCCAAGTATCTCGGATTTAATCTTAACGCATATTCAAATTCTATCCGTGCTTCTTCATAATAACCACATTTCATTAATACTCTTCCTAACGAATTATGTACATCAGCATATCCACAACCAGAACTAATAGCTTTTCTGTATTCTTCAATAGCATTTTCAAACTCATTTGTAGCCTCATACACCCGACCGCGATAATAATGTCTTATAGCATCAATTGGAGTTTGAATTTTTTGCATCAATATTACCCTTAAATTTTTTTAGTATTAAAACTTATCTCTACATCTGTTCCTTGGTCAAATATTGAATTTACCAAAATACTAGCATTAAACATTTTTAAAATCCAGTATGTTCTAAACAATCCTATACCAAAATGTTTTGTTTCTACTTTTGTAGTAAAAAAAAGATTAAATATTTTAGGTAACAAATGTTCTGGAATACCACAACCATTATCTGTTATCTTAAGTTTAACAACTTCTTTTTCTTTTAAAATTTTTATTATTATTTTATTATTGTTATCCCTGACAAAAGATTCTATAGAATTTTGTAATATTTCGCTCAAAACATTTTCTATCAAATTTTTATCTGCATATATAAAAATTTCTTCCTGGCTTAAGTGTTTTATTATAGAAACATTTTTATTTTCAATATTACTATGCATCTTAGTTAAAACATCATCTATAAGTGTATTCAAATTAATACTTTGTATATAAACCTCAGGAATATACAAAGATTCTTTTAACTTAAGCATAATCTCTGATATTTTATTAATTTCATCACTTACAAAAATAACTTTGTTATTAGTTGTAGAAGCACCTATTTCATCTTTTATAATTTTTAACGCTTCTTCAATAACTCCTCGTCTTGTTCTTATAAATCTTAAAATTTCATTAGCTATTGAATATAAAAAATCAAAGTTGGTTTTTACACTTAAATCTTCTTTTTTTTCGATTACATTTTTTTCTAAGTTTGACTTAACACTATTTTGTTCATTAGTTACCTGAACAGTTTTTTTTAACAAATCTATCTCTGTTTTATCTTTTTCTGCAGATAAAATTGAAACTCGAGCAATTTGTTCTTTTAAGATCGTATCTAAATTGGCATATTTTAAAGATACTTCTTCTATATCTTTTTGTAGTTGTTGAATAACTTTTTCTTTTTCTTTAACTATAGCATCATAACCTTTAGCAATTTCTTCCAACAACATATTTTGTATTTCTGAAAAAACTGTTGGAGAAAATTCTGACAATTTATCTTTTGTTGCAGAAAATAAATCTGCTGAAATACCACTTTTACGAACATGTATCTCTTCTGTCAACTGCTGGACACGATCTCTAATTTTTTTTAACCGCAGCTTTTGTTCTTCTACTATCCTGTCTAAATCAGACATTTTAGCACCTTTAAATTATTAGTTTTTTTTAAAATCCTGTTGATATGTTTTATTTATATTTTTCACTTTAAACTTTCAACTTTTTATGTTTTTTATTTTTATGGAATCTCTAAAACTGTCCCGGGCAAAATCTGTCCTCGGATAATTTTGTCCTTGTTAGCATCATAGATCAATTTCCATTTTGAACTATCTCCATAATATTTTTGTGCAAGATTTGGTAGTGTATCTCCAGCAACAACTGTATGTATTCGTTTTTTAGGTGTAGTAGTAGAAGGTTGAACTGGTTGAGAAATAACTTTAGGAGGTGTCGTAGTAGGTGGTGATACTGGTGTTAAAGTCTGTGTTGGTGTAGGTGTAGGGACAGGAGCAGATTTTTGTTGTTTTATTTCTGGTCTTTGTTCTGTTTCTTTCAACTTTTCTTCTAACAACTTTAACCTTTCTAACAACAATTGTTCAGTTGTTTTTTGTGGTTCAGGTTTTTGGTCCAGTTCTGCTGATTTTGGTTCAACTATAATCGCAGGAAAACTTTCTTGTTCATCAGCAATTTTTTGAACTTTATCTTGTTTAACCCTTTTTTGTTCTTCTACAAGTTTTTTTTCTGAAATTTTTTGTTGTTTAACATTTTCTATATTTTCTTGTTTAATCTTTTGTATTTCTGATTTTAAATCAGTTATTTGTTTCAAAAGTTCTTCTCTTTCTAAAGACAACTCATCATAATATGTTTTTGCAACAGTTTGTTTATCTAACAAAACAGGAATAAATTTATATGAAAAACTTATTCTATGTTGCGATATAAAATCTATTTTTTGTAGTGGATCTATTTGCACACTATAACTAAATCCTAATTTTTGTGTCTGCAAAGTAAATCCTGTATAAGTAACAAAATAATTTCTACTACCAAAGTTTATCCCTAAAGATGGGACAAATTTTAATGTGTTAAACAATACAAAATCATGCTCTGCAGCAAAACCTATCTCATTATCCGTTTTTGTATTAGTTTCTATCCCAACAGAAGTATATAATTTTAGTTTATCAAAAGAATATTTATATCCTAACTTTATTTCCATGGGCAAAACTTCTGAAATATAAAATCCTATATCAGGTTGGTTAATATTTTCAATTAACAATCCTAATATATCATTATTTCTAATATACTGAATGCCAACAGACGCAGAGAAATATATTTTAGAACTAAAATTTGCAAAAACTGGATTTATAATCATATATTCATCTAAAATATAACCCTCATTTATTAATTTTAATTTTATCCCAGCAACAATTTTTGGTATAACCTTTTTAATATATGTCCCATAGCTTATTACCACAGTATCTTTAGTATACCAATCCTTTAGCCCAAACTGGTTAATTCCTATTCCAAACCCATGTTTTTTTAGTTTCATAGAATAACCAAGCGTATTGTTTATAAATTTACTTCCATCAGTTAAATTGTTAAACAAAATATTGTAATCAAAAAAAATTTCAGGCACCAAAACACTTTCTAACCCAGCCGGATTATAAAATAACTGGTATGCTTTCTCTGTTTCACAAACTACATTTTTCCCTATTCGGTCAACTTCTGCAGAAAAACCTGTATCAATACTGTATAGCGAAATGTTTAAAATCAACAACAAGTGCAATATTAAAAATTTTTTTAATCTAAAATATTTCATTTCTCTAATTTTTTGACAACAATTCATTCTATAAATTTGTGTCTGTTTTTTTTATTCCAATTTTTACTACAAGAATCTATTATTTGGCAACAATTATTGTCCCTGTAAAAACAGAATCTCCAATTTTTATTTTGTACAAATAAATTCCTTTTGGCACTATCTCGCCAGAATCATATTTTCCATCCCAAACAAGTTCATAATTTTCATACTTCATTTTTGATACATATCTTAAACTAATATCATAAATTTCGCCTTCAGGTTGAGAAACAGAAATATTGTTTAGCACAAAATGTATGACATTGTCCACTGGTGCAGAAGGAGTAAAAATTTTTTTTGGATATATATTAACTATTTCATTTTTATTAGCAAACGATACTGCCCTAATAACAAAATTTCCTATGTTTTTCGTTTTCGTTGTCAACTTTGATGTTGTAGCATTATACCCACTGTTTATAAAAATATATTCTATACCATTGTGCCAAAAAAGTTTTGGTGTAAGAGTTTCGTTTTTAACCGATTTTGAAATTGTGGCAAAGTTATTTTTTGAAATACCAATCTCTAACTCTAAAGGTGCATCTAATTTTATATCCACAGGTTGAGAATTTTTGGTAATAAACAAATTATATTTGTTTATCATATTCATCCTTTCAATTTCTGACAAACTTATAGTTTCTGAAGATATGTCTAAAACTAACCCATAATTTTCCATTTGAGATTCAACTTTTGATGGTATCACAACTTTTACTTCTATCTCAGGTCTGTACAAAACTCTACTTCCTCTGTTATAACTTGAAACAATATCCGATGATTCACTTTCTACACCAGTTAAAGTTACTACTTTAACTAAATAGTAGAATGTTCCACCTTGAATTTTATCTAAAAATATTGTTACTGTTGAAGGTAAAAAATCATACCTCGGTTGCCAATCGGATGTTAACAAAGAAACATCTGTGTTCCTATAAATGTTATATCCTAAAATATCATCAGCTTCTGTGCCATCATCATATTGTGTAACTTTTTGCCATGCAATTACAAAATTGTTCTGTAAATTATAGCCATAGGTTAACTTTTGAATTTTTTTAGGTATGTTAATTTTGTTAATAAAAAAATTATAAGAAACAGTATCACTCCTAACACCAAAATTGTCTATTGCAACTATATTCAAATAATAAGTCGTGTTCTGAAACAAATTTTTTTCTACCATAAAATTTGTCCCAGCAACAAAAGTTGTCGTTTTGAACAAAAAATTTTCCATAGTAGAAATGTTTAATTCGTAATTTATCACATAACTGTTTTCTTCTAAATGGTTTGAATTTGTCCACGAAATGGTTGGTTTTTTTGTAAAAACACTTTTTGTTGGAGATGTTACAACAAACGTTGATGGTTTAAATGATGGAACATAGAAACTTCCTGTACTATTAGAAGTAGTAAAACTTGAAGATTTATCATAAACAATAATTTTCCAATAATATGTTGTCTCCATTGACAAAATGTTACCTAAAGACAACTTGTGTGTTGTTGCAGTAGATATATTAATTAATACTGAAGTAGTTTTGTGTGATTCAAAATTTGTATTATCACAATATTGTAATTTATAGTGTGAGATACCATCATCAATATCTATAACTTTTCCCCACTTAAATTCTGGGGTTCGTGTGTTAACAGTTATTGTACCTGTAGGATATAATAAGTCAAAACTTTCTGGTGGATCATTTATACTATCAACAAAAAAATAAAATGTTGTAGAACTTTTTATTTTACTATTGTCAGTTGAAACAGCAACCACCCACCAAAAATATGTTGTGTTTTCTTGTAAACCGTAAAATGTGTATGATGTTGTTGCTTTAAATAATGACGATTCTATATTCTGTCTATAAACATCGGAAAATATTTGTGCAGAAGATATTTGAACAGAATTAGATGTGTAGTATAAACTATAATTAACCTGTTTCCACCATTCGGCCCTATTTGCTGCTGACCAAATAAATGTTGACGGTTGAACTATACTGTTAAACCCTAACTCAGAACCGGGAAAAACTAAATTAAAATCGTTCAAACCATCATCTATGGTATCACATACAAAATAATAACTTGTGTTACTTATTTTATGTAACCCAGTTGTATCATAAGCCTCAACCCACCAATTGTATATCACATTTTCAGTTAACGGAAATTGCATTGTGTAATTAACATTATTGCTTCCAACAATTATTATATATGTGCTACTACTAACGACATATGATGATATTGTTGAAATGCAAAGTTTATAATAAACAACATAATCTTTAGGATCAGGATCTGAAGTTGGAGACCAAGAAAAAATTGGTTGTAAAGTTGACAAAAAACCTGAAGTTATGTTTATATCAAAACTTAACGGTTTTTCTTCAACATAATTTGTCCAAAAAGTTGTTATGTTTGAGGTTGTTAAATCAACTGTAAATGTAGGAGTATCTTTTGCAACTACACGCCAAAAAATTTGTTTGTTTTCTTCAAAAGTCCATGGAGAACTTATCTGCACAGTAGTGCCTTTCTGAGAAGGGCTTATAAAATATCCAGAACTTAAAAATATTGAAAAATTAGAATATGAAGAGTATTGTATCGTATAATATATATCATCGCCATCGGGATCACCATTGTTTTGCCATTTAAACACAGGAGTTAAAGTTTGAATTACAACATTATCAACAGGTTCAACTAACAAAAATTCTGAAGGAGAAAAATTGTCCACACTAAAAACAAATGTAGAATACGGTGTCTGATAATTACCTACCTTGTCATATGCAATAACTGTCCACCAATAAGTTGTTTTTGACTGCAAACCACTACCAAAAAAATAATAGTTTGTTGATACCCAAACTTCAGTTACAAAAGAAAAGTTTGAATAACTACTAATCCGAACCACATAACTTGATACATATGGTTCATAATTATCATTATCAGTTGCAACTTCCCAGTAAAATGTTGGTTTAAATAATTTTATACTACTGTATAATTCAGAAGTTGTACTTGTCCCGGGATAAACTAAACTAAATTTGTTCGGAACATTATTTGATACCACAAAAGATGCAGTAGAATTTAAAAAACCATATGGTAACGCTGTAAACGGATTTGAAGTTGAAGTTTCTATATTCCACTCGCGTTCTCCCCAAGATAATACCTGCCAAAAAAATGTGTTTCCGGGAGCCAATTCTTTTAACAAAGTTATGTTATAAAACGTTGTTTCTCCTGAAAGTGTTGTTATTGTTGTAATAGTTGCGTTAAACCAACCTTCTGATGTAGAAGGAATGTATGTTGACACAAATAAATACAAATATTTTGTCCTATCAAGAGGGTCCGGATCTACAACTTGTGTCCAACTAAAATTTATTTCTGCAGATAACGATGTTGGATTATAAACATTAACAGGGGCAACTGCATCATAATTATTTGGTGCATCAGAAGTAAAATCTATTATAAACATCATTGGGGAAACGGACGTATTAGGAGAAAAAGTTGCCGTACTGTTCCAAATCCAGAACGGATTTGTCACAGGATGATATGCTTTATCTATTGCACGAACGCGCCAATAATATGTTAGATTTTCTATCAGGTAAAGATCTGTATCTGGAGCAGTTCCAGCAGCAGGATTGGAATTTATCACTGTAGAGGAAAAATATACTTCGTTCTGAAATGTATCATTATCTTCAACATATCGCCAACCGCCTTCAAAAATTCCTAATTGAGGATCTTTCGCTAAAGATGTTCCTATAAAAATTGTGTATCCAATAACAACATCTTGAGGGTCGGGATCTGTTGTTAAATCCCAGTTTAAATATATCGGCAAATTTTTTACTATATAAAAAGTTGTATTTTGTCCTAAATCATAATATTTAACAATTCCTGGTCCTGATGCTGGATATACATTAAATTCATATGGAGATTCATCTTTTTGGTTAATATAAAAATACGTTGCCTGTGTTGGTAAAGATTCTAATCTTTGATACCCAAACGGTGCGCCTGAATCGTATGCTATAACATACCAATAAATTTTTTTATTATCATATGGCAATAAAATCGTAGATGCTGGTGTAGAAACTTGTGTCATTAAAAAATATGAAGTTGCTGGGTTTGTTACAGAAACTGTAGTAATTATAACATTAAAATCTGATACTGTGGATAAAATTATTTCGTACTTGGAAATGAAATCACCGGGATCTTTATCAAAAGCATTTTTCCAGTCAAATTCTATACTAAAATTTTTTGTATGCCAATAAGTTGTCGGTTTTAATAATGGATTTGATGTAAATTCTGGTGCAAAAGAATTCTGCGAGTTTATAATAAACCTAAATATTGTAGAAGAAAAAACTACGTTTGACAAACTTTCTGAATCATAAACTGTCAAATTCCACCAATATGTCGTATCTTCAATTAAATTATGAATAGTATAAGAAGTAAACTCTATAATTCCAGAAATTGTTAAAGTGGATTCACCTAAACTTGTTCCGATTACAAAAGTTGAAATTTTTAATGTATAAGAAGAAATATAATCGCCATAAACACTGTCAGAACTACCCCCAACAGTCCATCCTGCATTCCAACCAACTTCGCCCCAGTCAAGAACTATTGTAGTTGATGAAATTATTAAACTATTAACAAAATTACGAAGTGGATCTTTTGCGTAATGTTTTGAAATGTTTGTGCTGGGATAGTATGATGGAATATTATTTTTTGGTAATGCATATGGCGAGCTTGAACCTACAACTGTTGACCAATTATTTTTTTCATCGGCAACTTTTATTGCAAAAAAATATGTAGTATTGTTTGTTAAAGGAAATAAAACTGTCGTAGTTGTAACATTAGGAACAAGATCAACTCCTGTAATAAAAAAAATTGTTGTTGCACTGTTCCACAAATTTTCTGTATTAATCTGTGTGCTACTATATCTAACTTCATAACTGCCAGAATAGATAGATGAATTATACGGTTCTAAAGTATCATCTTCAACAGGAATTGTCCAAGTTAGTTGAATATGTTTATACCCTGATTTTACTAAAATATTAGTTACACTTTTTGGTGCTGAAATGTCAACTTGTGCCCAGGTTGTTGCACCATTAGAAATTTCAGAAATGTTTCCAACATCATCTTTTGTCCATAATCTAAAATAATATGTAACACCTGACAATAAACCACTTATTACATATTGCACTGTAGTTGCAGAATTTATACCAGAAGTGCTTATCACTACTTTAGGTGTATCGTAATTCCAAAAATGATTTGCATCAGTACTATAATCTATTATCCACTGAGACCCAACATCTAACGGGTTATATTTACCATCATCTCCAACTCCACTCCAAAACAAACTTATTTTTCCTTCAGAATCTCCTTGTGTAGCATCAACAAAATTTGCCGATGACGGTGGGTATGCTGTTATCCAACCGGTTGCAACGTTTGATATTGAAGAAAAAATTTGTTCTGTCCCAGAAGATGACCATAAAACGAAATAGTATTTAACATCTTTATAAAATCCAGTTAAATGTTGTATTGTATACTCCTGTTGTTCATTAACTGTAACCGGTCCTGTAGAAAATATTACCTGAGCAGACATCGTTGACCAAAAAACTGTTGAAAAAGTTGTATATTGCACATAATATTTACTTTCCGCAGGTAAATTACCCGGTCCGGGAAATGTCCATTTAAGTTTGATACTTCCCTCAGATAATTCTGATAATCCAGAAACTGCTATTAAATCTACCACAGAATTAGGTGTGGAAAATATATAATTATTTACACTTATAAATAATGTAAATATTAGAGTTAATTTTATATACCGAAAATTCATTTTTTAGTTTATAACAATATTTTGTTAGAAATTTTATATATCTTTTTATCACGATCGTTTAATAAATAAAACCAGATATCATTCATCGCTAATGAAACAAAATGTTTGTCTTCACCAAAATATTGGCTTAACCTTATAATTGATACTGTTTTTAAATCAGGATAAGAAAGCTTGTATACCAAATTTTTATTGTCTAAGAAATAAATGTGATTGTTATAAAAAAAAGTGTCTATTGGAAAAAATTCTTTTAATGTAAAAGATGCATTTAATACCGTATCAAAATTTTCTTGAATTTTAAAACTATAAAGTTTTTTTTCATTATCTAATATAAAAAGTGTGTTATTGTAAACATTCATTGCCAATATTGCAACATCTTTTAGTGGTAAAATTTCTTTTACTGGACTATCAAAATCAGGATATTTATAAACATATATTTTATCAACAAAATTAGAACTTGTAAAAATATAATTCTCTTTATCATAGACATATGATGTAATAGTCCCAAACTTGTGTTCAGGGACATACATCTGTAAAATTTCATCCGTACTAACATCATGCTTAAAAATATTTTTTATACTCCAGTCGCTTACCATATATGTGTTATCTAAAAATGTTATATCAGAAGGTGTAACATAAGGCAAACTTATCTCAAAAAACATTTTTGACTCAACCTTTTTGGCTAAACTAATATTGTAAATATTAGTTATAAAAACTACTAATATTGTAGCAAAAAGAATTGTTGTAATTATTTTTATCCCTAAAAAAAATTTTTTGTTTCTTTTTTCTAAACCTGCTAATTCAACCTCTTGTTGCCACAAATTTGGTTTAGAAAGTGAAAACCACATTATGTTGGAAAAAATTGTTTCTATTTCTTTTTCTGTAGCAGGTATTTTAATCGTGTTTAATCCTAAATCTAAAATTTTTTCTAATTTTACAGGATCGTTTAATTCTCCTATTATACTTAATGGAATGAAAGGATATTTATTAACAATTTTTTTTATTATCTTTATTGGAACATTTTCTTCAAAAAGTATTGTTTGTGGCTGAAAATCTAATACAATCTTTTCAACATCTTTTACAGGAAGAGTTATTACTTTTGTTTGATATTTATTAAATAATCCTTGTAATATGGTAAATTCTGTTTTTGTAGAATTTATAAAAAGTATTTTTTCCATTAAAAGTTAAATCTCAAACTCTAAAATTGATTTTGCGATATCGTCTAAAACAGATAACATCCTCTGCACTGTAGCAAGAATTAGTTCATGATGAAATTTTACTGACCTTTTTGAATTGGAAAATTTTTCACAAAAGTTTGTTGCTCCTATTATTATCCCAGATAAACTTCTAATTTCATTTATATAACTATTCACCATCTGAACAATAACATTTTTTAATTCTTTTTTATCTGAAACATTTTGTTGTTTAAGTTTTTCTATTGTTTCAGTTAACTTTTGTTTTTCTAAAACAATATTTTGTTTCTCTGACCTTACATTCTCTAAAATTTTTTTTGTTTCTTCAAGTTCAGATACTACTGTATCAACCTTAGATTTTGCAAAATCTATCTCTGTTTTGGCTGTGTTAACTATATTTTCTAAATCTTTCTCTAACTTGTTTGTTTCACTAATTAATTCTTTCTGAACTTCTAACAAATCGTTAAACTGGCGATTATAATATACCAACAACTCTTGTTTTTCTCGTTCATAATATTTTTTTGCACGTTCAATTTCTTGTTCTATAACTTTTTTGTCATTTTCTAACCCTTGAATTTGTTGTTGCCAAATCAATTTTTCTTTTTCTTTAACAAGTTCTAACTCTTTTAATTTTAACTCTTCCTGTTTCTGACGTAACTTTTCAGACTCGCCTTGTTCTAACTTAGCAATTTGGTCCTGTAAATCAGTAATAATTTGTTGTTGTTGGGCAATTTTTAGTTCTATTTGTTTTTTTTCTTCTTCTTTTGTTTGCAAAATTTTTTGGTGTAAATTTTTTTCTTCTTCAATTTTACGCCGCCAATATGAAGATACTGACGGGGTAATTAAATTTTTTACAATGTCGTCACTGTCACCATATTGTAACTCAAGTTCTGAGAGATCTTTTTCTATTTCATCCCATGTATAAAAATCTTTGTTATCTTTGTTCATTAGTTATTTGTTCTACAAAAAATTATGGTTCTGGAATAATTATTGTTTCTCCTACAACAGGCACACCTTTGATTATCTTATCTTTGTTTGCATTATAAATTTTAGTCCAATAATCTTTATTATTATAATATTTTTCCGCTATAGAAATCAAGGTTTCACCAGAAGTAACTGTATGTGCTAAAGGAAATTTTGGTTTTACAAAAATTGTTTCTGGTTTCAAAAATTTTTCTATTTTTTGTTTTTGAATTACAGGTTGGACAGGTTGGGATATTACTACCGTACTGATTAAAACTTTCTGTTCTTGTTTTATTTGTTCTATTTTTTGTTTTAGTTCTATAATTTGTTGTTCTTGAGAAACTACAGTTTGTTTTAACTTATTTTTTTCAGTATCAATTTTTATTTGCTGGTCTTCGTATAAACCAAAAGTTTTTTGTTCCTTAAAGTGTTTTTTACCAAGACTACATTTTAATGTTACAAAGTGGTTGCCAAAATAATCCTTTATGTTCGTTACAGGATAAGACCATAAATATTGTATTTCTAAACCAAATTTAGACAGTATCAACGACGGTGATAAAAAAAAGTTAGTAAAATCTGTTCCTTTGTCTACACCCAGAATTATCAGTGTACTAAATTGTTTCATATCAAAAACTGTTTGTTGAATACCAAATCTATAAATGTTGTAATTATAATTTTTTGTACTAATTTCATATGCTTTGTTAACTAATTCCAAATTTATTTTTGTATCTAAATAATTATATCCTAAACCAAAAATTATTTCTTGTGGTATTGTATACTTTATAACATTTCCTGACACTTGTTTTAAAATATTTCTATAACTTAATGCAGTAAAAAAATTTTTTGCAATTTTGTATCTAAATCCTAAGTCTAAATTTATACTCGGTTCTGTATTATTAGCTACAAAATCATTTAAATAATAATCATCTAAAATGTATTTATAAATATAACTTTTAAAATTTATCCCTGTATGTAATTTTTCGTTTAACAATTTTGTGTTAAAATTTAACATCAGCAATTCTTCAGAATATATCTGAGAAACAAAAATTCCTCTATATCCAAACCCCAGGTTTAGGTTATTTAAAGAATAACTAAACACCATATCTGTGTTATCAATTTGATTTTCTGTTATTGCGGAAAAAATGTTCCCATAACGACAAACAAAATTTATTTTTGAAAATACCGGTTCACCAGCAGGATTAATAAAAATAACAAAACCATCTTCAAAATATCCACTAAACACAGGTACCAAAGGAAATTGTTCAACTGAAAATAAATTATTATAAAAACTAAACAAAAAAATATTTAACACAATTGTTACACCAAATATTTTTCTAAATTTCATATTTTTTTTCAACTAATATTTTACAACAATAGTACCTCTAAAACTCTTTTCCTTAAAACTATCTCCTTGTGGTTTGGCTGTTATATTATAAACATAAACACCAGGTAAAACATAATCTCCATTATTATCTTTACCATCAAAAAATAAAATATTTGTCTGTTTGCTTTTCAAATCACAAACTTTTTGTCCTGATAAATTATATAATTCACCAATTAAAAACGAATCTGTCCTGTAAACAAAATTTATTTCATCATTTATTCCATCACCATTTGGTGTAATTATTCTTTTATACGGAGAACAACCTAATATTGTTAACTTATCTTCATATTCTTCTGTTTTTAAAAACAATCTATAACTACCTAAATACTGTGTCTTAAAAACTAACCTGTTTGATTCTTTTGATATTTTATTATAAAAAACAGGTTGCCAGTTTATCCCATCAAAAAATTGTAATTCATAATTATTTGTCGTTTCAGGCAACATAATAGTTATTTCAACAAAAGTGTCAAGTTTAGTTTTTTCTGAAGAAACAATATAATATCTCGGATAACTTTGTGTTTCCAAATCTGTTCTACGAACTACTGTTATCATTGTTTCACCAATATCTTTTTTTGATGTTGTAACTATTAAAGTTTTATCGTTAGAAGTGAACAAAATCGCTGGTTCAAAATTGTATAACCTTGCAATATTGTTTCCTGAACTTTCAATATTCCACAAATTTTGTGTTTTGATAATATAATAGTATTCTATATTACCTGCAGTTTCGTCAATAAAAAATGTTGATGTTGTTATTGACAACAATGTTTTTTGAGTTGAAGTAAAATCTATTGTGCGGTAAATTTTATAACTATGAAAATCTATAAAATCGCTCTCATCTTCATTTTTACTAACATTTAACCATTTTAGTAAAATACCTTTTGCATCTGAAGATATCGTTATACCAGAAGGGTCTAACGGTCTTGTGTTCGGAGTAAAAAATTTGTTCACCTGGCTTATACTGTTTCGCCCATATGAATCATATCCTTCAACCAACCAATAATAAGTTGTAAATCCTGAAAATAATAAAGTTGTAACTTTATATTTTGGTTCAAAAGTTAATATTTCTGTTTTTATATTAAACGAAGCTGAAGATGAAATTATAAGTTTATAAGTAAATGTATCTATTGAAACTACGGGATTTACTGGTGACCAGGTAAATTCTGGTAAAGAAGTTATAGATAAATTGTTTAGTGGGTAAGATAATGTAATACCATATTCTGGTAAAATAAATGTTTTTGTTGAAGAAATTGTTTCTAAAAAATCTGTATCGTAAGAAATTATCCGCCAGTAATATGTTCCTGCAGAAATTAAATAATCTGTCAAATTATATTGTGGAACATTTATAGAACTTACAATTGTTAAAAAACTAAAATTTGATATTGAAGAAATTTCTATTCTATACCTAACTATATCAAAAATGTCAGTGTCTGTAGCAGTACTGAAATAAAATGTATATGGTAAAGAAATTATTTTATCTATCGGATCTAAAAGTATAACTTGTGTAGGTGGTTTAATGTCATACCTCGCCCAAAAACGTCTTGTAATAGATTGTGTTTTGTTGTTAAAAGTATCTATAGCAACTACGTACCAATAATATGTAGTATCATCTTGAAGTGATAACTCTAAAGTTGTTGAAGTTTGTGATATATGATATATTGTGCTATTTAACCATTGGTTAGTTGTAACATTAACTTCATAATAAAAATTGTCATTTTCATAATCGGAAGAAGGTTTCCATTGTAAAACTATATTTGACGATATAGATATATAATCATCCGTTGGAAAAAACAGTTCTGGAACAAGTGGAGCTAAATTTTTTATTACAAAAGTAAAAGTAGAGTTTGATACAGTATTCCCTGTCCTGGTAGAAATTGCGTTAACATACCAATAATATGTGTTGTTAATTTTTAAAATTTCATCTCCAAGAATATATTCTGACATAACTAATCCTGCAGATGAATGGTAGATAAAAGAAAAATCTGCTTTTGTAGAAATTATTATGTTATATCTTACAAAATCAAACGGGTCAGGATCGTAAGTTTGTTGCCAAGAAAAAGTTGTTTTTGGTAAAGAAAATGTTGAACCATTTGAAGGTGAGATTAAATTAAATGGCACCGGCGATTGAGCAATATAATCTAAAACAAAAACAAATGTAGAACTACAAATTCTATAATTTAATTCTTCATCAAAAGATATCACTCGCCAATAAAATGTTGTATTGTCTTGAACAACTGGAAGAATTATATTATTATTTGTTGTTTCAGAAGAAATATAAAAATTAAATGTTGAATAAGAAGAAAAATCTATCTTATAAGTTATCAAAGTTCCTTCAGGATCTGAAGAACTTTGCCATGAAAAACTTACCTCGGAACTTATTACAATCTCGTTATTATTAGGTGACAACAACTGAAATTCAGTAGGATAGTTGTTTAATATTAAAAAAGTTCTTACTACAGTTTCACTGGAAAGTACTGGAGGTGGGTTGCCATTATCATAGATAATAATTTTCCAAAAATATGTAGTAAAATTTAACAATGGTACCGAAGGAATATAAAATGAAGTTCCCGGTAATAAATTTACTGTTGTTGTATCGAAATTATTCCAATAAACAAGTGTTTGTGTAGAAATTCCTCCTTTAATATCTGTATCAAATCCTTCCTCCCAATCAAATCTTGGCATAAAGTATCTTGTAGTTAAATTGTTTAACGGATTTAATAATTTTGCAGTGGCTGGGGGTAAGTTTATTGCATCTGTAAAAAACCAATATGTGGTTGTAGAATATGAAAACTCACCATAAATTTCATCCCAAACTTTTATCCGCCAAAAGTATGTTGTTTCTTCCTCCAAAGTAAAATCTGTTAAATGATAAAATGTTGCATATTTAAGTTTGTCTGTTGTGGTATAGTAAATACTATTTAATATTTCTGGTTCATCAGAAAAAGTAGAAATTATCAGTTGATAATAAACTTTACTATACGGATCAGGATCGTAAGTAGAAGTCCAGGAAAATATTGGATTTAGTGTATTTACAAATGGTACTGGATCTATGTAAGAACCTGTCCCAGGAAAAATTAGATAGTTATTTATTGGAGAATCATTTATGTTGTTAACAAAAAAATAGTTCGTTGTAGATTGTGAGGTTAACATAGCAACATCTGTTGCAATAATATACCACCAATATGTTGTATTTTCAGTCCAACCACCAAAAATACTTGGTAATGTAAATGAAGAATAATTTATTCCTAAAACCGCAACGGCAAAACCTTCTAAATTGCTTATGGATGAAACATACAATTTGTAAGTTATATAATCATTCGGGTCAGGGTCAAACGCATCGGTCCAGTCAAAAAATACTCCATCTGGAATACTTGTCGTAGTAGAGTTCATCACAGGATGTATCAAACTTACCGCAAAAGGTGGTTCAGAAGTATGGTTTATAACAAATTTTCCTTGATTCTCATTTTGCACCGACCAGGAAGATAACCATTCCAAATCAATACATTTTATCCGCCAATAATAGGTTGTGTTATCAAATAAAGATAACGCATCAAAATTTAGTTCGCTTGAAGTAATGTTACTAACAACATTTGCACCAGTAATATCAGGTGGCGTAGAACTGAAAAGTTTATTTGGGAAAGTTGAATAATAAAGTTCATATTTTAAGGTATCGCCATAAGGAACATCTATATCACTAACATCTGGCCAATCAAAAACTATATTTTGTGAAACAACAACTGTCCCGTTTGTTGGATAAATCAAATTAAATGATGGAGGAGAATTGTTTGTTGGTGTTCCAAAAGGTCGTGAACTGTTAGAATCTATTGTTGACATAACTTCACCAGAAGTTGAAGTAGAAGATTTTATTGCAAAAAAGTAGGTTTTATTATTTTCTAAATTATAGAATGTATAAGAAGTAACTTCACCTTGTAGAGGTGATGTCGATATAACAACACGATACGGATATATATTCTCTGAAGAATTGTTTACCCAATCTAACTCTGTGGACAAAATTTTATACGTAGAAACACGAATTTCATACATTGCAATAGGTTCTGCAGAAACTGGCACTGTCCATTGTAATTTTATTTGTCTCCAATTAACATTTGTAACAGATAAATCTGTAATAGCTTCAGGTGCTGAAAATAACGAGTTTATTAAAACAAATAAAATTATTATAATACTCATAGAAATTTTTATTTAGTACCGAACAACCACTATATTATACTATTTTTTTTGTTATATTGAAGTTGTAATCAATGTTTCAGTTGACTCTACACCGACTACTTTTCGTATTCTTGAAATTACCAACCAACTAAGTTCTGATAGATCTTTAGTTTCTACATCTAACACTAAATCCCATCGGCCAAATACAGCTGTTATGTGACTTATCCCTTCTATAACTCTAAATTTCTCCAACACATGTTTATCTTTTCCAGCTTTTAGTTTTACCAAAATTAAAGCTGTGGTCATAATTTTTTTCTCCTTTGGTTAAGTTTTATTTTAAATTATCCAGGATACCCAATATCTGCAATTATTACTTTCCCTAAAAACTTTTTTGTAATATTGTTTCTAAAACCTTTTTTCAAAAAACCCATTGTTATTGTATAATCAGATTTTATTGCAATACCCATTACATCTCCAGTATCACCATTTATTCCTGAAGGTATGTCTATTGAAACAACTTTTTTTCCTGAATTGTTAATTTTCTCTATTATCCTTAAATATTTTCCAGAAATGTTTCTGTTAAGCCCAATTCCAAACAATGCATCAATTATTAAGTTATATCTATTTAAATTTTTTACTTCTTCGAATTTTAAACAATTAACTTCTAACTTTTTTATTATTTTCAAATTAAGTTTTGTATCACCGGAATAACTATTCTCTTTTTCACAAAGAACAACATCAATATCGTAATCCTTAAGTTTCAAATATCTTGCAACAACAAAACCATCTCCAGCATTTTTTCCCGGACCACAAAATATTATTATCCTACTTTTTTTGTTAAATCTTGAGATAACAAATTCTGCTACACTTTTGCCTGCGTTCTCCATTAATACAAAAGATGGAATAAAATATTTTTCATTTGCATCTTTATCTAATTTATAAATTTGTTTTATACTAAGATATTTTTTACGACTAACTTTCATTTTTTAAAATTTAAATACTTTTCAATTTCTTTGGCTGACATTGTATTAACCACATCTTTTCTCTCTAACCATCCACGACGTGCAACATTTATCCCGTAAGAAATATAATTTAAATGTTTTATACTATGAGCATCTGTCCCGATACAAAACTTTACTCCATTTTCTTTCCCATATTTCGTATTTATATCATTTAAATCAAGCCGATCTGGGTATGCATTTATTTCCATTAAAACATTATATCTTTTCGCTGCTTCTATAATTTTTGATATATTAACTTTATATGAATCACGTTTTAACAAAATTCTTCCTGTTGGATGCGATATTGCATGAACATATCTGTTTTCCATTGCTCGTAAAATACGGTCAGTAATCTGTTCTTCTGATTGTTTAAATCCTGTGTGTATTGCAGCAATAACAAAATCTATCTGTGCTAAAATTTCATCTGAATAATCTAAACTTCCATCTGATAAAATATCAACTTCTGTACCACAAAATATTTTTAGTTTTGTTCTATTACTAACTTTTTTTATTTCAGAAATTTTTTTTTGTAATTCTTTTTCATCCAAACCATGTGCTACTTTTAAACTTTTAGAATGATCACATATTATTATCCATTCATAGCCTAATTCTTCTGATGAATGAACAATTTCTTCAATTGTATTCATCCCATCACTGAAAGTCGAGTGTATATGTGTATCCCCTTTTATATCTTTTAAACTTAAAAGTTTTGGTAGTTTATTTTGTTTTGCAAACAATATTTCTCCTTGTCCTTCTCTTAATTCTGGTTCTACATATTGTAAACCTAATATATTATACACTTCATCTTCTGTCTTGCCACAAACATATTTTTTTGTATCAACTTCAAATACTCCATATTCAGAAATACTATATCCTTTTTCTAAAGCATACTCTCGTAGTTGAATATTATGTTCCTTTGAACCAGTAAAGTATTGCAATGCAGAACCGTAAGAACTTTTTTTTATCAATCTTAAATCTACTTGAACATTTTTGTTTATAACAATACTCGCTTTTGTTTCTCCCTGAGACAAAACTTTTTTTACTCCGGGATATTTAGTAAACTTTTCTATCACAGAAAAATCGTTTTCTTTTTTTGGACAACATAAAATATCAATATCTCCTACAGTTTCTTTCTTTCTCCTAAAAGAACCACAAACATCTATTTTAGATATTGTTTCATCTTCGGTTAAAAAAGATGTTATATCTTTTGACAAACTTTCTGCTTCGTTATATAATAACCTAAGACCCGATTCTGATTTGAAATTTATACCGTCTAAAATATTTTGAACAACTTTTTTTCCAAAACCTTCCAAATTTTCTAACACACCACGCTGGGCATATTCTTTCAACATCTTAACATTTTCTATTCCAAATTTCTGGTATAAAAGTTTTGTTCTTTTTGGTCCCATACCAGGAACTGACATTATTTCTATTAAACTCTCAGGGAACTGTTTTTTTAAATCTTCATAATAAACAATTTTTCCTGTGAATAAATATTCTAAAATTTTTTCACCAATACCTTTCCCAATACCGTCTAATGTATAAAGTTTTTCAGGATTATTTTTAAACTCTTCAATAGGTTTAGGCAAATTCTCTATAGTTTTTATAGCTTTTTCATAAGCACGAATTTTAAATATATTCTCATCAATTAAATAAAGATATTGAACAATTTTTGTCAACAAATCTATAAGTTCTTGATTTTTCATAATATTTAGTTATAAGAAAAGTTCTCTTAAGTGACAAGAATTAAATATCATAATTATTATTTTTTTTGTAATTTTTGTTACATTATTGTATTTTACTACAAAATTTTTATACTAAAATTCAATGAGAATGAAAAAGATACTTTTAGTTTTATTATTTATCTTAAGTTTTACTACTAACACTATTTTCGGGTTTGATTTTCTTATAAACTTATTTTTTGGAATGTTACCCCAACCAGTCCGTAGTGCATTTAAAGGCGAAGGATTAGAAAATAAACAATTTCAATATGGTTTTGGCAACTGCGCATTCACTTCTTTAAGTTATCTTAATTCTGAACTAAAAATTAGTCATGGAAGTTTTTTTGATGAATACAAGTTTGAAAAACCTACATTTACTACTTTTGCAGCATATATTTCACATGTTTCTACACCTGTTTTTTTAACTGTTTATCCCGGCTGGCAATTAGAACTTGAAGTTGGTTTTGGAGGAACTGTTTATGATTCTGCTGCAAGACAATTAACTGAAAAATTTTATTTTTCTGGATTGTCAGGATTTAATTGGCAGATATATCGTTCCGCTGAAATTAAAAAATATTCCTGGACATTAAATCTTGGGTTCGGATATAAACTTCACTCTTTTCTAAATGAACAGATTTATTATAATCTGCAGACAGGAGTTATCCTAATTCCTAACATATTAAGTTCTTCTTTAGAATATCTCTCAACATTACAAGGAGGAAAATTTTTTATTTTAAGATCTACTGCAGAAAAATTTCAGTCCAAAGAACACACAGCATCTTTTAGTTTAAACTGGTTCATTAATGAAAAATATATCCTAAAACTTGGTACAACAATAAAAAATTATTCCACTGTAGAAATTTTAAACCCAAGTAGAGAAATAAAAATTAACTTTTATGGTATCTTTATCTCTTTGTTAACTAAATAAATCTTTTATTTCGCTTAATTATTAAATGAACAAAAATATATTTTAGGGATTATATAAAAATTTTGTTCAAATAATAACCACCATTTTATTTTTTAAGAAAAGTGTTAAAACTTTATTCCAAATGAAACCCGGTTAGTAATACCTAAATCACCATAAGGAACAAAAGCATAGTCAAGTTTATAGTTTTTGTAGTTTCCACCGAGACCTAAAGTTATACCTTTTAGTCCACCTTCTACATCTTTGGTTATTGTTGTGTATCCGAACCGACCAGATACACTAATATCTTTGCTTACTCTATAGTTGTATTCTCCACCAACCCCTATTATCATTTCATTGTCTGACGGCAGGGTTATATCAAGTGCTGTTGTAAGATTGCTAATTATCTTATATCCTGCACCTATTTTTATATTCATTGGCAGTGGGGCTTCTTCTGAGATATATTTTAGTCCTGTGCCGAGATTTTGTAAGACAACTCCAACTGATAATTTTTCATCACTGAACTTTTTCATTGCTCCTATATCAACTGCAAATGCAGTCGCTGTTTCTTTGATTTTACTTGAAATGTATTTTGCACTCGCTCCAAGTGCTATACCTGAGATTTCTCTTGCATAAGATATTGTTATTGCTAAATCATTAGGGTTAAAATCTTCTGCTGGATTTCCGTCTTCATCTGCTCCTTTTAATGTCCCATAATTGACATACTGAATACCTGCTCCAAAATTTCCTACCTCTGTTGGATGAACATAAAATAAATTGTTGTAACTTATTTCTTCAAACCAAACTGCATGCATAAGTGATACTTCTTTTTGTGAGATGTTATTAAGCCCGGATGGGTTCCAGTATATCGCTGTTGCATCATCTGATATTCCTACAAATGCACAACCCATCGCAGTTGCTCTTGCACCAGCACCGAGTTTTAAAAACTGTCCCCCTGTTGTCCCGACTTTGTCCTTGTTGATGAACGCACTCAAATGACTAACTACAAATAAAATACTCATCAAAGAAATAATTGTTTTTTTCATTTCTGCCTCCTGTTTTTCAAATTTTCCATTTGCTCTTTTAATTTTGGTAGTTCATGCTGAATAATTTCCCATACAATTCTTAAACTGATGCCAAAATTTACATTAGCAATTCTATTCCTCAGTCCGAACATTCCTTGCCAGTCAATTTTAGGATATTTATTTCTTATCTCCTGCGGTATATATTTGGTTGCTTCACCTATTATTTCAAGATTTCTTACTACTGCATCTATGGTTTTTCTATCTTTCTCAAAATCACCAAATCCCATATCCTTTACATAACTTTCAATCAATTTAATAGATTTCAGAATATCTTCCAAAAACAGTTTCCACTCCCTTTTAGACATAGACCAATTTCTTTGTTATGTAAGGACGCCGATTTGGTTTTATTGCATCCGGTGTTGTTAAATCCACCCTTACTTTCAAAATTTTTTCTAAATAATCAGCAAGATGAATGAAAAGAAAACCAACAGGTTTTTTAAATTCTACTAATATATCAATGTCACTTTCTTTTTTTTCTTCTCCACGAGCATAAGAACCAAATATGGCAATATTTTTTACTTTATATCTCTGCTCTAAAATTTCTCTGTGCTGGTTAATTATTTTCTTAAACTCATCAATTTTTTTCATTCTATCATTGTATCTCAGTTTTTTCATGGGTATTTATAGAAAAATTTATTTCTCAACTGCTATTTTTAGTTTCTTTTTTTCATTTCCGCTGTCCACATATATTATATAAATCCCACTTGCAACTTTTTCTCCTGAATCATTTTTACCGTCCCAGAAGGTCCTGCCATTTGCACTATCATAGCCAACTTTACAAACCATCTCGCCTGTTATTGTGTATATTTTTATCTCTGCTGTGTCTGTTAGCCCTTCTATTGTCAACCCTTTTGTGTGTTTGTTTGGATTATAAGGATTTGGATATGCTCTTAATTCACTTAAATTACTTGCTGATGCTAACTGCACAATCGCAAATTTTGATAAATGAGCGGTCTTCGCTGTTACTTTGTTGTTTGCAGGGTCAACTTCTGATGACAGGGGAATCCATCTTTTGTGTTCTTCATCATATCTCGCTATTACTAACTTTGATTCATCAAGTCCTTGAACATCACTATCACTATAATTTATTGTTATTGTTATTTCCTTTGTCGGTTGAAGTCCTTTGTCTGTGGTAATTTCTATTCCAATATTTGTTTTCTTTATTGTTTGTCTGTCTGAGGATGGAACTGATGTCGTTGAAACTTTCATTTTTACCTGTTCAAAAAATGTGTTTGCTGGAATGTTTATTTCTATATCTCCTGTTGGCGGTTTTATGGTTATTTTTTGCTCTACTGATGGGTCTATTGTTACTTCTTTGGTTTCTTCTTTTTTCACGAATTTCTGTATCCTGTGGTTTGAAGTATCAGCAACATAAACATTACCTGAACCATCTACACTAACACCACTAGGATAACTAAACTGTCCATTGCCACTGCCCCGACTACCCCATTTTGTAATAAACCCACCTGTTGATGTGAATACCTGTATCCTGTGGTTATCAGTATCAGCAACATAGACATTACCTGAACTATCTACACTAACACCAGAAGGACCATTAAACTCTCCATCGCCACTGCCATAACTACCCCATTTCATTATATACCCGCCTGTTGAGGTAAATACCTGTATCCTGTGGTTATCAGTATCAGCAACATAGACATTACCTGAACTATCTACACTAACACCATAAGGCCCATAAAACTGTCCATCGCCACTGCCATAACTACCCCATTGTGTAATATACTCGCCAGTTGAACTGAATTTCTGTATCCTGTCGTTTCCATAATCAGCAACATAGACATTACCTGAACCATCTACACTAACACCATAAGGCCCATAAAACTCTCCATTGCCACTGCCCCGACTACCCCATTTTGTAATAAACCCACCTGTTGATGTGAATACCTGTATCCTGTTGTTTGAAGTATCAGCAACATAGACATTACCAGAACCATCTACACTAACACCACTAGGATAACTAAACTGTCCATTGCCACTGCCATAACTACCCCATTTCATTATATACCCGCCTGTTGAGGTAAATACCTGTATCCTGTGGTTATCAGTATCAGCAACATAAACATTACCTGTTTTTGTATCCACAGCAATACCATACGGGAAAGAGAAATACCACGGCTGGTCCAGGACAGACCACATCCGTTCAAACTCCCATTGTTGCGAATAGAGAGACACAGAAAAAATAATTACGCCAATTGTTAGTAAAAAAAATCTAAATAAAACTTTTTTTAACATAAAAACACCTCCCAAACTTTCTTTGCGTTTTATTATAAGTGTCATTTCGTCAACAACCTTAAACTCTGCAAAGTTATACAAATTAAAAATTAAATTGTCAAATTTTCTTAGTAAATGAACCAGACAAAAGTAAAAATGTCTATTTTTGAGTTTCATTTTATATTCTGTTGTAAAGTTATTTCTCAACTGCTATTTTTAGTTTCTTCTTTTCATTTCCGCTGTCCACATATATTATATAAATCCCACTTGCAACTTTTTCTCCTGAATCATTTTTACCGTCCCAAACTAAAATGATCATCTAACATCACTAAAAACAAAACTAATAAAACAACATAAAAACATTCCAAATCAAAAAATCTTTTTTAACATAACTAACACACTCTTAATATTATAACATTATAAAATAACTTCATAAAAAATATATTCTACCCAAAAATTAAATAAAACATAACAAATTTAATAAATTTTAATCATATTTATCCTAACTAATAATTATCCCAGCATAACCTACTACTTGAGCATAATCACCATTAACATCACCGCTGGTTTGATATTTTATAAGTTTTGCACTTTTTGCACCTAAAATTTTGCTTGCTATAATGACACATACCGTTGGTATAACACCACACATACTTATACCGTAAGTTAATACTGTGTCATACAACCCTTTTGCAGATAGTTTTATAATCTGTTCTATTGCCATTGTATCAAGTTTAACTGCATAATCTTTTGGTTCATAATGTGTCATATCAGTAGAAGCGATCAAAACTACTTTTTTTTCTGGAAATTTTTCTTTATATTTTTTTATTGCAGAGGCAATACTGTTACCTATATCGTTACAAATCTGATATTCTTGTGAACGAATTATTATTGGTACAATATTAAAATTTTTTTGTGTTATAAATTGTAAAAATGGAATTTGAACTTCTAAAGAATGTTCTCTATAATGTGCTAAAACATCTTTTTCTAAAAACTCGGAATTTTTTAGTAACAATTGTACAAAATCTGTATCAATATTTATTTTACCCAAAGGACCTTCCCAAAAACCACTATCAAATAATGAAACTTCTTTCCCAAGACCAGTATGATTAGGCCCTAACAAAACATATAAATCTGCAGGATTTATTAATGAATAAACTTCTCCTGCTACATAACCGGAATAAATCCATCCTGCATGAGGACAAATACAACTTATCGCATCAATTTTTTCTAACTTATTAACTTGAGGTAAAAACTTTTTTATTTCTTCTTTTTTTGTTGGATACCAAACATTATTAAATTGTAATTTTCGTTCCATTGTTTGTTATAAAAAATCTTAAATCTTTAATCAATATAATTTATTTTTCTAATACAAATGTAACAGGACCATCGTTACAAATGTTAACCTGCATATAACTTTTAAATTTACCTTTTTCAACTTTTAGTCCTGATTTTTTTAATTCTTCAACAAAACTGTTGAACAACTTTTCTGCCAAATCAGGCCTTTCTGCTAACGTAAAATCTGGCCTATTTCCGGAAAAACAATCTCCGTACAAAGTAAATTCTGATACTATTAAAATATCTCCTTTTATTTCTAAAATAGATTTGTCCATTTTATTATCTTTATTTTCAAAAATACGTAAGTTCAATATTTTATTAGAAAAAAATTTAACCTTGTCTTCTGTATCCCCTTTAGCAATACCTAAAAAAATTACCATACCTTCACCAATATTATTTTCGTTGTTGTCAAAAATTACAGAAGCTCTTTTTACTCTCTGAATTACAACTTTCATAAATTAATATTCTTCTTGTAAAAGTTTTTCATAAATACGATTGCTTTCTAACCAAATATTTGTCTCATAATTTAGCCTAAACTTTTCTGCAACCGTTTTTATTGATTTATTCTTTAAACATAATTCAGCAATAGGACGAATTTTTTTGTTTGTAATTGGAACTTTTTTGTATATCAAAATTATTCTAATTATCTCTCTAGTCCCAAAACCTAACTTTGACATTAACATAACTTCTTCAAAAAATTCTTTTTTACGAATAGATTGTTCATCAGAAACTGTCTGAGAATCAAAATTATAAAAATAATCTACAATTTTTTCTAAAAAAATATTTTTTGATACTGTGATTATATTTGTACTACTAACAACTTCTGCAGGTGAAAAATTTAGTCCAAAACCATAATCAAATTCTTGAGAAAAACTGTTTTTATAAAATATTGTTAGTACTAAGAATAGTATAAACCATCTACTTTTGTCCATAGTATAAATATTAATCTAATTCGTTAAAGATATTTCTTATATCACTATCAAAAGATTTTGCAATAATTGTGCCTATATATATTAATAACGAAAACTGCCAAACTTCTGGTATACCTAAAATTATCCCTGTATCTAAATCTTCCTTTCTTGAAAGTTTTTCTTGGTATTCTTTTATAACTTCATCAACCGTTTTTTCTGACAAATCTAATTTAATTTCATCATTAGAATATTTTAACGAAGGAAGTTTTACTCCGCGAACAAGTAAAAATGTTTTTATAGTTTCATCGTGATATTGGGTTGTATCATAAAAATTAAACCCGTCAAACATAGGAAACCCTTCTGGTAAATGAACCATTGCAGGTGCAACTTCTACTTTTCCTTCACGGATAACCGTAGTGTTATTGTTTATAGAAGATTTGCTAATTAAAACATATGGTAAAAAAGTTTTATTAAAAGTATTAAGTTTTGTATATCTTAAACGAATAATTTTTGTTTTTTTTAACGCTTCATTCCATTTTTTTGTTAAATCTATTTTCATTTTATTACTAACTCCACAAAAAATTTTGCCCCCGACAGGACTCGAACCTGTAACCTACTGGTTCGTAGCCAGGCGCTCTATCCAATTGAGCTACGGGGGCTAATGTTTTTAAGTTTTATTAAATTCAACTTCAAATTTCAACTTTTATTTTATTACCTGTTTTTATAATTTTAACACCTTCTTTCTTTAATAAAAAAATTTTTTGTTTTAATCCACAACTAAAACCGCCTAAAGTATTATCTGTTTTTATTACACGATGGCATGGTATAATTGGTGAAAACGGATTTTTGTTTAATGCGTTTCCAACAGATCTATAAGAATCTGGCACACCTATTTTTTTTGCAACCCACTTATAACTTCGCACTTCACCCTTGGGTATTTTCATTACTGTTAACCAAACTTTTTGATAAAATTTAGGATATTTTTTTATTAAAAGTTTTATTTTGAACAAACTTTTTGAATTTAATTTTTTTATACCTAAACATTTCATATTTAATTATCTACTTTTATATCTACTTTTGTAGTAAATATTTTTCCTGCACAGATTATTTGTTTTTGTTTGTTATATATTACAACATATTGACCGGGAGTTATTGCTCGCTGTGGTTCTATAAAATTCACATACAACACATCTTTTAAAAGTTTTACATTACATTGTTCTACCTGTGATTTAAACCGTATTTTTCCATAAAGTTTTTCTTTTAATTTACTCTTGTCATAAACGACAATATCTTTTGCAATCAATGTTTTTTTATACAAATCTTTTTCATCTCCTATATACACTATATTGTTAACCACATCCATATCAACCACATATTTTTTTGTATATATTCCTTTAAGTTGTAACCCTGTCCTTTGTCCAATAGTATAATTGAAATATCCTAAATGTTTTCCTAAAACAGTTTTGGTGTGTATGTCAACAATTTTACCTTCAGAAGTTTTTACAAGATTTTTTTGTATCAAATATTGACGATAATCATTCTGTGGAATAAAACAAATTTCAAAACTATCTTTTTTATCTGCTACTTTTAAACCGTTATTTTGAGCAATAGTTCTAACAACATCTTTTTTAAGATTACCTAATGGAAATCTTATATGTTTTAAAACATCTTTACCTATTAAAGATAAAAAATATGATTGATCTTTAGACTTATCTTTTGCAGCAGAGATAAAATATTTATTTCCTTGTTTAACAATTCTTGCATAATGTCCAGTTACAACTGTGTCTATATCAAACATTTTTCTAAGTTTCTCATATGTGAACCCAAATTTTATTTCTTTATTACATATTATACACGGATTTGGAGTAAAACCCATTAGATACTCTTTACAAAAAGGTTCTATGACTTTTTTGTTAAAAACTTCCTTTAATTCTATTACATAATGCTTTATACCAAGTTGTGCAGCAACATTTTTTGCATCATATACATCTTTCGCTGAACAACACAACTGTTTTTGTGATTGTGGTAAATCATTACATTCCCAAAATTTTAATGTTATACCAATAACTTTACTTTTTTTTTGTTTACTTAATTTTTTTACTATTAAATATGCTGCGACGGAAGAATCTACTCCTCCAGACATTAATACTGCTACAGGTTTCATCTTTAGATTAGTTTGTTTTGTAAGTTTTTATTTTATAATCTTTCCCATCAATAATAAACTCTATAGTACCATCTAAATCAGTTCTAAAAATTTCAATTCCAAGACGTTTATACCTTGTTAAAGTACTTTGTCGCGGATGTCCAAACCTGTTATTTTTGCCACACATTATTATACCAACTTCAGGTTTAACTAACGCTAAAAAAGATAATGTAGACGATGTGCCTGAACCGTGGTGTGGAACTTTTAATATGTTAGACTCTATTTTTTCTGGCATCTTATTACCATATGTTTTTACAATCTCTTCTTCTGCAGCGCGTTCAATGTCGCCAGTAACTAAAACTGATATATCTTTATACCTTATCCTTATCACCATACTATTGTCGTTTGGATTGTCAAAAATAAAATTAGTTGGTGGATATAAAATTGATACTTCAAAATTAGGTTCAATTATAACATTTTCTTTTTTTCTACCTAAAATATATTTTATTTTTTTTTCCTTAACAAGTTCTAAGATTTCCATATAATATACAGTAGGATACACAAACCCTGTATCATAAAAATTTTTTACTTTTAAATTTTCAATAACATATTTTAACCCTGCAACATGATCCCTGTGTGCATGTGTTAAAAATATATTGTCAATACTGTTATACCCTAACTTTTTTATAAGTTTAACAACTCGTTCTCCATAATCTTGGTAATCATCTCTATCGCCGCCATCAATTAAAATAGTAGTTTCTTTTGGTGTAACAATAAATGTTGCATCGCCCTGACCAACATCTATGAAATATACCTTTAAAGTTTGTGCAATTAAATAGTTACAACAAATCAATAAAAATATAACAAAAAAATATTTTTTTATTGAAAGTTTCATTTGTTGGAAAAGAATTTAATTTTTATTTTTTTGAACGTTTTAAAAGTTCTTCTTGTAACTTTTTTATTTTTAACCTTGTTCCGTTTTCTTTTTCAGGTTCTGGATAAAACTCTATTCTTAACCACATACCTTCATATACTTTAAAATTAAAGCTGGACTTATCAATATATGCAGAACCCTTTCTATCATTAAAATTTAATACAACAACTTTACCGTCTTCTATTCTATCAATAACACCTAACAGTTTTGTAACTTTATTTTTCATTTTTATTTTGTTAATTTAAATTATTTTTATTAAATATTGAACAAACTAGTTTAATTTCATTACAAGAATTTCTAAACATTTTTATAACTTACCTTTAATTGCATATGCAATACTTGCTATGTGCGAATTAATTCTTTTATATTGATCAATTAAATCTAAATGCATAGAAGATGTCTCTATAGATTCTTTTCTACCTTTATGTAACCTTTCAATATGTTTCATCCTTAGTTCACTTTCATATTTTCCTACAACTTGTTTATTTTGGGCAACTTTTTCTGCTAACTCTAAATCGTTATTTGCAAAAGCAACCAATACATCTTTTAAATTAATTAGTACCATTTCATGAAAATCGCATATCTCATACCAACCTTCACTTGAAAATAATACATCTAATTCAGTTACTTTTTTTGAGATGGGCATAATGTTTTTGTCAATAATATCGCCAATATTTTCTATATCGTTAACTATATATAAATATTTAATCTCTTGTAAACTTTCTTCTTCTGTAAGATTTTTTGATGCAATTTTTCTTAAATAATCAACTATTGCATGTCTTAATTTGTCAACTTTAATATCTGTCAAACTTACCTGATCGCATAACATTAAGTTTCGTTCATATTTGTTGATACAACTTTTTACTTTTTCAAACATTTCTTTTACAATTTCACCTTCACGAATTATTTCTTTTTTTGCCTGTTCTAATGCTATTCCAGGTGTATCTAATAATGTATCACTTATATATATAGGACCAAAAGGTCTTTCTTCCTCTTTTGCTGGAAAAAGTTTTAACATTAATTTATAAAAAATGTCTATTAAAGGAAATAAAATTACACATTTTAATAACGCACTCAATGTATGTGCCATAGCTATCTGTCGTGAAAGATCTGTTGTAAAAAATAATGTTCTTGTTATCCATTTACAAAACCAGTACCAAATATTGCTGTCTTTGAAAGGGATTTGAATTAAAATAAACACTAACAAAACACCAAAAGTTTGTGAAATAGAGTGCGAATAAGAAACACGTTTCGCTTCCCTGTTTAAAGTTAAACTACCTAAAAATGCTGTTATTGAAGTGCCAATTGTAGCACCTAAATTTAACGGTACTGCCTGTTCAAATGTTATAGTTCCGGCTAATGCCATCGCTATTACTATACCACTTGTTGCACCGGAAGATTGTATCAACAAAGTAAAAAAAAGGCCTACTAAAATTCCTACAATTGGTGTTTCAACACTTGTCATCATATTTAAAAATGGTTGAAATTTTTTTAATGGTTCTAAAGATTTTGACATAACGTCCATTCCTAAAAACAATAATCCAAAACCTAATATCGCATTTCCCATACTTTTAATCTGTTTTGATTTTACAAATATAGAAACAAAAAAACCTACCGCAACAAAGATTAATGCATATTTTGTAATTTTAAATGAAACAAGTTGTGCTGTAACAGTAGAACCCAATTCTGCTCCCATAGTTACTGCTATTGTCTGATAAAATGTCATTAGTCCAGCACCTACAAACCCTACCTCCATAACTGTTGTTGCAGAAGATGATTGATTTATTGCTGTTATTCCTAATCCGGTTAAAAACCCTTTTATTTTATTTCCTGTCAAAGAAAGTAGTATCTGACGAAACTTTTTACCCGCAGATTCGGTAATATTTTCGTTCATTACAAACATCCCATACAAAAATATTGCTAATCCACCTGTTAAACCTATCAGTAGCCATACTATCATTTTTAATTAGTCCTCCATATTACTTTTTCTTTCTAACTTATGTTATTTATACAGTTCCCGGTTCAACAAAACCATTTTCTTGTCCTAAAAATGTTACTTTTATTGAACCAAATTGTATTCCTTTAATACATTCTTTTTTATTATAAATTGGTGTCCGTAAAAAAATTTTTTTATTATCAAAATCTACCTTTTCAATAATAGCAAAACCTATCACTTCATGATTTTCATCTAACAATGCACTGACCATGCCAACATAATTATTTTCTGTTGTGGTTATAATTCTTTTAACATTTAATTTTTTCTTTATTTTCTCAATCTCCAAACTTGTTAACTCTTTTCTTGCTATAACAAACAACCCTTCCCAATTAGATAATCTTTCTATCCACAAAACTTTTTTATCTAAAACTTTTTGATTAACTTCTTCCCCGGATAAAAAATATCCTCTGTCAGTAAATATGTTCTCAAAATCATATTCTACTGTATGCGCATTTTTAAAATATTTCGTATACATAAATTCTCTTAACTTTTTACGTTCATCAACAGATGTCAAAGAAGCTTTTTTTGAAACTGTTAATCTAATAATTTGACTTTTCTTCAACCCTTTTACCAAATGTTCAAGTTCTCTTTCTCGTTGTAACAAAATTATACAGTAATTTGTCCCTAAACCTTGCAATAATTCTATCTCCGTTTTGCGTAATGCTCTGCCTCCATCTGTTTGCACCCAACCAGGAGTATCAATTATTACAATATCAGAATTTTTTAATCCATAATTTACCATCTTTACAAAACCACTTGCATAATGAAGAAAATGTTCCGAAGGCGAGTGCGAACCCAAAAATGCCAACGCATCCGGTTTAGTATCTGACATAAACAAAACTTGTTCTTTAAATACTGCCAGACCCAAACTTCCCGGCAAACCTATATCTGATTGTCCAGTGTCACAATCTAATACTGAGACTTTTAATTTATTTTCTAAAAACCTATTTGTTAGATAAGTTGAAAAAAAAGTTTTTCCAGTATCAACTTCACCAAAAACTAACAATGAATTTATCTTATTATTTACAACGTAATCAACAACTTTGTCCCAATCATCAGGTATTGTTCTTGTAGTAATCTGTTCAACTTTTGTTTCTCGGTTTAGTTCAATCTGAGATTCTGTATAAACTTCTAATGGGATCCGTTTCCCTTCTGGAACAAATATTTTTTCTCCAACTAAAATTTTTTTACCAATACTTATAACTTCTCCTTGTTTTAACTCAAACTCTACCGGACCAGAAATTATATAAACTGACTTTTCTAACTTTTTGTTCATAAAAACTCCATTTTTATATTATATTTAACTACGTATATTTTATTTTTTTTCAAAATTTAACGATGGCCATAATTGTCCCAAAGTTGAAAAGTTGTATTTTAAGACCTTATTCTTTCCTAACTTTATTTTTGCAACCTTTTTTTCTTGTAAAACTTTTACATCTGTTAATTCAACAGTACCATCTTTAATACTTGTTATTTTACCTTCATAAAATAATCCTTTGCATTTAACAATTATTTTATCACCTTTTTTTATATCTTGAGTTTCTTTTAACACATTATCAACACACATACCAACAATACCGGGATATATAGGAACTTTTTTATATAATCTATATGCTTCTTTTACTAACTCGTTCATAAAAACATATCTATCAGAACTTTCACTTAACTTTTTTAAAATTTCTGTAACTTCTGTTTGTTTAAAAGTCATTTTTTTCTCCTAATCTTTTACTTTGTTTATTATATTCAATTTCATTTTTAATTTTTTTATAAAGAACTTTTTTTTCTTCCTTCTGCATAAATGCAGCATCAACACTGTTTAAAATTATTTTTTCCAAATCAGATATTTTTAATCCAAAAATTTTTTCTGCTAATACAAACTCGTGATTAATATCAATCCCTGAAACAGATGGATCATCAGTGTTTAATGTAACCTTGATCCCAAAATCATAATATTTTTTAAACGGATGTTCTTTGATTGAATGCACAACCTGTGTCTGTTTGTTTGAAGTAAGACATATTTCTAACGGTATCTGCAGATCTCTAACTTCTTTCATCAAATCTTCATTTTCGTATAACCTTGTCCCATGACCAATACGGTTTGCACCAAGAGATATTGCATCTTTTATACTCTTATAACCGGCAGCTTCTCCTGCATGACAAGTAATAGGAATTTTTGCGTCTTTAGCATAGTCAAAAAATTTTTTATAAAGCCCAACTTCAAACCGAGACTCGTCCCCAGCAAGGTCTATCCCGACAACTCCTCGCCCAAAATATTTTTCGGCAAGTTTTGCTGTAACCCAATTTTGTTCTTCTGACAACGATCGATATATGCACAAAATTAAGCCCGCTTTTATACCAAACTGTTTCATTCCTGATTTGATACCGCTAATTGCACACTTTACAACTTCTTCTTCAGAAAACTTTTGTGTTGCTTGCAACGGTGGAGCAAATCTTAACTCAACATATTCTATATTTTCATTTTTTGCATCACCACAATTTTCAAACGATATACGTTCCACAACATCAGGAAATTTTAAAAAATCATAAAAAAATTCAAACGCTTTCAAAAACTCTGTCAATGAAGAACAATCTGGGCTAACCTGTGTTAACTTTTTTAATTTTTTTAAATCTGTAGTGGGAAGTTTAAACCCGTGTTTTATTGCCGCATCACGTAATGTTTCTACACGGACTGAACCATCTAAATGTCTATGAAGTTCTACTTTTGGAATTCGTTTAATGTGTTCTAAAACTGTCATGTTCATTTTTGTGGGATAGAATTATATAATAAAAAGTTTAGTTTTGCAATGGTTTTTTGAAAAATAGTAAAGTTATTGTGGTAAAAATATATTGTTAATAACCTAACTGAGTTATAAAATCTCTTCTATCTCTCCAATGTTCTTTTAATTTAACCTTTAATGATAAAAAAATTGGTTTCTTTAACATTACTTCCAATTCACACCTGGCTAAACTTCCTATAGACTTTAATTTTTTTCCATCCTCACCTATGATTATACTTTTGTGTCTTTCTTTTTCTACAATAATTAATGCTTCTATAACAAGCATATTTTTATTAATATCACCGGATTTTATATTTTCTACTATAACACAAGTGCTTTGCGGAATTTCTTCATAAATCTCTTTAAACAACTTTTCTCTAATAATCTCTCCAATCTGTAACCTCAATGGTAATTTAAAATATTCTTCCGAATCAAAAATTTTTTTTCTTTCTGGCAAATATTCTATTATCGTTTTTTCTAAACTGTCAAGATTAGTTTTTTCCTTGGCACTAATATAAATAGTTTCGTCAAAATTAAAATGTTTTCTACTTACTTCGACAATTTTTAAAATATCGTCTTTATTGTTTAATAAATCAATTTTGTTAATTACTAAAAATATACTTGTTCTATTATACATTTCTTTAAATTTATTATTTTCATCTCTGAGTTCAAATTTATTTTTTCCCACAATTTGGGTTAATTTATTTAAAATATCCAAATCTGATTTCAACAATCCATCTTTTGCATTTATTAAAAATAAAATTATATCTGCATCAACAATTGAATTATAAGAATGATTATACATAAATTGTTCCAATTCGTTTTTTGGTTTGTAAATTCCTGGTGTGTCAAAAAAAATTATTTGTGCAGAAGAAAAATTTTTTATCCCACAGATAGAAAATCGTGTTGTTCCAGCAGATCCTGATACAATTGAAACTTTTTTTCCTACAACAGCGTTTATCAATGTTGATTTACCAACATTAGGTTTTCCAATTATTGTTACATAACCAGATTTAAATTTCTGCATTTTTTATTATATACTTAACTGTAATTATGTAAACCACATAACCTAGCATAATACCTAAAATCGCTCCAACAAAAATATCTGCTGGATAATGAACCCCAACATATACCCTTGAATATGCACTTAAAAATGCAAAAAAATATGTTATAAACCCTATCCAATACAATTTTATTGTTTGTAAAATTGTTTTTTTTTCACTAACATTTTTTTTTCTAAAAAATAAAAAAACCATCGTCGCTACAGTAAACGAATTCATTGCGTGAGAAGATGGCATTGATGGTCCTGCTGCAGAAACCATTTTTATAACTCCGTCCATTACCATAAACGGGCGAGGACGGTTGATTAAATGTTTTAATATCCTGCTACACAAAATGTCTGAAATTATTGTTCCAGAAACAATACTTACACCTGCAACTCTACCTTTGGTTTTACCCCAAAACATTAAACTTATAAAAATTAAAAAAAATATTAAGTTAAAATTTTTGTTATTTGTAATAAATGGCATCAGAATATCAAAAACAGAATTTTTTAACGTGCTATTGATTAAAAAAAATATTTCTATGTCTACTAATCTCAAAAAATTTAACATAATATTTTAATTCTCTATATATTCTTAGTGAATTCTTTTACTTCATAGTTTATATTCAATAACTTACTATTTTTTTAAAATTTATTATCTAACTCTTCTATAATATATCTTATAACCTCATCAGGTTTTATTCCTTCAGACTCTGCTTGAAAATTTAATATTAACCTATGCCTTAATGCAGGATAAACTATTTTTTTTACATCTTCAACACTCACTGCAAAATGACCATTTATTAACGCGTTAACCTTTGCTGCTAAAACTATTGTCTGTTCTGCTCGTGGACCACAACCCCATAAAATATATTTGTTCACAAACTCGTTTTTAAGATTTTCTTTAGGACGAGTCATTCGTACTAATTTTATTATATAATCTATTACATTGTCGCTAATAGGAACTTTGCGAATAAAATTTTGTAGTTCTAAAATTTCATCTCTATGAACAACTTTTTTTGTTTCTTGATTTAATATACCAGTGGTTCGGGTTAAAATTTCTTTTTCTTCTATCTCAGTTGGATAACTAATATTTATTTGGAAAAAAAATCTGTCTAACTGTGCTTCGGGTAATGGATATGTTCCTTCCTGCTCAATTGGATTTTGAGTTGCAAGAACAAAAAATGGTTGTGGTAAATTATAAGTTACACCATTAACTGTTACTTTATTTTCCTGCATAGATTGTAATAATGCAGATTGTGTTTTTGGCGGAGTTCGGTTAATTTCGTCAGCTAAAACTATATTAGCAAAAACAGGTCCTTCTATAAACCTATATCCACGCTTTTTGTTAATTGGATCTTCTTCTATAATCTCTGTTCCGGTAATATCTGAAGGCATAAGATCAGGAGTAAATTGAACACGGTTAAATTTTAAGTCTAATACATCTGCTAACGTGTGCACAATCATAGTTTTTGCTAACCCAGGAACCCCTACTATTAAACAGTGACCTTTACATAAAAGTGAAATTATTAGTTCTTCAATAACTTTATCTTGACCAACTATTTTTTTTCCAACTTCATTTTTTATTAACTTAATTTTTTCTTGCAAATCTTTAACTATACTTAAATCATCTTTTATTTCTTTCATAATAAAATAACCTACCCCGTTTTAACTTAAAATTATTTTTGTATATTTTAACCATTACATTTTTTCTGGTGATGATAATCCTAATAACCTAAGCCCATTGTTTAAAATTATTTTTGTCACATAGACCAATCCTGCACGCGAATAATTTATCTTACCAGTAGTTTCTATTATCCTACAAGATTCATAAAATTTGTGAAAAGTTTTAGATAATTCTAATAAATAAATACAAAGTGGATGTGCAGATAATGTCTCTAAACAAGAATCTAAAATATCTTCATAAAAACATATCTTTTTAATTAGTTCAAGTTCATCTTTGTTTTTTAAATCTACAATTTTTTCTGTTATACGTTTTTCAAATATTTCTTTTTCATCAACTTTTGCTTCTCTTAAAATACCACAACAACGTGTGTGCGCGTATTGTATGTAATAAACTGGATTTTTCAACGAATGTTCTTTTGCTAAATTAAAATCAAAATCTAAATGTGTATTAGGTGTTTTAGTTAGCAAAAAATATCTTGTAACATCAACCCCTACCTCGTTAATAACATCTGTTAAAGTTATAAATTTACCCTCTCTGGTAGACATTGAAATCCTTGCCCCATCTTTCAATAATGATACTAACTGGTATAATATTATGTCCAATTTAAACTCTTTATCAACAACACTCTTTAATGCTGATCTTAATCTCTGAACATACCCATGATGATCTGTACCCCAAATATTTATTAACCAATTATATCCTCGTTCAAGTTTAGTAATATGATATGCAATATCACTTAAAAAGTATGTTGGTTCACCATTACTTCGTTTTATAACTCTATCCTTATCATCACCAATATCTTTTGATTTAAACCACAATGCACCTTCATTGTTTTCTATCAACCCAATTTTTTCTAAAAGTTCTAATATTTCGTCAACCTTACTTTTTTTATCTAAAGAATTATACAGAGAGTTTTCAGAATAATAATTATCAAACTTTACATTAAACTTTTCTAACGAATCTTTAATTTCTTCCATAATAGTTTCTACAATTTTATCACGTAAATAATCCAGATCTTCTAAACCAAATTTCATTTTACCACAACATAAAATTTTTTTACCAACCTCGTTAATATACGTTCCCTTATATTCTCCATCTTTTAATATTTTTTCTATCCATAAAGTTAACTCTGATGAAAACTCTATTTTTTGTTTTATAGAATTAATCACAGATGCTGTTAAAATGTTAATTTGTCTTCCTCTATCGTTAACATAGTATTCTCTAAAAACCTCATATCCTTGTTTTGATAAAATATTTGCTAAAACATCACCAATAACTGCACATCTACCATGACCTATATGTAATGGTCCTGTTGGATTTGAAGATACAAATTCTATTAACACTCTTTGTTGTTTTTTAGATTTAACAGGATACAGTTCTTTTTCATTAACAATTCGTAAAAGTTCAGCATAAAAAATATCTTTTTTAAGATTAAAATTTATAAATCCAGGTTTTGTAAATGTTACATTGTAAAAAATATCTCCATGTTCTTTAAGAATCTTTTTTATCACCAACTCTGAAATTTCTGTAAGATCTTTTTTAAATATTTTATTAATTCTTAATGGTATATTTGTTGACAAATCAAAATTTAATCCTTGTGGTGGTTCTCTAAGGTCAAACTCTGTCTCAAGATTTAATGATTTTAAAATATCATTTAGAACGTTTTTTATGTTTTGTTTCATAATTTATAACTTTTCCTTTTGACCAAATCTTCTCCAAAGCATAAAATTCGCGCAGGGCTGGATTCATTATGTGAACTATAACATTACCATAATCAATAACTATCCAACGTAAATATTCTTTACCTTCTATGTGTAATGGTTTTAGTCCATAAGAATCTTTTATTTGTGACACTATATATTCTGCTAAACTATTTATATGTTGCTCAACATTTCCAGTAACAATTACAAAAAAATCACAGAAATTAGATATTTTTGTAACATCTAAAATTTTAATATTTTCACCCTTTTTTGATTCGCAAAGTTTTACAACATTTTTTGCTAAAGTCAAAGGTTTTATCATATAATTTTATGTTCTCCTTTTATACCTTTGTTTAAAAAATAATTTATATCTTATATTATAATACCAACCTTGATTTCATATCTTTAAATTTTTGTTTTTCACGTTCTTCCTGAATTTGTTGCAAACTAACAGTTGAAACTGATAAAAGATTTGTTATAGAACTTACCATATCTTTCATTCTCTGCGAAAATAAAAAGTTTTTATTTGTTATAACAACAAAACCTATAAAATTTTGTAAATTTATCATTGGAAATAATATACAATTTCTTCCACATTCAGAAATCATACCACAATTTTCGTTATTAAATAAAAGTTTAGAAATAAATTCGTCGTTTTTGTCATAACTTTTTTTTAAAAAATTATTATCTTCCCCACAGATGCTTATTAACTCAAACTCTTCTAAAAAAATGTTATATACATAAATAGCAACTGTAGAACCTACTTCTATAATATTATATATCTCAGAACAAACTTTTGTTAAAAATCTTTTTAATCCATCCTCTTCGTTTAAAGAATTTATTATTAAATATGAAATTGTATTTATAGCTGCTAATTCTTTTGAAGTTTGTTCTAATCGTGAACCCATATTATACAATAACCATTCTATAATTTTTATTCCATCCTCTGGATATTTTATAAAAACTTTTTTAAACTCTTGTGAGTTTATGCTTAATAACTTACTTTCCGTTTTTGAAATTGCAGTCGCACTACGTTTTATTGCAGAAAATAATCCCATCTCACCAAAAATTTCTCCTTCACTTAAAATACTTAGTAATTTTTGGTTTGATTTACCATAATTTTTTATTATAGCTATTTTGCCTGAATATATTATGTAAATATTTTCTCCTACAGAATTTTCTTCAAAAACCAAAGTTTCTTCTTTATATTCATCTTCTCTAAACAATGGCACTAATTCAGCAATAATCTTTTCTGAACAATTTTTGAACATTTCTAACGATTTAATAAATGGTTTAAAATTCATATTAAATCTCCCTAAAAAATTTATATTGTTGAATATTTTCCTCCCATTCGGACAAACTCAGGATTTTGAGCTTTAGCAACAGCTTCTTCAGTACTAATCCATCCTTTTTTAACAAATTCTAACAAACATTTGTCTAAATTTATCATTCCAAATTTTGCCCCGGTTTCAATTGCAGTATAAATCTGATGTGTTTTACCTTCTCTGATTAAGTTTCCTATTGCAGGTGTAACAAACATAATTTCTCTTGCTGCAACACGTCCTATTCCATCTTTTCTCGGGATTAATACCTGAGACACAACTGCCTTTAATGTAGCTGCAAGTTGTATCCTAATCTGTTGTTGTTGTCCTGACGGAAATACATCAATTATTCTATCGACAGTCTGTGCTGCATCTTGAGTATGTAATGTTGCAAATACTAAATGTCCTGTCTCTGCCATGGTTAAAGCTGCAGCAATAGTTTCTAAATCGCGCATCTCTCCAATCAATACTACATCCGGATCTTGTCTTAAAGCATGTTTTAATCCAGCAGAAAATGATTTTGTATGCATACCAACTTCTCTTTGTCTAATAATTGACATCTTTGTTTCATATGAAAATTCTATTGGATCTTCTATGGTTAATATATGCTTCTTATACCTTTGATTAATAAGTTCTATTAAACAAGCTAATGTGGTTGATTTTCCTGAACCTGTAGGTCCTGTGACCAAAACTAATCCTCTTGGCAAATCGGCTAATTTTACAATCTCAGGTTGAAGCATAATTTCTTCCGGAGCAGGTATTTTGTTCGGTATCACTCTTAAAACTGCCTCTACACCAAGTTTTTGCATTAAAACGTTTACACGAAACCGTGCTACACCATGAATATTTATTGAACAATCAAGTTCATAATTTTCTTCATAACGACTTTTTTGTTCATCGTACAAAATTGAATAAATCAATCTTTTACTTTCTTCAGGAGTTATAATATCAAATGTAGATAATGTTTCTATTTCTCCACGAATTCTTGCCATTGGCGGTTTGCCTATTACTATGTGTATATCAGACGCTTTTTGTGCTACAGCTGCTGTTAAAATCTCTATCATTTCCATCTTAAATAATTTCCTCCTTATATCACAAAATAAATTAATACTTTTTTACTTGCTCTTATAAATCAATATTAAAATCATTACCTAAAATTATTATCAGGTCCGCTCCTTCACTCAAATATTCGTTACATTTATAATATGTAGTAACATCCTCAATATTTAACATGTTAGACAAATTTGAAACAAAATTCTGGTCACCACTGTAATCTATAATTTTACTTCTTGGTAACACATAAGACCAATTTCCCCAGTCCAAAACATCATATCCTTTGAACCTTAAATATTTTGTAACTTTAAGTGCAAGTTTTGTAATATTTGATGCATTAAATATTTTTATTCTTTTATAAACTTTTTTAATTTGTTCTTCGTCAGCAAATAAATATCTTGTCAAATTTAATATGTATTCTTTGTCAATTTCCCAATATCTTCCTTTTGGACGACCTTGAGAATAAGTAAATCTAAATCCGGTAACTTTTATTTTACGAAGTTCTATTATCATATTTAACAATTCCCAAAAATTTATGTTAGTATGTATAGATTTTTTTATTTTTGATATTATCCAAGGAAATTTTATAAATGTCCTTAAATCTATAAAATTTTTAACAAAACTACTTATAAACTGGTGCTGACGAGCAATCCTTCCTATGTCCCCTTTTGAATCTCTATAACGAACAAACTTTAATGCATCATAACCATCCATAAAATATTCACCAGGATCAAAATGTATATGCAAATTTCCTGCGTTATCATCATAATGCATGGGTTCTGAAACATAAATTTTAATTTTTCCTATTGTATCTATTAAATCTTTAAACCCCTGGTAATCTACTACTACATAATATGGAATTTCTAATGTTCCTTCTTCTGAAACAAAAACTTTTTCTTCTAATATTTTAGCAAGTTTCTCTGCAGCAACTTTTTTGTCTTTTCCAGTGGTTTTGTATAAATATGCATATACCTCAGTGAGTTTTTTAAATCTGGTTTCCTCAAAATCTATAAAACTATCCCTTGGAATAGAGATAATATCAAAAACACGATATCTTGAAGAATAACTTGCAACTAAAACTGTATCTGAATGAACTGCGTTGTCAACAAAATCTGTTCCTAAAATTAAAAAATTGGTTCTTTTTAAATTTCTGGTATTGGTTATAAAATAACTTTTTGAACTTAAATATGCTAAAATAAGTATACCAATGATTAATATAAAAAAAATTATCTGTTTTAGTTTCATCTATATATTCTAAATCTATAAATGTATCTCTCTACATCTAACGGAACTAAGTATTTTATTGACATACCATGTTTTATTCTATTACGAATTTCTTTGCTTGAAATTTCTATTTTTATAGAATTTAATAAAATAATTTTTTTCATTTTAATTAGAGTATTAATTCTTTTCATCTTATTCACTAAACGATCTCCTACAATTATTGTAACGTTTTCTAATATTTTATCCCAATTTTTCCATAATTTAAACTCTAATAACGAATCTAAGCCCATTAAAAAATAAATTTTATATTTTCTGTATTTTTTGGAAAAATATTCTACTGTATTGTATGTGTAAGAAATTTTTTTGTTTTTTATCTCATAGTCACTAATAGAAAAATTTGAGTTGTTTTTAATAGCTAAAGTTAACATTTTCATTCTATGTTTCCAATGTGTAATCTCTTGACCAATTTTAAACGGAGAGCGAAAACAGGGAATAAAAAAAACTTTTTCTGCTGACAAAAAATTTTGTGCTTCTTGAGCTAAGATTAAATGACCTAAATGTACTGGGTCAAATGTCCCTCCAAAAAGAATTATATTTTTTTTTATATGTTTTTGGTTAAACATTGCCAGACTCAATTTATACTTAAAACTTTTTGTATTAAACTAAAGATTTTAATTTCTAATATTTCCATCACCAAAAATTATATATTTTGTCGTAGTTAGTTCATTTAATCCCATTGTACCACGAGCATGTAATTTTGAAGTTGAAATTCCTATCTCTGTCCCAAAACCAAATACTCCCCCGTCATGCAACCTTGTAGATGAATTTATAAATATTGATGAAGAATCTGTTTCTTGACAAAAAATTTGTTGATTATTCAAATCTTCGCTCATAATTGTTTCAGAATGATGTGAACCATATTTGTTTATGTGAAAAATAGCTTCTCTTAAACTATTTACAATTTTTATTGTTATGATTAAGTCTAAATACTCTTTAGTCCAATCATATTCTCTAGCTAGCTGAATTTCTATTCCATACTTTTTTAATAAATGTTTTGTCTTTTTACATCCTATTAGTTTAACTCTGTGGTCTAAAAAAATTTTTGCCATCAAAGGTAAAAATTTTTCTGCAATATTTTTGTGTACAATTAACTTTTCAATTGCATTACATACCGAAGGTCTTTGAACTTTAGCATTAAGACATACTTTTATAGATTTATCAATATCAGCAAACTCATCCACATAAGCATGACACACGCCACTACCATGAGACAAAACTGGTATTAAAGATTTTGTTTTAATATTTCTTATCATTTTTTCACCACCACGAGGTATCACAACATCTATATATTCTTCTAATTTTAAGAATTTGTACATTAGGTCATAACTTGTCTCATCAATAAACAAAATTGGCAAAGAAGATAACTTTATTTTATTTTTTGTTAAAACCTTTTTTATTGCCGAATTCATTACTTTGACTAAAACTTTGTTAGTATTAATTGTTTCTGCTCCTCCACGCAAAATTATACAGTTGCCAGATTTTATCCCTAAAACAGCAGAATCTACAGTAACATTTGGTCTTGATTCATAAATCATAAAAATGACACCTATAGAAACTCTAACTTTTTGCACTTTTGCATTTGTTTGAATTGTCCATTCATCAATTATCTTCCCTACGGGATCTTCTAATGACATAACAGTGTCAATTCCTTGAATCATATCGTTTATACGTTTATCATTAAGTGTAAGACGTTCTATTAAAACTGATTGAATTTTTTTTCCATTTGCTAAATCTATATCTTTTCTGTTTTCGACTAAAATTTCTTCTTTTTTCGCAAAAAGATCGTTCTTAATTTGATATAAAATATCATTTTTTAATTTTGTGTTTGTTTTAGAAAATATATATGAAGTTTGTTTTAAATTCCTAATTTTTTCTAACCATTTTGAAAACATTTTTTTGTCCCTCTTTGAAATCTTTATTTAAACCATGTTATAAAACTAAAAAACAACTACTATTATCCACCAAACTTTTTTAATATAATTAAAAATTTAAGTCTCTAAACATAATTTATACAATATATCATAGATAAACAAAAATGTCAATGATTAAATTCTATACTTCTAATTATTTATATAAAACTTACCTTAAATAATACTAAAAAAATATCACATAATTACTAAAAATATCTGCAGTTTATCTTAACTTTAAATTATACATTTAATAATTTGTCTTAAAAAAAATTTTAAATATTTAATAACTTCTTTGCATTTTTAAACAAAATATTTTCTTTTAGTTTTTCAGAAATTTCTAACTTCATAATTTTTTGTTTTATAACACTTGCACGTTCCCAAGGAAAATCTGTCCCAAACAAAATTTTGTCTTCTGAATGTGTTAAAATTAACTGCTTGTATAATCTATCCTCTAACTCTTTAGTATATGCAGTATCAAAATATACTTCTTTACCCACAAGATATTTACCAACATCATCCCACATTTTATATCCACCCATATGTGCTAAAATAAGTTTTAATCCTTTTATTTTTAATACTTCAGCAAACCGTTTCGGTGTAGAATGAACTTTTTTAAATGCAAAATCATAACCACAATGAGATAAAATTATCATGTCATACTTTACACATACTTCATAAAATTTTGTGTATTTATCATCATCAGGATAAAAATTTTGATATTCAGGATGTATCTTAAAACCTTTAATACCATTTTCTTTTAAAAAAATTATTTCCTCCTCAAAATTTGTTAATACAGGATGTATACTACCAAAACACATTATTTTTTTTGACATTTTATTAAACTCAACCATCTTACAATTTATTTTATGCACTTGATCAATTCTTGTTGCAACTGGTTGGTTAACAGAAATTGAAACACTATCCTTACTCATAAATTTTAACAAATCATTCTGTGTGCCAAAACCATAGTGAATCACTGCAGATTTTTTGGTAAGATTTAATATGGTATCTTTTGCAATATTGTCAGGGAAAAAATGTGTATGAATATCTATTAAACTATTAAAATTCATTACATAGTAAATCTAAAACAAAACTTTTTCACATAATTATATCTTATAATATAACAAGATTATCTTTGTGAACAACTTCTTCTATTTTTATATCCGGAAATTGTTTTTTAATTTCAAAAGATTTTTTACCTATAATCTTCTGCAAAAATACAAAATCAAAATTAGAAATACCTCTAGCAATTTCTTTACCAAATTCGTCAACTATAGAAATAACATCTTTTGATCTGAACTTTCCTTCAACAAATTTTATTCCTGAAGATAACAAACTTTTATTTTTATTTTTAATTGCATCAACTGCTCCTGAATCTATTATTATCCTTCCTTTAATTTTTTTTCCAAAAGCAATCCAACGTTTTCTAGAATTAATTTCTCTGTCCATAGGACAAAACCGTGTCGCAACAGTTTTATCTCCTGCATAAATGTCTAAAATAACATTTTTTTGCAACCCATTAGTTATCACAACTTCAACACCACTCATACACGCAATCTTAGCTGCTTCTATTTTTGTTTTCATTCCACCAGTACCACAAAAAAAGTTTGTCTTTCCTAAATCTTGCCAATTACAAAGTGTTTCAATTTTTTTTATATCTTTTACTTCATTAATAATTTTTGCATCAGGATGTTTTATTGGATTTTTATCATATAACCCTTCAACGTCAGTCAAAATTATTAACATATCAGCATCAAGTTTACTTGCTACTATTGCAGAAAGAGTGTCATTGTCACCAAGTTTTATTTCTTCATTTGCAATTGTATCGTTTTCGTTAATAATAGGAATAACTCCTATCTTTAATAAATATGTTAAAGTATTTCTTATGTTTAAATATCTTGTTCTATCATCAAAATCATCCCGTGTAAGTAAAATTTGTGCAACTCTAACTTGGTATCGTTTAAATTCATCAATATAATGTTTCATCAGTAACGGTTGTCCAATTGATGCATATGCTTGCTTTTCTACTATTGATGAAGGTTTTTTATTAAGATTATGTTCTAAAATTCCAGTAACAATTGCACCTGAAGATACTAAAATTATTTCACAATATTCTTTTTTCAGTTCTGCAATCTGTTCTGCTAATAAAGATATAAATTTTTTCTCTACATTAGAAATAAGGTTTGAACCTACTTTTAATACTATTCGTTTTGTTTCTGTATGTTTTTTCATTTGTTGTTTTTAAATAATTTTATATTTTCTAAAGTTTATACAATAAAATTTATTTTTATACAAGACTTTTGTTACAACATCCAATTTTTTTAGATTATCATAATTCTTTAGTCTCAAACTTTTTATTTTTAAATATTTTTCCATAATGATTTGCAATTATTATAAACACAGGCAAAGTTACTATTGTTCTTAAAATTGAAAATTTTATTCCCATAAACCTATCTCAAAAGATAGCAGAGATATTTTCATTGTAGAAAATGGACCTAAATATATAAAAATATTTCTTATACTCGCACCTTTTTTTCACAAAATGTAAGCCATAGAAAATGCTACATATAATGGTCCTGTGTACTGCTCACTGTTTTTTTGGACAGTTTTAAATTGCCATTATGAGAAAGTTTTGCTGTGTCCATACTTGTGTAAACTCTTCTGGACTCAAATAACCGAGTGCTGAATGTTCATACCTGTTGTTATATTCTTCAATCTTGTGAGCAATCAGTTGTTTTGCTTGTTCTACTGACTCAAATCCAACAAGCCATATTAGTTCTTCTTTAAGTGTTCTAATAAATCTTTCTGTATCAGCGTTACCTTTAGGATTGTTGTATGAAGTAAATGCCTGTTTTATACCTAATAAAGCACATTCTTTCATAAGATGATAAACTTTCTTTTTGTTAATTTTTATATGTTCTCTATGATTTAACCAGGCACAGAGTTGTCTATAACCCCAATACGGATGTTCAGTAACAATCTGTTTTATTTTTTCAATAGTATATTCGTCATCGGTATCTTCGGTCTGTATATTCCGGGTATACCTTTTTGAACCAATTAAAGCATAAAAACTACTTCTTGCCATATTTAATGCCTTGCAGATGTCCGTAATCTTAAATCCTTCTTTAACCAACATTTTAATCTGTTCAAATTTATCTACCTCAGCAAATTCGCAGTTTTTTTTAGAACTTGTATTTCTATTGCTTGCTTACCGATTATTTGTTCATACTCTTGAAGTTTATTCTGTAATTGCAGTTCAGCCGGTGATAATCTACCCATTTCCAGCGCCTTCTTACCAGATTCTAAAAACAAGTCACGCCATCTGTAATACTGACTTTGTGACACGTTGTATTTACGACACAACTCTACAACCTGGGTGCTGTCCTTTAATCCTTCAAGCACAATTGATAACTTCTCTTCAACTGACCTTTTGCTCTTGTTCATGGTTTACCCCTCCTGGACTTATTATACAACATTTTTCTCTCATATTAAAGTGTCCAAGTTTTCAGTGGGGCAGTATAAATATTTCCCAATGCTTTTACCACTGCAACACGAACTTGATAATGTTTATCATTCATTTTTTCTCTTAAAATTGGTATTGCATCAATGTGCCCAATCCGTCCTAAAGATAACACAGCTTCCCTGCGAACATCTTCAATATTGTCATAACATAATTTTTTTAAAACTTTTATTGCATCAAATTTATCTTTCTGTCCTAAAAGTATTGCTGCTGCTTTACGATAATCACGATTGTCAGATTCTGCCATTGGAATTAAATATTGTGTTGGAATATTGTAAATAAAAAGTTTGTTCACTACATATCTAAAATATCAGCGATTATTTTTCTCAAAAAATTCTAATATTATTTTATACAAATTTTCACTCTTAAAATTTATCAAAACTCTTAAAGTTGCAAATCTTATTTCATGTCTTTTATGAAAAATAAAATTAAATATTTCTTGTTCTGACTCTACAAAATCAAGTTCTCCTAATCTTTCTATAGCATAAATTTTTTTCCACCAAAAAATAGATCTTAATTGTTTTATATCTGCTAAATAAAAACCTAACATTTTATATAACTGCTTTATCCTTTGTTGCACTTCAGGTAAACTTTTCTTATATTCTTTAACCAAAAAATCACGAAACAATTTGCTATTTTTTAAAAAATTACTTTCTTTATCTAAAATCTTAAATTTATCATAAAATTCTGGAATTATATTTTCATAATATTTTTGTTTAAAATAATGAATAAAAACTGAATACAAATATACTATTAAAAGAAAAATGAAAATCAGATATAAAACAATTAAAAACTCTCTTAGAAAAGGTAATAATCTAGCAGATAGATCAAATATATTTTAAAATTTTTGTGTCAGATATGCATAATTCTTATAATTCTTTTTTAATTCTTTTATAGAATCACCACCAAATTTAATTTTAATCTCGTTGGTCAGAGTTATTGCTAACATTGATTCTGCAATAACACTACAGGCAGGAACTGCTACAACATCACTTCTTATAATATCAGCAAAATTTTGTTTTTTAGTTTTTATATTAACTGTCTTTAAAGGTTTTCCTAAAGTTGGTATTGGTTTCATCGTACATCTAACAATTATAGGTTCTCCGTTTGATATCCCACCTTCAATACCACCTGCATTATTTGTTTTTCTATAAAATTTTAAATTTTTACCTTTCAACTTTGAACTATAAAATATTTCATCATGCACTTCAGAACCAAATTTTGTCCCACAAACTTTTCCCATACCTATCTCTACAGATTTCACCGCTGGAATTGACATCATTGAAAACGCAATTTTTGCATCTAACCTTGAAGTCCATTGTGTATGACTTCCTAATCCTATAGGATTTTTAACTGAGAAAGTTACAAATTCACCACCAAGAGTATCTTTTTTTAACATTGTTTCATCAATAAATTTTATCATCTGTTTTTCTACGGCCATATTTGTAACTCTTAGAACAGATTTTTCTGCTAAATTATGCAATTTTATAAGCAAATTATAGTTTGTAGTTAAATAATCCAAATTCACTTTCACTTTGCCAATACTTGTAACAAAAGAACCAACAAAAATGTTTAACTGTGATAAAAACTGTTTACATACACTTCCAGCAACAACACGACCAACAGTTTCTCTTGCAGAAGAACGTTCTGAAATATCTTTTAAATCTGACCTAAAAAATTTTATTGCGCCAGCAAGATCGGCATGTCCAGGACGTGGATTTAACAGTCTTTTAAAATTTGTTTCTTGAAATGTTTTACCTTTATTCTCAAAATTAAAATCATTTTTCCGCCAATCTTTGTTATATACAATAAAACAAATCGGTGAACCTATAGTTTCACCAAACCGTAATCCAGAAATTATTTCTGCACTGTCTTTCTCTATTTCCATACGTTTTCCACGACCATAACCTTTTTGTCTACGAGCAAGTTCTTTGTTAATTTCATCTAATGAAAGTTTTAATCCTGCAGGTATCCCTTCCAAAATTACAACAATACCTTTGCCATGTGATTCTCCGGCTGTAATAAAATTTATCATCTGTTCATACTCCTAAAAAATTTTTATACAATTTGTTCAATTTCTTTTATTGAAGACACAAATTTTATTTCTACACTTTTATTATTTTCAAACTTATCTTTTTGTTCATTTAACCTTATTTCATTTGCTTTTGGCAAATATATTTTTTTGTATCCTAATTTTATCGCTTCATTAATACGTTCCGTAACAAAACTTACCGCACGAAGTTCTCCCGTAAGTCCTATCTCTCCTAAATAAACACTTTTGTTGTCTATTAACAAATTTTTGTGTGCAGAAAAAATGCTTACAACTATCGCTAAATCTAATGCTGTCTCTTTTGTTTTTATCCCTGAAACTACATTTATATAAATATCTTCGTTGATTAAGACTAATCCTGTGAACTTCTCTAAAACAGAAATTAATAATGTAGCCCTATTATAATCAACCCCTGCAACCACACGTCTTGGTTGTGGAAAATATGTTCTACTGACCAGCGCTTGTACCTGAGTTAATATTGGTCTAGAACCTTCAATTAAACACGTTGTTACAGTACCTGCCAAACTTTCGTGGTATTCAACAAAAACTGTAGATGGATTTAAAACTTCTTTTAAACCCAATGAAGTCATTTCAAAAACACCAATCTCTGATGTAGGACCAAAACGGTTCTTATAAACACGTAAAATTCTTAAATTACGGATTGTTTCTGATTCAAAATATAAAACTGTGTCAACCATATGTTCTAACAATCTTGGTCCTGCAATATCGCCATCTTTTGTCACATGACCTAAAATAAATACAGCAATGTTTTTCCATTTTGCGATACGAATAATTTCAGCAGTTACTCCTCGAATTTGTGCAACACTACCTTGCGTATTTGGTATATTTTCTGAAAACAAAGTTTGTATTGAATCCAAAATTAAAACTTCAGGATTAATATTTTCAACCAAAGATAAAACTTTTTCTATTGAAGTTTCTGATACAACATATAAATTTTCACTTCTAATTTCTAACCTATCAGCACGCAACTTTATTTGTTGAACAGATTCTTCTCCTGAAACATATAAAATTTTATAAAAACTTTTTTTTAACAAAGTAGTTTTGCTAATATTTTCTGCTACCTGTAACATTAAAGTAGATTTTCCAATACCCGGTGCACCTCCAAGTAAAATTACAGAACCCAAAACTATTCCTCCACCCATAATCCTGTCAAACTCGTTAATGTTTGTAAAAATACGATTGATTTCAAAATCTTTTTTTATCAAATTAATCTGTTGAACTTCTGATGAAAAATCTGTAATATTTTTTTTGCCAATTTGTAAATTATCAGTTCTAAATTCTATAAAACTATTCCAACTATTACATTCAGGACATTTGCCTAACCATTTCAATGATTCATAACCACACTCACGACAAACAAATTTTATTTCTTGTTTTGTTTTTTTCATTTTATGTATCACATTATAAAAATTTAAGTCAAAAATATTTTAATTCCTATCAATCTTTAACAACTCTATAAATGTCTCCTTAGGAATATCCACATTACCAAGCGATTTCATTTTTTTCTTACCTTCTTTTTGTTTCTCTAAAAGTTTACGTTTTCTGGTAATATCCCCTCCATAACATTTTGCAAGAACGTCCTTCCTCATTGATTGAATATCTTCTCGAGCAATAATTTTATTTTGGCATTTTACCTGTAATGGAATTGTAAACATATGTCTGGGAATAGTTTTTTTCAACTTTTCTAAAATTTTAACTGCCAAATTATGTGCTTTATCTTTATGTACTATCAATGAAAACGAATCTACTGGTTCGTTGTTTACTAAAACTTCTAATTTAACCAAATCTGCCTCTTTGTAACCTATCTGCTCATAATCAAATGATGCATAACCTTTTGACACAGACTTTATAGCATCAAAAAATCCTACTATAAGTTCTGCTAATGGAATTTCAAATACTACTATTACACTGTTCTCATCTATAAAATTTTGGTCTAATACCTCAGCTCTAAACAGTTTGCATGTCTCTATCACATTACTTAAATATGCAAGCGGAGTTACAACTGTAGTTTTGGTTATTGGTTCATAAATTTTTTCTATTTCAAACGGTTCTGGAAAATCAGATGGGTTATCAACTAAATGTTCTTTCTTATCAATTTTAATTACTTTATATTCTACATTTGGTATCGTAACAATTAAATCTAAATTGTATTCCCGTTCCAATCGTTCTTTAACAATATCCATATGTAAAGACCCTAAAAATCCACAATGAAATCCTCCACCTAAAACACGTGAACTGGTAACTTTATATGATAATGAATAGTCCATTAAATGCAATTTTTGTAGTGCCATTTTTAAATCGTCATAATCTTTCGGACTTAGAGGATAAACTCCAGCAAAAACGTATGGTTTAACTTCTGGAGCAACAATTTTTGGTAACAAATTTTTTTCAATCTGTGGTTCAGTAATTATATCTCCAATTTTTATCTGATGAATATCTTTTACTCCTGCTACAATATACCCAACTTCTCCTGCATAAAGTTCTTCTTTAGAAACAAAATTTAATTTTATATGTCCTAATTCTTCCACTTTATAAATTTTCTGTCCTTCAGCAGTGCTAAACTTAAATTGCATATCTTTAGAAATCTTTTTACTCAAAACTTTAACAAACATAACCACTCCCCTGTATGAGTCATAATACGCATCAAAAACTAATGCTGACATAAAATTTATATCAAAAATTTTTGACCCGGGCAATTGTTTTATTATAGTTTCTAGTATTTTTTCTACATTAATACCTGTTTTTGCACTAATTGGTATAGGTTCAATTTCAATATTTAACGATTCCTGTATCTGCAAAATTGTTCTTTCAACATCAGCCCCAGGTAAATCAATTTTGTTTATTACAGGAATAATTTTTAACCCAGATTTCTTAGCCAAAAAAGTGTTCGCCAAAGTTTGTGCTTCAACACCTTGCGATGCGTCTACTACCAAAATTGCTCCTTCACATGCGTTCATTACACGCATAACTTCATAAGTGAAATCTACATGACCTGGTGTATCAATTAAGTTTAAAATATAATCTTGACCATTGTAACTATATTCCATGCGAATAGTTTTTGACCTAATAGTAATTCCTCGTTCACGCTCTAATTCCATGCTATCAAGAAGTTGTTCTTGCATTAAACGTTTAGGAACTGTATTGGTAAGTTCTAACAATCTATCGGCTAAAGTAGATTTTCCATGATCTATGTGTGCTATTATACAAAAATTGCGTATCGTGTTCATGAAGTTTTATTATTTTTGTTTTCATCTTCAGATAAAATTTTTATAACATCAGACCTATCATTAGTATTAAAAATTTTGTTAACCAACTCTTTTGCATCTGATAATACAAATCCACGAATTAATTTTTTTAATTTTAACACCAAAGCTGGTGGCACACTAAATTCGTCCAGACCCATACCTAATAAAACTTTTGTAAACGAAATATCAGATGCCATTTCACCACACATTGATACATGTTTTCCTTTACTATGTCCTGCATCTATAACATGTTTCATTAATCTTAGTACAGACAAATGTAATGGATCATACATATCTGCTACATTTTCGTTCATTCTGTCTACAGCAAGTGTATATTGTATTAAATCGTTTGTCCCTATGGACAAAAAATCTGCTTCCTGGGCTATGATATCACTTGTTAAAGCTGCTGAAGGTAATTCTATCATAGCACCAATTTTTATGTTCTGGTCAAAATTTATATTTCTATTTAACAATTCTTTTTTTACTTCTTCAACAACTTCTTTTGCAAGTCGAAATTCTTGAACACTAGATATTAACGGAAACATTATCTTCGTATTTTTAAACACAGATGCTCGCAAGATTGCTCTGATTTGTGTTTTGAACATATCTTTATATTTAAGAGCAAGACGAATACCACGTAAACCTAATGCCGGAGATGTTTCAGGTAACAACCCTTCTAACCCAAGCTTGGATAATTTATCTCCACCTATATCTACTGTCCTAAAAATTATTGGATAAGGACTTATTTTCTCTGCAGTATAATAATATTTTTCAAACAATTCATCTTCTTTTGGTAATTCATCTCTTTCAATATACATAAACTCTGTTCTAAAAAGTCCAACACCTTCTGCTCCTGATTTTAATACCTCTTCAATTTCTTGTGGAGAATCAAGATTGCATACTATACTAACTTTATGACCATCAAGAGTTTCAGCAGGTAAATCTTTTAATTTTATCAAATACTCTCTTTCTTTTACTATTTCGTTGTGTTTCTTAGCGTACTTATTTAAAGTATTTTCATCAGGATTTATAATTACTGTACCTGTGTTTCCTTCAACAATAATATCTTGACCATCTTCTACAATTTCAGTAATATTTTTTAACCCAACAACTGCAGGTAATTGTAATCCTTGTGCTACAAGCGAAATGTGTGACGTTTTACTACCTATGTCTACTACAAAACCTGCACATTTTTTTTCTTTTAACACAACTGTATCCGATGGACTTAGTGTATGAGCTATAACTATCATATTTGGTTGTATATCAGACAAACTTTTTCTTTCTTTTCCTAAAATATTTCTTAATAGACGACGACCAACATCTCTTATATCAGATATCCTGCCTTTAAAATATTCATCCTCTATTTGTTCAAAAGATTGTATTATTCTGTTTAGTCCTACACTAACAGCATACTCTGCTGTTACCAAATCTTCTTCTATCATTCTTACAACATCTCTTGTAAGCAGCGGATCATCTACCATACCTACATAAACATCTATCAACAAAGCATGCTGTTTCCCTAAAGCTTTTAATAATCTCTCTTTTGCTGATAATAATTCTTTTTTAGTTTTTTCTAAAGATTCTTTATATAATGCAACTTCTTTTTTAACATTTTCTTTTGAAATTTTTTTTAGTGGAATATATAAATCAGCTTCACGTTCAACTAAAAATGCTTTGCCTATTGCAATACCTTCACTTGCAGCTATACCTTTAAAAATTTTTTGAACTGGTTTATTTTCTTTCATTTTGTTGTTCACTCATATTCTATATAAAATTTGTTATCTATCAAATCTTTTAACATATTAATAACTTCTTGCTCATCCTCTCCATCAACTATAAATTTTATTGTATCACCACAAGCAGCGGCTAAAGTTAACACACCCATAACACTCTTAGCATCCACCTGTTCATTTTCTTTCATAATTTTTACAGAAGATTTAAATTTACTAATCTTCTGTACTAATATTGCTGCTGGACGCGCATGTAATCCAAGTTTATTTCTAATCACAAATTCTTGTTCTGTCATATTTTATTTATATATTAAAATTATCATATTAAATAAAAACAAGACATAAAAAATTATTATCTGTGCATATCTTTTACTTAACAATATTGACAAAATAATATTTAACCAAAAAATTATATTTAAAACATAATCTTCAAACGATATTGAATATACCAACGCGGATAATAACAATAATAATATACCAATTTTTCTAAGACTTAAAACTTTCGTCTGTATACTAAATTTTGATAACTTATGTATAACATCACTGCTATATGTATACCCCCAATAAACTGAAAAAAATCGTAATGGGATATGAACTAAATTATACAAAAACAAAAATATTGCTAAAATCAATTTTATGTTTACCTCAAACCAATAATTGTCTTTTCCAGAAAATAAAAATATTGAAACTGCAACAATACCACAAAATACTCTCCACGTGGACCAGATCAGTCTATCACCAATTGCAGCAACAGGTCCTGCTAACATAGTTTTTGTTCTTATAACTTCATCAGAAGATATCTCCCCACGACTATATTTTTCTTCCAATCGCATTACAATTCCTATTAACAAATTTGCAAGGTATGGATGAGTATTAAAAAAACCAAAATGTGCTTTTATTCGTTCTCCTTGAACAACTTTGTCTTTATACAAATAATTTATAAATGGTTTTATACTAAAAGCAAAACCTACATTTTGCATACGTTCATAATTCCACATGCTTTGTATTAACAATGATCTTATAGCTATTCTTAAACTAAAAAATTTCATATTTTTATATTAAAATTTATTCTTCCATAAAATGTGCAATTCCTATACCAACTCCTATCGCAGGTAAAATATAAATTATGTCTCTAAAGTTTTCTTTCACAGGACAATATTGTATTAAAACACAAACATTTTTTACAATAAAATAAATTATTGGTAAAACTATCAAATAAAATAATATTGTTCGTAAAAAAGATACAACTATACCATAATAGACTAACAAATTTATTCTTTTCTCTACAAATTCTGCTTTTGCAGTATCTACCCAACTTAAATACATATTATTTAGCGTTCTTATCTGAATATCAGTAAATTTATAAACTAAACTAAATATTATTCCAAAAAATATTGACATCGGCATTCCTAAATCGTTGCATTCTCTTATATTAGCAAATACTACTGACAAAATTGTTGCTGCAGTAGCATCCGGCGGTATTTTTATCCCTATAGGTATAACAGATATATACATCAACTCTAAAATTACTCCTATCATCAAACCAGTTTGTGGTGAATTAAAAAAATATCCCACTATAGGTCCTACAACAATAGGTCTTGAAAACATAAACTGGCCAAAAACCATCGTGTCTAAATGCACCACACCACTAAATATCGCTAATAACAAAAATTTTAATGTAATGTTCATTTTATATTAATTTGTATCTCAAAAAAATTTTTTTCATTAGGTCCCAAAGTTATTTTATAATTTGGTGCTACACATACTCCTTGATATGTGCGCTCAAAACCACTCTCTGAAATAGAAATTGTTTCTATTGGAAATATCCAAAAGTTTGTTTTTTTTGAAACTAATATTTCTACCCTATATCCATTTTCATTATCTTTAGAAATCCATTTTTCAGTATAAATTTCGCCTAAATTGTTTTTTTCAGGATATGAAATCATTAAATTATTCTCTGACATAAACCATAATTCAACTTTTTTATCGGAATTATTTTTTATCATATATTTACAAGATATATTTGGAGCAAATTTATACTCTTTAACAACTTCTATACTTATTCTTTCATTATTTAACCAAACATTACCCTTACGGGATAGTTTTGTAACAAAATTTTTTTCATCTTTTGCAATTATCTCATATGGTTCCAAAACAAAATCTCCAACCTCACCATATTGACATCGGACAAAATCGTTATATTTTGTATCCGGATGTAAAAAATGGTCCAAAAAACTATACCTGTTATACCAATCATAAAATAAGTATTGACTTAAATTTTTCTCTTTGCTTAATACTAAATCATGTATTGTTTTAGTTTCGTTTGAGTTAAAAACATTTTGTTTTTTATCATATTCAATAAGTTTTCTATGGTATGCTTCTTTTCTACGAGTAAGCACGTTTAACAAATTTTTATTATAATCTTTTAAATCTAACTCTATAACACTTCCACCATATGAAGGCTTTATTATTGCCTCGTAACTTATATTTTCTATAACAATTTCATCAAGACCATCCTTGTCATAATCTATTATAGACACTGTATCTTTTTTATACAACTCTTTCTCTGCTTTTATTAAATGTTCATAGATAGCTTCTCGCAAATGTGGAAGATACAAACCACCAAAAATACCATGCCAATAAGCACAGTTACACTGAGCTTTATATAAATTTGTAGTTATTTGTTCCATATTTAATTGGTTAAAAATCGGTTTTGTTTTCTCTTCACCACCTTTTACATTAGCATTATAATTTTTTATTTTTTTTATCTTATTAACTTTATCGCTAACAAACAACATTTTCTTATGCATATTATTTGATTCTGAATATTTTGTCAAAAAATTTTTCCAATACCCACCACGCATAAATTGTAAATATTTTTCTTTGTTTGGATTATGTTCAAATTCTTTCAAAATATCTTCAAATATTTCTTGAGTTTTTTGTGGCAAAGTCCATTCTCCCATTTCAAAATATGAAGCTGTAGGCAAATATATTCTTCCTTTTGGAAGTTGTACTTTTATAAATTCGCTATATGTCATTGTAGAAAGCCAATTTTGGTTTTCACAAATTTTATTTAAAAACTTTTTTAACCATCCGTCTTTATAAACATGATCATATGTTTTTGGCCAACCACCAAACTTTTCTCCATCATCACACATAGTTAACCCTACAACTTCGTTTTTATCACCAAACGAAAATTTTTTAAAAAATTCTATAACTTCTTCTACTAACCGAAACGGAATATAATATCTAAGCATCTGCGATATTGGGAAAATATATAATACACAACCTTCTTCTTCTGTAACATAATAACCTGTCAACTCCCGTTTTTCTAAACCAGCTGAGTAGAAATGATAATCATCAACTAATGTATATTTTATTCCTGCACTAACAATATCTTTAACAATATTTTGTTCCCAAATACGTTCTGTAAGCCAAAGACCTTCAGGATTAACTCCAAAGGTTTTAAACAAAAATTTGTTCATCATTTTTATTTGGTTTATTCTATCTTTTTGTGATATTGAAGATAATATCGGTTCATAATATCCGCCAGATATCAATTCTATTTGTCCACGTTCAACCATTTCTTTAACTATTTTTATAAACTCGGGATGTCTATCGAAAAAGTAATCCCACAAAATACCAGAACAATGCATAGAAAATTTTATTTGTGGATATTCGTACAATAAATCTATAAATGGTTTATATGAATAGTTATATGTATTTTCTATCACATGCTCAAAATTGCCAACTGGTTGATGATTATGTATTCCAAACAAAAATTTTACCTGACTCATTTGTTTGCCTCGTTTTTTACCGTTTTTTCTAAATCTAAAACTAAATCATTTAATTTAAGTTTTTTGTCATCTGGTAAAATATAATACTCCATAACTATTTTTTTTGAAATCAATTCTTTTAATAACTCTATATCTTTCATGTCTAAACACAATGCACGATATACTTGTTTTTTGTTACCACAATGACGTAATCCACCTATGTTTATTGTGTTTAACAGAGTTTTTTCTGAAAAACGAAGTACATTATTTACAAGAACATTTAGTTCTTGTAAAGAAGATATTAAAATCAACACATTTTCTTTCTCATACTTTTTTTCAACAATTTTTTTTGCTACCGTTTCAATATTATCACACTCAAGTGCTACATGTGGTGGTACAGAAAGTTTATATAAAGTCTTTTGCATTATATCACACGCAATTGTGTCGGAACAAATTGTTATCATAGAAATTTTTAACGGTTTTATCCAACCTTCAATAACTTGTCCATGGACTAGTCTATCATCTACCCTAATTATATAGCTCATTTGTTTGAATTAAGTTTTTTTACAAATTTTTCTTTCACATTGATTATGCTATTCCTGCCAGAAGAAATTACTTTTTCTACATATTTGTTGATATCATCTATTTGTTCTCTTGCAGTAATAGCTGTAATTAACATGTATAAATTTACTCCACTAACTACAAAAATATTGTTTAAACTTTGGCATAACATTAATGATACATTGCACGGTGTGCCACCAAGCATGTCTGTCAATAAAATCATATATTCAACTTTCATATCCACCATTTTTTGTTTTATTTTATCACACAAAGAACTTAAATTTAACTCGCTCATTACAGAAATTCCTTCTACCATATGTTTTGTCCCAACTATAGAAAATGCTGTATTAACAAGCTCTTCTGCAAATTTCTCATGACTTAAAACTATTATACCTATTTTCATATTAACATTTTTATTTTTTCTGCTATTTTTATAGAATCATGTCGCAAAAAACGGCCTATTTTTTTTCTTGGGACAAAATCGCCACAAATTAATTTTAATCCCATGTTTTTTAAAATATTAAAATCATTCTCTACTGGAAAAGATTTTTCTTTTGCATAATAATGCAAATGTTTATCTGGTATTTTTCCACAATTAATAATCAAATAATCAAATTTAAATTCATTTTTACAGTGTTCATATACTTTGTTAACATGCATAGAAGCAGTATAATTATCTGTCTCACCAGGTTGTGTCATAATATTACATATAAAAACTTTTCTTGCATTTGATTTCTTTATTGCATTAACGATACCATTAAACATTAACGGTGGAATTAATGACGTAAACAATGAACCGGGACCTATTATCAATAAATCACAACATAAAATATTTTTTTCAACTTCAGGATAATGTTTAACTTGTTTTGGTATAATTTTTAATCTTTTTATTGGAATTTTTGATTTAGAAATTTTACTTTCTCCTTTAATAACTTTTCCATTAACTAATTCTGCTACTAAATTTGCAGATTGTAATGTAACCGGCAAAACTTTTCCTTTAATGGATAAAATATCTGTTATAGCAGATAAAGCATTTTGAAAACCACCTAAAATATCTGACATTGCTATTAACAATAAATTACCTAACGAATGTCCACCAACCTCTGGATTTCCTCTTTTTATTGGAAACCTATAATTAAATAATTCAGACAATAAATCTTCTTTATCCGATAACGCAACTAAACAATTACGAATATCTCCCGGCGGTACCACACCAAACTCTTTTCTCAACCTACCAGAACTGCCTCCATCATCCATTGTAGTAACTATAGAAACAATATCTACATTTTTTATTGTTTTAATACCACGCAACAAAGTTGCTAAACCTGTCCCACCACCAATTGTAACTATCTTTTTTTTATTCATAATAAGTGACATCTCTATGATATAAACTTATCTCTGTATTACTACCACAAATATCTTTTTGTGAAATTAAAAATTTGTATATTATTTGTGCTAAAGCAACTGATCTATGCTGTCCTCCTGTACAACCAAACGCAATTGTTAAATAATTTTTTCCTTCGGAAAAAAAATTTGGTAAAATAAATCTTAATAAATTTTCTATATGTAAAATAAATTTTTCAGTTAATTCAAAACTCAAAACATATTCTTGGACTTTTTTGTGTTTCCCAGTATAATTTTTAAGTTTTTCCACATAGTTTGGGTTCGGTAAAAAACGTGTATCTAATATTATGTCTGCATTAATTGGCAGACCATATTTATAACCAAAAGACATCACTGTAATATTTATCTTACCTGAAGTTTTTAAGTTTATAGTTTTTAAAACACAGAGTTTAAGTTCAGATAAATTTAAAGAAGAACTGTTTATTACATAATCTGCTTCTTTCTTAAATTCTTCTAACAAAGTTTTTTCTTTTTTTATTGCTTCAACAAGATTTCCTCCTAACGGATGTCTGCGCCGTGTCTCAGAAAAACGTTTTATCAAAGATTTTTCGTCTGCATCCATAAACAATTTTAGCACATCTACTTTTGATTTTTCAAATGAAACAATTTTAAACGCTTTTTTTAAATCGTTTAAATTTTGTGCTGATCTTATATCTAATCCAATAGCGAAATTTGTTCTTTTAGTGTGTTTAAACAAATCTACAAATTTTGACATTAACTCTACTGGTAAATTATCTATACAAAAATATCCTTCGTCTTCTAAAATATTTAATGCTTGACTCTTACCTGCACCTGATAAACCAGAAACTATTATTAACCTTTTATTTTTCATGTTTTTTTTCATCTATGGCACGAAGAACTCGTTTGTCTAACTCTTCAACCGGAAAATATCCTTTTTCCTGCAATTTAAAATTTAATGCAGCAATTTCTATCAAAGTAGAAACATTTCTTCCGGGACCAACCGGAATTGTTATCTGTGGAATTTTTACTCCAAGTATTTCTAAAAACTTCCTTTCACTTCCAAGACGATCATATTCACCAAAGTTTGAAAATAATTTTAGATTAATTAACAAATCTATTCTTGACCGATCCATTTTTATACCAACACCAAAAATAGCTGCAACATCTACTATTCCTAAACCCCTAACTTCAATAAAATCTTTTATTATTCCTTCAGATGTTCCCATCAAAACACCAGAAGAAGATACATAAGTTTTTACTATATCATCAGCAACAAACATATGCCCACGTTTTAATAATTCTATTGCTGCCTCAGATTTTCCAATTCCTGAATCACCAGAAATAACTATCCCAACTCCATATACATTCACCATAACACCCTGCAATGAACTACTCTTGGTTAGTTTTTCTTCCAAAATTATAGATAAATCGTTTACAAAAAGTACCGTTTCATAATCAGTACCTAAAATTACTACCGATTTTTCCTTTGCAAGTTCTATAATTTCAGGAAACGGTTCTAACCCTGCAGTAAAAATTATTGCTGGAATACTATCACCAAATTTTTCAAAAATATCAGAAATTCGTTTATATCTTTCTTCAGGCAATAACTCTTCTAAATACGAATATTCTGTCACGCCACAAACTTGTATTCTTTTCTCCGGGAACAGTTTATAATGTCCAACAACAGCAAGGCTTAATCTATGAACAAGTGGTTCTAAAATTACCTTATCCAAACCTTTATCTTCAGTAAAAACTTTAAAATTAAACTTACTATTGGTATCTTTAATTAGATCTTTAACTTTATAAGACATACATTTTTTAAAAATTATCTTCTTGTTTAATTATCTTTACTGCTTCTTCAATTGTTGACACATTTTTTAACGCTTCTCTAAAAAATCTATCTTTAAAAAATCTTGACACACGTGATATTGCCCTTAAATAATCACCAGTAGCATCTAATGGTGAAAGTATTAGAAAAATAAAATGTACTGGTTCACCATCTAAAGAGTCAAAATCTACTCCCTCACTAGATATCCCAAGCGCACCTACTAATTTTTCAACTGCATTTGTTCTACCATGAGGAATTGCTACACCAGAACCTACACCAGTAGAACCTAATTTTTCTCTCTCAATAACACTGCGAACAGCTTCCTCTTCATCTTTAATTTTCTTATTTTTGCTTAATTCACTGATTAGTTCTTTTATTATAGATTTCTTATCTTTGCCTTTTAATTCTAAAATAATCGATTTTGTATCTAAAAAACTCATTATTTTCATTTTCTATTTCTCCCCTTTTTTGTATTAATATGTTTCTATTTGTGCCACTTTTACAAAATTATTTTTTTTATAAACTATATTTAACTTTTCCGTCTCTTTATCAATAAAAACAAAAAAATTTTCACGCCCTTCTTCAAACATTTTTATAGCATCCGCTCTAATCATCTTCTGAGCATAAATAACAGTCTCTTCACTATCAAAACTATCATATTGTTTGTCTACAAATATTTCACTAACTTTTTTTCTATGTTTCTTTAAAGACACAATTTTTTCTTTATGCCTTATCAACAATTCTTTTATCCTGTTTGCTGACTTATCTATCGCTACATATAAATCTTTATCCACTTCTTTTATTTTAAATATTTTTTTGTTTGAATACAATATAACCTCTGCACTATGTCTATACTTATTTACCTCCAAAATTACCTGCACAGAAATTATATTATGGACATACTTTTCCATACCACCAAAACGTTTATTAACATAATCTGAAATCGCATCTGTAATTTTAACATGTCTACCTACAATTTTAATGTTTTCCATAAACAGATCTCCTTTTATAACTTAAACTTTTCTCCTAAATAAATTTTCCTTGCTTGGTCATCATTTACTAACTGTTGCGCATCACCATGAATTAATATGTCTCCACGATAAATTATGTATGCTCTATCAACTATTTCTAATGTTTCTCTTACATTATGATCTGTTAACAAAATACCAAGCCCACTTTTTTTTAATTTTAAAACTATAAGTTGTAATTCTTCAATTGTTTTTGGATCAATACCAACAAACGGTTCGTCTAATAACAAATATTTTGGGTTTGAAACTAATACTCTGGCAATTTCACATCTTCGTTTCTCGCCACCAGATAATGTATACGCTTTTTGTTTTCTTAAATGAACTAAGTTAAACTCATTTAACATTTTTTCTAAAACTTCATTTTTTTGTTTGTTTAAACTATAACAGATTTCTACTGCTGCAAAAATGTTTTCTTCCACAGTAAGTTTTCTAAATATTGATGGTTCTTGAGATAAATACCCAATACCTTTTCTTGCTCTAAAATAAACTGGCATATTAGTAACATTTTGTCCGTCAACAGAAATTGTCCCATTGTCAATTTTTACCAAACCCATTATTGAATAAAAAAATGTTGTTTTACCAGCTCCATTAGGACCTAACAATCCTACAACTTCTCCAGGATTTATGGAAATAGAAATATTGTTTAATACTAACTTATGTTCATAAGATTTACTAACACTTTCAGCTATTATGCTCATTTTTAAACACAATCTCTACTTTCCCATCTAAATAAATTTTATTTTTATCTATATAAAAAATTGCCTTGTTTGAAGTAAAATATTCTACATTAATACTACTCTGCTTTGACACAAACACTACCTTTTCACTACTATTTTCTTGTTCAAAATAGTTCATATAAACAATTTTGTTACTTATATAATATTCTGCATATGAACAACTTAATTCTCCTTGCATATTTTTTATTTTTACATTGCCTACACAAATAATTTTATCGTTATTTTCCTTGAACAAAATTTTTTCTGCATAAAGATGTGTATGTTGTTTTCCATCACTGTTTTTGTATAACACGTATGGATTCTCTGTAAACTCAAGAACCATTCCCAAAGAATCATATTTTGCCATATTTGACCATATCTCTACCATAGAATTATCTTTAGTAGAAATAATTATTGCATAAACATTAAATTTACATAGAATATTTTTATTGTTTTCATCAAATATCGCTTCGTTACAAAAAATTTTTCCATCTTTAAATTCAATTACTACATTTTGTTTAAATTTTATTATTTTGTCTTTTCTATTGTATTCAGTATTATCTGCCGTAATTTTTTTTATACTTTGTTCTTGTGCAAAAGTTATAGTAGTAAAAATTATAGATGTTAATAAGTATAATAACTTAATTCTGAGGTACAATTATTGTTTCCTTAATATTTATAGTTTTAAACCCGTCTTCTGTTTCAAAACCTTTCCCTGTTATTAAATTGTTCAACCTGTAAACTTTTATTTCTTTATCAGAAAAAGCTTTGTTAATCGAAGATATGTATTTTATATCATATGTAATTATTTTTTCTTTTTCAACGGTATTTACAATATTTTCACCAATAAAAAATATGTCGTTTGTTATTGTATTCATTATTGCTTGTTTAAATATCATTATGGAAACATAATCATCTTTTTTATAAAACTTTATACTACCATCAAAAATGGTTATTTTATTATTTTTTTCATCAATTTCAGCTTCTTTAGCAAATATTTTCCATGTTGGCATACCATCTTTTGTTTCTGTTAAAGTAAAATTTATAATTTTTGAGACATCTTTGCTATCAACACGTAAAGAATTAGAATGTTTGTCACAAGAATATGTCAAAAATAATAATAACATTATTATTGTTTTTTTTAATTCCATCTTTTGTGTATCCAAATCCATTGTGCTGGATAAAGTTTAATATATTCAGATAAAATATTATTTATTTCTGTAACTAATTTTATTTTATCGTTATATAAATTATAGTCTAACTGTTTAATTTTTATTTTATGTTTGGATTTTTTACGCACTATAACACCTACTACAGAAGGTATTTTATATTTAATTACCATTTCAACCACACTTATAGGCGTAGAAGCAGTTTTACCTAAAAAAGGTATCTCAACATTTTTTACTGAACTTATATTTTGATCCACTAAAACTCCTATTAAATATCCTCTTTTCAGTGCAAATAACAAATTTTTTATAGAATTTTGTTTTCCTCGTCCAATAACTATTTCGTTTACAGAACATCGCATCTTTTCTACAAAAAGATCAACCTCTTTAATATAATTTTCTCTAAAAATTACTGCTAATGGAAAACCTGATAAACTCAATTTTGCTCCAAGTAGTTCCCAATTACCAAAATGTCCTGAAAAAATTATTACTCCTTTACCTTCAGAATAAATTTTTTTTAAAATTGATAAACTATCTTCTTCAAATTCAACTAAATTGTTTATTAAATATTTCATTCTTTCAAATAAAATAAATTCAAATATATTTTTCCCTAATTCACTAAACATCTGTTTAGTTATTTTACGAATTTCATCAAAATTTTTATCTGGAAAAATATATTTTAAGTTATTATATGCTACATATTTGTTCTTCATGTCAAAATAAAAAAATATTTTACCTAAAATACTGCCTATTAATTGATTAATTTTTATTGGAAGATTACAGAAAAGTACATAAACTAAAAAAATAAAATACCAGATAATCTTATTTCTAATATTCTTTAAACTCATTTATTATAAACAGAAAAAACTTTATCCCACTTTCCTTGTGATTTTAAAATAAGTTCAACAACTTCTCTAAAAACACCACAGCCTGAGTTATACGAAGAAATAAAATTTACATATTTTTTAACATCGTCCAATGCATCTTTAGGACAAACAGAAAGTCCTGAACGTTTTAATATTGAAATATCTAACCAATCATCTCCTATATATGCAATTTCTTCATCAGAATAGTTACCTATTTTTTTTATTTTTTCATAAACATCTAATTTATCTTTTACATTTTGATAAAAAAAATCTAATTTTAACTCTTTTGCACGATCTGATAACTGTTTACAACCTCTGCCACTTATCCAACCCAATTTTATATTTAAACCAGAAAGCCAAATTAAAGTATATGCTAACCTATCTTTAATATCCCATATTTTAACCTCTTCACCACTATCAAGAACAATCAGTTCTCCTTTTGTTAACACACCATCAACATCAGATAATAAAACTTTAATTTTTTTTGCTTTTTGTAAATGTTTTTTTTCAAATTTCATTTTCATTACAATCCTTCTTTTAAAATATCTCTTTCATCAATTATGCCAACAACCACTAACTTTTTGTTCACTACAGGTAAATTGTCAAAATTAAATTCTTTCATCATTTCTTTAGCTTTCACTACTAAATCTGTTTCATAAATAAATTTTGGATTTTTTGTCATAACATCTTTTATTTTTTTATTTAACATATCTATATCATCACGAATTTTTCTTCTCAAATCTCCATCAGTAAAATATCCTATTAATCTACCTTTATTATCAACAACACTTGTTGCACCAACACGACTTGATGTCATAACAATTATTGCATCTTTTACTTTAGTATTTTCTTTCACAACAGATTTATATTTACCCTTGTGCATTAAATCTTTCACTCTGATATTAAGAATTTTTCCAAGTTTCCCAGATGGGTGTAATTTTGCAAAATCTTCTTTTTTAAACCCACGCAATTGTGCTACTGTTATCCCAAGAGCATCACCAACCGCAAGCATTGCAGTAGTGGATGATGTTGGAACTATGCCATATGGACAGGCTTCTTTTGTAATTTTTGTATTAATAACAATATCAGAATTTTTTGCAAGTTTTGATTTTTTTTCACCTGTAAAAGATATTATTTTAATATTAAAATTTTTTAGAATTGGTAAAACATTTTTTATTTCTTCTGTTTCACCAGAATATGATAATACTAAAACTATATCCTCTTGTTTTATAGTTCCTAAATCACCATGAAGAAGTTCTACTGGATGCAAAAATATTGACGGAATGTTTATTGATGAAAATGTTGCAGCTAATTTCCGACCTATTAATCCAGATTTGCCAACTCCTAACACAATAAGTTTTCCTGATAAATCTCTCAACAACAACGCAGCTTTTATAAATTGTTTATCAATATGTTTTTTTTGTAACAAAATTTGTTTAGATTCAATTTCTATTATATTTTTTGCAAGATTTGTTATACTAAAATTTTTAGTATTTATTTTTTTTGTAACCATGGTGTTATTTCCTTAGGTAATTCACGCATAAAAGGTTTTAATAAGTTGTTCAAAAGAAAAAATAATAATATCAACACGACATATATAACCAACAAAACTTTTATATGCCATATCCAAGTAGGTTTCCAGACTGGTTGTATTATTAGAGATTGACCACATTTTTTACAAAATTTTGCTTCTGGTTTATTTTCTATATTACAATTAGGACATTTCATTTTTTTTTCTCCTAAAGTTAACTTATTTTTAAATTTCAAATTTTTTCTATTCTACAACTATTTTTATAAAATTTAGTTTACCTATTTGTACAATTAACTCATTATAGTTTTCTAAATTAACCTCTATATTCTGGGTTACTTTCTGCTGGTTAATTTTTATCCCACCCTGATTTATTAAACGTTTTATTTCACTTTTTGATTTTATTATACCAGTTTTATTTATTAATTCTAACAAATCATATTTCTGTTTTTTTACTTTTATTTCTTTTATGTCATCAGGAATTTTTTTTTCTTTAAAAGTCTTATCAAAAATTTCTTTTTGTTTCACTGCAGTTTCTTTGCCATAATATTGACCTACAATTATTTGAGCTAAGTTTGATTTTGCATTTCTTGGATCAGTCTCGCAAAAATGTTTTATTATTTTCATATCTTCATCTGTTAACAACTCGTAATATCTCAACATTAAATTATCCGGTATTGACATTATTTTTCCAAACATATCCTGTGGTGATTCTGTAATAGAAATATAGTTATTATACGATTTTGACATTTTACGAACTCCATCAGTTCCTTCTAACAATGGCATTGTTAATATAACTTGTGGTTTTTGTCCTACATCCTTCTGTAACTCACGACCTACAATTAAATTAAATTTCTGATCATTGCCACCTAATTCTACATCGGCTTTTATTGATACAGAATCATATCCTTGTAACAATGGATAAATAAATTCTAATATTGTTATTGGAGTATTGTTTTTAAATCGTTTTTCAAAATCGTCCCTCTCTAACATTCTTGCAACAGTATATTTTGAACATAAATTTAATATACCATCAACACCTAACGACCCCAACCATCTGCTGTTATAAACTACCTCTGTTTTGTCTTTGTCCAAAATTTTAAACACTTGATCTTGATAAGTTTTTGCATTATGCAAGATTTCCACTTCTGTAAGCATTGGTCTGGTTGAATCTCTACCTGAAGGATCTCCAACTTTTGCTGTAAAATCTCCTATTATAAAAACTATTTTATGTCCTAAATCCTGAAATTGTTTTAACTTACGTAAAATTACTGTATGGCCAAGATGTAAATCTTTTGAAGTAGGATCTACCCCAAGTTTTACCACTAATGGTTTGGCTAATAACAACTTTTCTTTTAATTCTTGTACGGAAACTATATCTGAAATTCCACGCAATAAAATTTCCAATTGTTGTTCTATGTTCATACCTTTATTTTTTCTTTTAATAACTGTATCAATCTTTTATCTGAATCATAGGATAAAATTTTTTCTACTTTATCTAAACTTACCCATTCAACACTTTGAATTTTTTCTTCTGTTTTGTCTGGAGATAGTTTATCAACTTCCTTCTCAGAAACAGGTTTCATAATAAACCAACTAACTGTTTTATATATTTTTGTGTTATTAAAAATAAACCAATAATTCACATCATCAAGTTTTTCTACAATCTCTGCTTTTAAACCTGTTTCTTCTTCAACTTCTCTAATTGCAGCTTGCTTTCTACTCTCACCTTTCTCGATATGTCCTTTTGGAAATGTAAAAACTGTTTCTGCTTTTAAATTTTTTGTTTTAATTACTAAAACACTGTTGTTATAAATTACAACCCCGCCTGCTGAATGTTCATTACTGGTTTTTATAGTATTAACATCCATAAATTTATTATACCTATCTTTTGTCAAATTTATCAATAAACATTATTTCTTCTATAGGTTTTTTAGTAATATTTTGAACTTGTTCTAAAACTTTCTCTTCAACATAACCTAATGGTATAATGCTTATTAACTTATAATTTTCTGGAACATTTAAAACTTTTTTAACTTCTTGAGCATAATCTTTTTTATCTCCAGCAACCCAACAACTTCCTAACCCATAATATCGTGCTGATAACAAAATATTTTCTGTTGCAGCACAACCATCTTCTAAATAATATTTTACATCATCACAAAAAATTGTTATACAAACATCTGCTTGTGATATAAAACTTCCATTTCGTCCTGTAATTTGTGCAATTTTATTTTTTAATTCTTTATTTCTTACTACCACAAAAATCCATGGTTGAACATTGTTTGCTGTAGGAGCTAACCGTGCACAATTTATTATTTCTTTGATAATTTTATCTTCAACCTTTTTTTCTGCAAAAGTTCTAATACTTCGTCTTGTTTTTAACATTTCTATTCCATCCATTTTTGTCCTCCATTAAAAAATTAAATTAATACCAGTATCATAACAAACGATATAAAAGAAATTATACTACTAAAAATAAATGGTGCTTGATGCCCTACTAAATCCCATAAACTACCAGCTATTAAGCTTGAAGGAAACAACATCATTCCTGTGAAAGTATACTGTAAACCTAACACCGAAGCTTTATGTTCTTCTGGAGAAAGTTCAGATAAAAAAGCTTTCTCCTGTCCTTCAACTAAACTCATATAAATCCCATAAATTAAAAATAATATCCATATAAAACTTTTCGTTTTAACATTTATTAGTCCAAATAATAAGTATACCAAACTATAAATCAAATATCCAATCATTATAACTTTTTTTTTACCGATATTATCTCCAACAACTCCCGCTGGATAAGAAAATAAAAAATATGATAAGTTATATACCAAATAAAATAATATTATATAACTTGCATCAAAACCTATACTTTTTGATTTTAACAATAAAAACTGGTTTGAAGAATTTCCTATTGCAAATATTGTAGAAATTAAAATATAAATTTTTGTTTTTTGTGGTATATATTTATAAAATTTTATACTAACTTTTTTAATCTCATCATTCTTTTTGTCAATGTTGCCACTATCTTTAACAAAAAACAAAAACACTACTCCTATAACCGCTGGTATTGTAGCATATAAGAATATTTTTTTGTACACATTAAAATCGTTTATATATTTTTGAATAAAAAAATATACTATCAAAATTCCACATATTGCACCTAAAGTATCCATTGAACGATGTAACCCAAACACACGCCCTTTTTTTTCTTCGCTAGTAGATTCAGCAATTAAAGCATCTCTTGGAGAAGTTCTAACACCTTTTCCAAACCTGTCAATAACACGAGCAAAAAGTACCAAAGGCCATGTGTTACTTAGAAATAAAAACAGTTTTCCTAGTGCAGAACCAAAATATCCTAATAATACAAATATTTTACGTTTTCTATATTTATCAGATATTGTTCCTGAAAAAATTTTTATTATATTAGCAATACTCTCTGCAATGCCTTCTATGAGGCCTATTAAAGTGTATGGTGTTCCTAAAGATGTAAGATAAATACCAATTAGCGGATAAATCATCTCCGACGAAATGTCTGTAAACAAACTTACAAAACCTAATAACACAATATTTCTCATAGTTTGTTAGTATATAAAAATATTGTGTTATCTTCAAGATCTATATTTTCATTTTTTTAGAAAAGTTTTTGCACTATTAATTAGCAGAAATATAATTTTCAATCTTTTTTTGAATTTCTTTTCTTGTAGAAACTAATAATGTACTAAAAACTACTTCTTGGACAAGTTTTAATTAAACGAATAAATTCTTTCTGGTAACAATGTTTTCTCTACTAAAATTTTTTTCTTGATAAGTTTGGCTATTGATTCTTTAATAACATTTTCCTCAGGATATAAGTATTTTAAAAGGTTAAATTTAAAATCTCGTCCTATAGCAGAAGCTATCTGCAAAACTTCTTTTGTTTTAATATCTAACTGATCTACTTGACACATTACTGCTACATAAATTTTTTGTGGGATATCAATCTTATTTATTTGTCCACTTATTGAAAACCCATCACCATTATTCAATATTGCTCTTGTTTCTATTAAATTGTTCACCAAAGCTTCTACAAACAATGGTACCCCTTCAGCGTTTTGTAGTATTATATCTTTGACATTTTTTAATATCATATTTTCTCCCAAAAGATTATCCAACAACTTGTTTGAACAACCAATTGTCATTTCAGGCAACATAATCTCTCTAAAATAATTTTTTTTGCTCCAAGGAATTTGTGTATCAGGCAATGATGTTGTTATAACCAACAACTGTTTTGTCTCACAAAGATCTACTATAGACTCGAACAACGTTAGCAAAGTTGCATTTGCATAATTTAAGTCTTCTAAAAAAATTATTAGTGGTTCATTCTTTAATATTTCTACCAGAACTTGTTTTATTCCTGTATTAACAAATTTATTTTCTTTAACATCATATACAACAACCATTGATCCTTGTTGTCCATAAGGTAAACATCTAAATTCAAAATATCGTATTCCTAATTGTTGTACATATTTTGATAGTTCATACATCAATCTTGATTTCCCAAAACCATACTGTCCTGTAATAGATACTGCATAACCATTGTGTGAATTTTCTACAGAAACATCTTTTATCCTATCTATAAAATTTTTAGTAAAATTATATTCTCGTTCAGGAATAATGTATGGCGAAATTTTATTATTAACAGATATAAAATTATATCTCAAATATTTTGCTCCTTTTAATTCATATATGTTTAAAGCATCCTGTTTACCTTTCACATTTATCGATGGAAGTTTATAAAACACAAACTCGTTCTTAGAATATTTGTAAGTTTCTTCAGAAATAACAATCTGGTTTGGTAGAGCAATTGTTTGCAACCTTGATGCCACATTAACAGTATCTCCCATGACAGTATACTCACTTCTCGTTTCAGAACCCATTTCACCAGCAACAACTTCACCAGTATTTATTCCAATACGAATTTGTAATTTTTGTGGTAATTCAGCATGTGTTTTATTAAACTCTTGTAATTTATATAACATCATTAATGCAGTTTTAAGTGCACGCTGCGGATCATCCTCGTGAGTTATTGGTATCCCAAAAAGTGCCATTATAGCATCTCCAATAAATTTGTCAATAACACCACCATACATATTTATTGCTTCAACAAAACCTTTAAAACATTCGTTTACAACTTTTTTAACATCTTCAGGATCCATCTGTTCAGCCATAGAAGTAAATCCTGTCAAATCTGCAAATAAAACAGTAACAATTCGTCTTTCACCTTCGGAAAATTTTGGGCCATAAATTATTTTATCTAACATTTCTTTTGGCAAAAATTTTTGTAATTGAGCAATTCGTGCTTCAATAATTTTTTCTTCTCTTTGAACACGGCGCAAAGCTACTTTTACTCTTGCAATTAATTCACTAGAGTTGAACGGTTTTGTAACATAATCATCAGCTCCTGTCTCTAACCCTTTAATTTTATTATCACTAGAACCTAAACTGGTACACATTATTACTGGAATGTGCATTGTTGTAGAATCGTTTTTTATAATTCTTAGCACGTCCACTCCTTCCATATCAGGTAACTGCCAATCAAGAACAACAAGATCTGGTTGAATCTCTTTTACTTTTTTTATTCCTGTTTCGCCATCATCTGCAGATGAAACATCGTATCCTTCATCATTTAAAAGTTCCACAATTAATCTTTGAATATCTATCTCATCATCAATAACAAGTATTTTAAATTTTGTGCCCATATTTTTTTTATCAATATTAAACTAATTTTTTAATATTGTCCAACAACTCTTTTTCAGAAAGTGGTTTTGTAAAATATTCTGACGCACCGTATAACAACGCTTTTTGTCTGTATCCTTTTAAATCATAACCAGTAATAACTATTATTGGTATATGTTGTGTAACCTTGTCACGTTTCAAAATTTTCATCACAGAAAAACCATCCATACCAGGCATATGTAAATCTAACAAAATCAAATCTGGCAATTTTTGTTTTGCATATGTTACACCATCTGGTCCATTATCTACTATTTCTACCATATAATTTTCCGAACCTAAGTATTCTTTTATATAACCAGACGTATCCTTTTCATCATCAATAATTAATACATGTTTCTTTTTATCAGCAGTTTTTTCAAGACCATTCTCAACATTTTTTATACTTTTATACAACTCACCAAACTCTATCGGCTTTGACAAAAAATCCACTGCACCAAGATAATATCCCCTTTCTTTCTGAATACCTTCAACTATTGAAATAAATATAACTGGAATATTTTGTGTTTCAGGATCTTTTTTTAACATCTCTAAAACTTGAAACCCGTTCATCTGTGGCATCATTATGTCTAAAGTTATTAAATCAGGTTTGAATTGTTTAACTTTTTTTGATGCTTCATCTCCACTATATGCAACTTCTACATCATATCCTTCAAATTCTAAGTTGATTTTTATCAAATTTGCAATTGAATGTTCGTCATCTACTACCAAAATTTTTTTTATCATAAACTAAATTCTCCGTTAGTTTTTTATCTTTTAAAAAATTTTGTTAATGTATCGTATAATTGCATTATTTCTTCTTTTGAAACTTTTTTTATAAGATTGTTTATTTTACCTTTTTTTTCATTAAAAACTTGTTCGTTTACAAAAAGTTTCATCAATGGAACTTTTTCTATAATATGGTCCAACTTTAACAAAATATCTTTATTAACTTTGTTCTCCAATATTAAAATTATTGCCTTAGATTCTGGAGTTATTTTAATGTTTTTATTCGGAAATAACACTTCAATAACACTTTTTGAAACAAGTTTACTTGCTAAATATAATCCTTCATCTGTAACATGTAAATTTTCGTCTGTACTAACAATTTTTTCTTTATCAGGTTGAATCTCATCATCTCTAATTTCTGTTTCTTTTATTTCTTGAACAAATTCTGTATTTATCTGCTTTTGTTCTGCTTCTTTTTGTTCTTGTACTACATTTTCAATTTCTTTATCATGATGAGAAATATCTTCTACTAAATTTTCATTTTTAAGTTCTGGAACAATTTTTTCTTCTTGTATACTTAACTCTTCTATAATTACTTGTTGATTGCCAATATCTGTGTTTTTTTCAATTGTTGGGTAATCAACAGGTTTTTCTATCTTTTGTTCTTGTTTATCTAAACCTTGTGGTTCTGACGTTTTTTTTAAATTACTTTGTTCAATTGATTCACCTGTTATATTTTGCATTTTATCTTCATTTTTAGTATCCAAAAACATTGTAAAATCCGGAGGTAATAATGAAGTTTCAACACTTGAACTAATATTTTCTGTTTCTTTATTAGTTATAACTTCTTCTACTGAATTATCATCTAAAATATTTTTTTCTTGTATATTCTGTTCCACAATATCTTGTTGTTCTATAACAGACATCTTATCTTCATCTCTTTTTTCATAAAATATTTCGTTAGTTGTTTCAGATGGTTGATTATCATGAATTTTTGGAATAATTTCTTCCAACACAGATAATTCTTCTGGTATTACATTGAAATCATCAGTAACAACAACAGGTTCATTTTTTATTAAACTATTATCAATTACTGACTGTTCAGTATTTGCTACAAATTGTTCATTGTTTGAACTAACAAAAAAATTTTTTTCTGATTGAATTTGATCTTGACCTTTTGGTTCAGGGACAAAATTTTCTGTTTCTAATTCTACAACTTTATTCTCTTGGTCAGGTTTTGTTTTTTCAATAACATCTTTAGATTCTTTAGAAATAGTTTCTGTATTTATAGATTCTTGCATACTTGATTGCTCTAAACCTTTTTTATTAATATCACCTAAAACTTTTTTTACTACAGCAACAATTTTTTCTTCTTCATATGGTTTCTGAATAAAATCTTTTGCATCAAATTTTATTAGCATTTGCATTTCTTGATCAAATTTTCTACCGGTAACCATAACAACAGGAATATTTCTTGTTTCCTGTATACTTTTTAATTTTTGTAAAAGTTCATAACCAGTCAAAAAAGGCATATTGTTATCTGTAATAATCATATCAGGTTTTTTTTCTTTTGCAACGACAACTGCTTCTTCTCCATCTGATGCTTCTAAAACTTCTATGTCATAAGGTTCTAAGTATATTTTTACAAGGTTTCTTAAATCTTCTTCATCTTCAGCAATTAAAACTTTTTTTGTCATTATTTTACCTCATAAACTTGATTTATTGTATTTAAATTCTTACACCATCTTTTGGTACATACTGTTTAGGCAATGTAAACCAAAACGTAGTCCCAACATCAACTTCGCTTTCAACCCAAATTTTTCCTCCATGACCTTCTGTTAACCCTTTTGCAATTGACAAACCTAAACCAGTCCCTTTTGCACCTTTAACCTTTTTTCTGTGTTCAGAAACCTGTTCAAACTTGCTAAAAATTTTTCCTAAAGATTCCTTTGGTATTCCTATCCCTGTATCTGCAACACCTATTTGAACATACTCTCCTTTGTCAATATATTTTAATGTAATTTTTCCACCTTCAGGAGTAAATTTAAGTGCATTACTTAACAAATTTGTTATAATTTGTCCAACCCTATCTTTATCTATCATAAGTTTAGGTGCATCTGGTGGAACTTCGGAAATTAAAGTAATCTTTTTATCTTCAGCAACAGATTTCATCAATGTCATAATTTCGTTTGCTGGTTCATACAAACTTACTAATTCAGGTTTTATTTCCATCATACCAGCTTCGATCTTTGCTAAATCTAAAATATCATTTATAAACCTGCCTAACCGACTTGTGTTATTACTAACTATTGTTAAAAACTCTTTTTGTCTTGGAGAAATTTCACCTGCTCTACCTTCTAACATTAAGTTAATATAACCTTTTATTGCAGTTAGTGGAGATCTTAGTTCATGTGTGACTGAAGACATAAAATCTTCTTTCATTCTGTCAAGTTCTTTTAATTTCTGTGCCATTAAATTAAAATCTTTTGCTAATTCGCCAAGTTCATCTTTACTTTTTACATTAATTACAGTATCTAACTTTCCTTCACCAATTTTGGCTGCTCCCTGAGCTAGTTTTTTTATTGGATTTGTCATTGTCTGAGCTAAAATAAATGAACCCACTAATCCTAATATCAAAGCTATTGCTGCAACAATCAAAATCCTGTCTCTAGTTTTGTTTAACGCAACTAAAACATCCTTGTCAATAACTTCCTGCAAAAGACCTAATCGCACATACCCTACTATATTATTTTGAATTCTTACTGGCACAGAAATGTCTAAAACTTTTTTATTTTGATTTTCCCAAGAATTTATTGCAACAGAATTTGTATTATAAATTTTATTCCAAACTTCATCATTAATTTCAACACCCATCTGTTCAAAATTTGTATGAGCATAAACTATTCCAAGAGATGAAATAAACATTGCATACGAAATCTCAGGTTTTTTTTTGATCAATTTAATATAATTTAATAGCACTAACTCGTCTGAAATAATTATTGATTCTTTCGCAATCTCAGACAACGATTCTGCATCACGAATGCGAGACTCTTGTTTTTCTTTTATTAATGTTTGTCGTTCAAAAATAAATAACACTACCGCTACTAAAAGTATTACTGTTATAACAAGAGAAACTGCAGTTAGACCAAGTTTTGTCCTTAATTTCATTTTTTTACTTTAGATATAGAAATAGCCAAAGAATTGCTAATCAATTTATTTAAACTTATAATTTTTTTAAGAACAAATCAATATATAAAAATTAACTTTTTAGACATTATTTTTTAATTTCTTTTTCCAAACGTTCTACTCCTTTTTTTGCACGATCATTTCCTGGATCAAGTTCGGATGATTTTTTCCACAACTCATACGCTTTTTTCAAATCACCAGAAGTGTAAGCTTTTAGCCCTTCCGTATAAAGTTTTGCTGATTCTTCTTTGTTTAAAACAATTTGTAGTTCATATTTTTGTTGTGCTTGAGATAATTTTGATGACACATCTTTATAATTTGGTATCAACTCTAACAATTTTTTGAAAAGTTCTACTGATTTTGAATAATTTCCTCTATCAAAAAATGCTGTTGCTTCTTGATACATTTTTTCTGCTTGTTTTAATTTTTCTGTCTCTTTTTGTTTCGCTACCATCTCATTTTGTTTTTGTTTTGATAATGTTAAATATTCTTTTGCTTTTTCATGGTTGGGGTCTATCTCTAAAATATTTTCCATTCGTTGAATAGCTTTTGTATAATTACCTTTTTCATAAAAATTTATCCCTTCAGTAAAATAAACTGTTATACGTTGTTTAATTGCCTCTTTATGTATGTTATCAATTTTTTGCAAGTAAGATTTTGATTCTTTATGTTCAGGATTTAGTTTTATTATTATATCAAAGATTTCTCTAGCTTTTAAGATATCTCCTTTATCAAACAAATCTTTCGCTTGATTAAAACTTTCTTTTATTTCTTTATCAATCTTTTCTTTTAGTTTTTCTTGTTGCACTTGTTTAAACAATTCCTCAATTTTTTTAATTTCAGTTTTTGCTTCAGTATGAGTAGGATCAAGTTCTGTTATGTATAACAACTCTCTATATGCATGCAGATATTTCCCTGAACTTATATACAACATAGATTTTTTATATGATTTATCAATTAAATATGATACTACACTTATCTTAGATGATGTTACGTTACCAAATTTAATTGTAATATTTGCCTTGTGTGTTTCACCAAATACCACAAACGGTGCAAAAGAATAATCAAACCGAAAATTATTAATTCCTATACCAAAACCTATCCTTGGACCTTGGTCAAGATATAACTCTGAAGCAAACTTATATCCTGCACGAATGGCTAATATATTCATTATAAAATATTCTGCCCCAAAACTTATAAAATTTGGATTTAAATTAAAATCTATTCCTGTAGTCAATGGATTCCCAACAATATCTTTTCGATACGCAATACCAAATTTTGTATTCAATGGAAATTCTGACATTTCTGTATCAAACTGTAATCCACCAAAATAATTTTGTACAGAAACACCTGTTCTAATACTACCATTAAAAAGTTTAGTTTTAGGTATAAATAATAAACCAAAATCTGAAGTTATACCTGACTTTGTTATTTCAGCTAATTTTTTGTTTACTAACTTTGCACTAATCCCTGCATATAGTCCAGGTTTAAAATCTGGCATATCAATTGTTTCTTTATACCTTGCTATTCTTTGAGAATAAACTAAACTAATTGCCATATCGTTTGCTATAACTGTCCCTTTAGAAACACCACTAGAATCGTAAGCTTTTATCTCTTCCATACTTAAATAATATATCCCTATCCCAATATTGAAATCATAACTTTTCTTTCCCTGCCTTTTAAATATAAATGGGAAATTGTATCCACTGGTAAAATAATTTATATTTTCTATATACCTGTTGTAGCCAAAAGATAATTCATACAAATCCAGCTGTGCTAATCCTGCAGGATTATAATAAATACTTGTAACATCATCACTTATTGCACAAAATGTTTCTGCTAACCCTGTTGCACGGGCACCAATGCCTATTTTTAAAAAGTTTGCTGTAGTATTTGAAGAAAAACTTTCCTGAACAAAAAGGTAAAATTGTAGAACAAAAAAAATTTTTGTTATCATTATAAAAAATATCTTTATGTAAACATTACTTTTCACTTTAACAACTTTTTTTACCATGAAATATTTTCTATAAACATTTTTCATTTATTTATTTCTCCTATTTAATATCCTCACCATTTTTTTAACTTATCCTTTGACAAATAATCTATAAACTTTTTTTCACACTCTCTTTTCAATTAACTTTTGTATAAAGTAGGTATGGTCATCTACTATTGGTTCTTTCATTTACTTTATTACAATAACTTTCCCTGCTTTACTTTCATTATCCTTCTTTATAATATAAATATAAACATCACTTGAAGGCAAATATTCGCTAAACTTCCACTCCGACTGAAAATCTTTTTTATTATTTCCTTCATAAATAGTTAAAACTTTTTCGCCATTTAATGTGTAGATATCAATAATTGCATCTTTTGGTAAATCGGTAAATTTTATACTCTTGTCTTTGTTAAAATAACATGGTACCGGATACACCCAGGAACTTTCAATTCCTGTTTCACAAAATATGTTTTGTGTCCCAAAATTTATCAAGCATACAATTGTTATTAAAAAAACTGTTTTGGCTGAAACTTTTATTTTGCACATTTTTTTCTCCATTATTAAAAATTCTATTTTATTTTTTTCTTCAGTATCAAATATCTCATATTTACTATTATCTTACAACAATCAACTTACCTGTTTTTTTATTTTTTTTATTTTCTATTATATAAATATAAACATCGCTACCTACATTAACATCTTCCCAAGAAGTTTTGTAATCTTCAATACCATCATCTTGAGGTTCTTTAATTGTTTTTATAAGTTCACCATTGATGGTATAAATTTTTATAACTGCTTCTCGGGAAAGGTTTGTAAAAGTAATCTTTTTATGTGAGGAATCAGTATTTGGTCTATATGGCACAGGATAAGCATATGCATCATCTAACGAATAATCCTCTTCCCCGACAATCATATAAACTGAAAAATGTTGAACATAAACAGATACAGTATTTTCTTCTATATCAACTACAGAATCTGGAATCCTTATCCAAACATTGTCTTCTTCGTCTAAATAGTAAATTTTTAATGTTTTTTCTTTAACTTTTTTAGACAGATTGTCTATATAACCATCTTGATCATCATCTTTATATGGAATTGTAATCTTAATTTTATTTTTAAAATTTCTTTTTATGACATTTTTGTTTTCATCATATAAAACAAATTCTCGCATAGTATTCACAAGAGATGTTTTATCTTCTACCTTTGTTATTTTATCATTTGCAATTTCAATTTTTTGTGGTTTAACATCTACTTGATTAGATTGTGGATCTTTGCCTATTATTAAATAAGCATCTTGTGATAAAGTATTTGGATAAATCTCTACTACTGTTTTATCTTCTTCTAAAGCAAATTTGTTTTCCTTCTCATAATCCATAATTGTAGTAAAAACAAAATCTATTTTTTGATCAATGGTATTACCAAAAATATCTTTCACACCAGAAGAAATTGTTACTTTATACTTATAATTTTTATTTAAAACTTCAACAGGAATAAGTTTTATTTCTAAGTTATCTAAAGAAAATACTCTATAATTTACCTCTTGATTAATTTGTTGATTTAAATTATTTTTTATCTCAAAAATCTTTACTGCATTGGAAATTGTCATTGTATCTATATAATCATCATAATATATTGTTGGAATTATAGTATTAGCAATCCCTGCATCATTATTTTGTGGATAATGTGATATTACTGAAGCGACATATTTTGTAACAATTTGCACTGCATCAGAATATTCTGACCAATGACCAATATCATCTTTTGTCCTAATCCAAAATTTATATGTTGTTTTTGGTAATAAATCAGATAATATTATACTTGCAGAAACTGACGGACTAAACGATGTTGTAAAATATATCATAAACTCTGCTGAATTAGCATTTGAAACCATAGATGAACTATATTTAATTTCTACTGCTCCATCAACTACACTCCCTACATATCCATCATCACCAGGATATGTCCAAGTAAGTTTTATCTGTCCAATTGATGTACCTTTAACTGCAGTTAAATCTTTAACTTTTCCAGGAGGAAAATTATCCTGAGCATAAGTAGATACTGTTGTTGCTTGAGATAATAAATAATTTAGGTTATAACTCGCTATTCGATAAAAATATGTGGTATCCAAAATCAGGTTTGTATCTATAAAACTTGTATCAATACAAGAAGATGTTAATTGAACCCAATAATTTGTATCAGTAGACCGTTCAATTTTATATCCTGCAACACCGCCAATAGGATGTGCCCATTTAAGTTCTATTGCATTGCTTGACAATGTTTCTAAACTAACATTTTGTGGAGGTAATGAATGTGTTACTACAGTAACTATTTCACTATATTTTGTTTCAATATTATCTTCATTTCTGGCTTTTACTCTTACATAATATGCAGTATTAGGAATTAAACCAACAACATTTGTACCAACATCTCCTCCCCAAGAAGAATATGTTTGCCAAAACGGTATTAAAGACAATGTTCCATCTGTTTGAACACTAACACTTGAACTAAAATTTGAATATGTGCTTACATAAATAATAAACTTTGTATTTTGCGGATTATCATTTGGAGAAATTTTTAAGTTAAAAGTAGTCGTTGAATATGTGGAAATTATTGGAATATCTGGATCATTAGCTAAAGTATATCTTGACATTGTTACACTACTGCTAAAAACTCCATCACCATTAGTATAACGAACAGAATAAGTATATTTTTCATTTGGTGGTAAACCTGCAATCAAAGTTGCGTTGGCAGAGGTATCAACAGAATAACCACCTGCTCCCTCTATGCAATCAAAATAATATCTACTTAACTCAGATCTATCATTTCTAAATTTTTCAACTGACATAAAAATTGCTCCTGCAACAAGTTCTGTATTCATAACAAAATTTTGTGGGACTCTGGTTTTTGTATACTTTCTTAATACTGTTGTATTATATTCGCTCCATATACCATTTACATTCTTATATTTTATTCTATACTCATATGAAGTATTTTCCAATAATCCCGTATCTGTAATAACATAACTTCCTGTAGTTATATAAATTTTTCCTGTTGTTACACATTCTATCATAACCCCAGCTTGCCCTAAAGTCGCATTATGTAAAGGTTCTGAAGTTCTTATTACTAGAAACGCTGATGATGAAATATCTATATCAACCCATAACTTGTTATTTGTTGGATTTGAAATTAAAGTATAGGTGGTTATATCTAAAGTTTGAGAAACTTCTTCCCCAATCACATTTCTTGTTTTAATTATATACCTATAATGTGAATTTTCATTCAATCCAGTATCCGTATGTGCTGGATCAACAGACCATCCTCTACTATCAGAACCACCACCTTGCGACATTGACAGAAAACTTATCCCTGACAAACCTAAATTTAAGTTGTTTAAAACATCTAACAATCTTAATGAAATACTGCTAGTTCCAACATAATCCCAAACTGCTTCCGTAGGATATTTCATTGCTGTATAAGAAACTATACTTGAAGTTGTTGTCTCTATTCCACCAAAATTTCGCGCTTTAACAAATAATTGATATGAAGTATTATGTAACAGTTCATTATTAGTTGACCAATAAGTTGTATTTATCCAGCCAGAAGTTTTTAATTTAGAATACGGTGTTGTCGTAGTCGTCCACACTTCAGCAAAAAATTCGTTTTCGCCAGAAGATGCTTCCCAACCCCAAATAATACTTTGTGGTGTTGCGGTAAGTTTACAAAGATTTTTTGGTGGAATAGAAGGTGTAATTTTCACACCTAAAAAAATTGTTGTTGTTTCTACCAACGACTCATTTCGTGCTTTTACTCTGAAATAATAGGATGTATTTCCTGTTAAACCTAAAATTGTCCAAGTAGTTTTTGCAATCCAGCCACTATTGGCAAATATAGAACTAAAATTTTCTCCTGTTGTAGAACATTCAACATAATACTTTGTGATTAAAGAATTGTTGTTTGGCCACCATGAAACTGTTATAGAATCAATGCTAATATCTAAAAACGGTTCTGTAGGTACAACTGGGACATTGGCAAATGTCCAAATAGTTGTAGTGTTGACAAAATCACTAAATTCTCCCTCTGCATTTTTATACCTTATTCTATATTGATATGCAGAATTTGGTAAAAGATTATCATCAATAAATATTCTTTGTGTAGAAGAATTTCCTCCACCAGAATCATATATACAAGTCCATTCATAACCAGAATTGCCTATAGTATCATTAGAAAAACTATCAACAGAAAGTTGTACTGATTGGGTAGATAAAACTATCACACTAACATTTTTTGGTATATTACATAATGTATATTTATATTTTAATTCACTATATTCACACCATACACCATTAACATTTTTATATCTTGCTTTATAATAATAACTCGTATTTTCTAAAAGTTGATTTTCTTGCCATGAATATTGTCCTGTTAAAATTGTAGAACTACCAGTATTTATATTAACAATTTCACATCCGGTTTGTCCTAAGGATTGGTTCGGTGGTGTAGATAAGTTTACAACTAAAAATGTGGAAGAAGATGCTATTATATTTATTTTTGATAATGTTGGAACTGCAATTAGTGTATAGGTAGAAATTTCTGTTGTAAAATTTGTTTCCACATTATCAGCATTACGAGATTTTATTTTATATGAATATGAAGTATTTTCTGTTAAATCAGTGCAAAAAAATTCTAAACTTTTTTGCCAGAAAGATTCTTTTATTTCTCCACTGCCAGAAGTAACATAAAAATATACTCCTGATTGTCCTGAAGTTATGTTTGTTAAATTGTTTAATATACGAATACCGATACTACTTGATCCTACAAAATAAATTTCTGAGTCAGTAACAGGTTCTATTGCTGTATATGTTTTTGTAGATACAACATTAGTTTCTATATCAAAAACATTTCTTGATTTAAGATTCAAGGTATATTCTGTATTTGGTAACAAATTGTATACTGTCCAACTTGTCATTTTTATCCAACCACTATTTGTTGATGGTTCTATTATATATGAATAAAATTCTTTCTCACTGCCACCAGATGTCCAATTCCAAGTTATTGTGTTTAATGTTATTGATGAGCTTAAAACTATTATTGGCACATTTGATAATGTAGCTGTTGTGCCTAAAATATAGTACGGTTCTGTCTCTGGAGTTGAAATGTTGTTATTATTTATTGCACGAATTCTAAAATAATATGATGTGTTAGAAACAAGCCCATTAAAAATATAGTTCGTGTTTATGGTTAAAGAACTTGTTATTATAGAATTAAAATTAGAAGTAGAAGATGTTTCTATAAAATATTTTGTCCAAATTGGATTAAAATTGTTTGACCAACTGACTTTGATTGTGTGCGTTGAAAGTTCTGAAAATAAATTTTCTACACTTACAGGAGAATTACACAAAGTAGATGTAGCGTTGAATAAGACAAAATCTGTTGTTACATTTTCATAATTAATTGCACTTATACGAAAATAATATGTAGTATTTGGAAATAAATTAGTAAATATTGCTTTTAAATTTGTCGTTGTAGAAGAATTTAATATTGGTAGAAAGTTTATATTTGTTGATATTTGGACAAAATATTTTGTCCCTTGAGGGTTCTGAGGTAATGATGATGTCCAAACAGAGTGTATGGCAGAAGAAGTTATTGTTTCATATCCTTCAACAACAGGATTTGAACACAAGGTAACTTTGGTCCCTAAATAAATTTCTTTTGTAGGAACATTTTTATGATTGATTGCTTTTACTTTGAAATAATATGTTGTATTCGGCAACAGATTGTCAAATATAGCATATAAATTGTACGTTTGTGAAGAAGTTATAATATTTTCAAAATTATCTTGTGAAATTTCACACAAATATTTTGTTTTGTTTGGCGGATTACCGTTATTACTCCAATTTGCTTGTATTGACGAAATAAAAATGTTGCTAAAAGATGCTGTTGAAGGTTCTATACATAAAGTTACCGTTGTTCCTATAGCACCCCACAAACTTATGTTACCTTTAGTATCTTTAAACTTTTGTGAGAAATAATATGTTGTATTATACAAAAGTTCTGTTACATAAAAAGTAGGATTTTCACTACTAACCCATATCAGATCTATCCAGTTAATTCCATCAGTACTTTTTCTCACCTGCCATTGCCATAGACCTACTCCTATTTCTGTAACTGAAGATTGGAAAACATTAATTGAACTTATTAAAACTTCTGAAAAAGATGTTATTCCTATATTGTAAGGTGCAATTTTATCTATCACAAATTGTTCACTTAAAACACTTAGTATAAAATTACCGTCTGTTAATGTTATACTTGTATGTACTGTATTGTAATAGTTACTGTCTAATTCTAATGTGTCAAATAAAAAAGTTATTTTGTTTTCTTGGTTGGAAATATTTGTTAATATTTGTTTATTTTCACTTTCACCAATCTGATATTCTAAACCATCAATGCTTAAAATACCATCTGAATCATAATATGAAGCAGTGGCTGTGGATATTACACACTTGTTCCATACACTTAAATCTGTTGTTGTAGTATAACTTACCATTAACTTACATTTGTCTGAATTTTCATCATTAATTTCAACTTGAACTGTTATTTTTCCACTACCGTCAGTTGTTTGAGTTGGTAAAGAAATATAATTTACTGTAGGGGCTACATTTGAAACAAAAGCAAGAAATGTTGTTGTACTGAAATTTGTATCAATATAGTTACCATATTCATCTTTCACTGTTGGAGGTGTGGTAGTAATTTTTATTGTATAGGTACTTTGTTGCAAATGTTCCTCTTGAGTATAAATCCTAAATGTGTTCCCGCTTATATAAGTAATACTCGTTATGGTTAAAATAATTTCAGGTGAACTACTCATATAAACAGAATAATATGTTGTGTTAGTAGAAACATTTATATTCATCATTTTATCAAAAGAAAAGTTTGCACTGTTTGTACTAACTGCATTTGAAACAGATAAAAGTTTTGGCGAAGTACCACTATAGTTTATAACAAAAGTCGTAATATCAACAGAATAAACATTTCTATAATTTGCAGAACGAACTTTGAAATACCAAAATCCATCACTATCTGCTTGTTTAATAATTTCTGTCCCATCCCAAAATGTTGTTGGAATTGCATTAATATCTGTTCCCCAATAATAGTAATAATGACTTGCAATCGCTTTAACACTAAAAGTTGCTATCCGACCTTCGTAACCACATTTTGCACTTGACGCTGTACTAGAAACAAAAATGCCTGAATAAAAAATTTTAGGTTCTGTTGGCAACGTGCACGTTGAACCAAAAAATGTTAGCTCACTTTCTATAAACTCTTCATTTTGTGACTTTCCTATAAAATAATACGTCGTATTAGCATCTAATTTTGTAAATAAATAATTGTTGCTATTTGTCCAATTAGAAGTTTCACTAAATATAGTAAAATTTATGTCAGTAGAAACCGATACAAAATATTTTGTATATAACGGATTTTGATTGTTAGACCAATTTAATATTATAGTGTAAGTAGAGATGTTTGTAAAACTGTTAAAAATGGGAATATTGGCTAAAGTAAATCTTGCCGTAGTTTCAGAAATTAAACTTTCTACTAAATCATTATATGCTACAACATATCTATAATAAGATGTGTTTGGAACAAGATTTTTTTCATTATAATATGTTGTATTAAAACTTATATCTGCCAATATTCCACCAGTTGAACTTTTTAGTTTATACCCTATTTCTGCTAAAGAATTATCTTTCCATGCCCATTGAATTGAACCTGTGGTAATATTTACTGCTATAAATCCAGTTGGCGGATTAAATAATGTCTTGGTATAAATTGCTGTTGAAAGTTCTGATTCCAGCGGTGAACTAAAATATCCAAAACCTATGTCACCTAAATCTGTTGCTATAAGTTTGAAATAATACGTCACACCTGCAATAAGGTTTGTAACTACGGTATTACTACTCGGATGAAAAACTGTTTTTGTTGAAACAAAATTGTCAGTCTTGGATTCAAAATTATATGTTGCATAATAAATGTTATATTTACTTCTATCATCAAAATATTCTGGTGGGTGAGGATTTGTCCATTCCAAAAATATATCTGTTTCACCAAGTGTAAACGCAGTAAGGTTTGTTGGGACAGATAATGGTAAATCTGCAGCAAATGTTGACACAGTATCTGACCATACGGACCAGTTTGGTCTTTCATCTGAAGCACGAATTTTAATATAAAAAGTTGTTCCTGGAAATAATCCTGTTAACGAAAAAGTTTGTTTCTCTGCTTGAATATATGAAGTAGTTAATATCACAAAATCAGATGGGATAAAATCTGTGCTTGTTGAATACTGTATCTGCCACCTTCCAAAAGAAACATTCCCTGTATAATTATTATCTCCTGGAGCAGTCCAGATAAGAATTATTTCGCTATCAACATTTCCTGTGTTTGCACTAAATCCGGTAATTTTTCCTGGCGGGATATAATCATCTCGCGAGCACGTCGAAATTATAACACTAAATTCGGCCCAATTCGGAACTTCGTCTGCCATACGAACTTTTATGTAATATGAAGTATTATTAATCAATCCAGTTAAAACTATACTTTGAGAAGAATGTAGTATTGTATCCGTAGAACGAATTATCTTGTCGTATATAGAAAAACTACCATCAGTAGAAAACTGTATTTCATATTTTCCTCCAACAATATTTCCATAATAATTATCATCACCAGGAGCAATCCAACTAAAAATTATTTCGCCTTCATTTGCTCCAGTTAATGCAGATAGATGATTTACTATACCTGGCGATTGGTTTGGACAAATCTGTTGCACTATTGACCAACTTGAAGTTCTAAGACCAGAATCAATTGTTTTCACCCACCAATAATATGTTGTATTTTCTATTATATTTTTTAATATATGATTTTTCTCACTTCCAGTTCTTACAAAATTTCCCATTAATGGACTACCAAATGAACCAGAAACAATTATTGAATCTGTTGGCAATATACTTGTGGTAATATGTATGTTATAATATAACCCTGAAATTCCTGTTTCCGTATCAGAAAATCCACTAAATCTTAAATTTAGTTTTCCGCTATCAAACCATGACAAAAACAATGTTGGAACCGTTGGAGAAAAGTTAGAATTAGAAAATTCTGCTTCTAAAGATTTATAAACATAGTTTTTTTGGCCATAATTACCAAATACAATATCTAAATCTCCATCATTGTCTACATCACCCCATTCTGAAGTTCGTGTAGATTCTAATTTAACAGATTCCCAAGATAAATTAAAATTGTTAAAAAAATTATTATATCTATATATTCTATTTTTACCATCGTTAGATATTAATTGATCCAAATATCCATCATTATCATAATCTCCCCAAGAAACTTTATATGTGTTATCCACATCTAAAGATTCCCAAAAAAAATAAAAATCTGTTCCATTATTATTTTTGTATACCTGATTTTTTCCTAAATTGCCAACTAAAATGTCTAAATAACCGTCATTATCGTAGTCTCCCCACGCTACACTACTTGGGTCTGTACTAATTCCAATTAAAGATTTTTCTTGACTAAAAGTTCTATCACCATTATTCTTATAAACTGATACAATACCAATATTGTTAGAACTTATTCCTACAATTACAAAATCTAAATAACTATCATTGTTATAATCTCCCCATGATACTCCTTTTGTATAGTATGAGATCGGATTAAAACTATTCTCTAATTCAAATGTTCCATTACCTTTATTGCGATATATTCTATTTTGTTGTGTGGAAAGACCAGATCTACCAACTAAAATGTCTATAAAACCATCATTATCATAATCTCCCAAACTTATACTTGTAGGAGTACCTATATCTACTGACCAAATATTTATAAAATTTTCGTTTCCATTGTTACTATAGACTCTAAGATACCCTACATTTCCTTCTATAAAATCAAGGTTACCATCGTTGTTAATATCGCCCCACGAAACACATCTTGTATTTTCAGCTAATGTAGAAACCCAAACTAGTTCAAAGTTGTTATTTCCATTATTGCGATAAATTTTATTTTTTTCTCCAAAACCATCTAATGTACCAAAATTTCCTTCTAAAATATCTAAATATCCATCATTGTTGTAATCACCAAGAACTATCTGTGACGTGTTTTCTGCGCCAGTAGAACTCCAAACTTCAAAAAAACTTCCAGGAATAACACTACACGTTGTGCTACTTGACCAATTATCCACCTCATCTGCAACACGTATACTAAAATTATGAACAACTCGTGGTTGTAATCCTGTCAAAATCAAAACTTGTTCTTGTCCTTGGGATGCAGAAAATGTTTGTGTTGAAAAATACCATTGAACCCAATTTGTAGTATAACTAATTTCATACTTACCACCTACTATATCTCCAAAATAATTATTATCTCCCGGTGTTATCCAGGTCAACTTCACTTGTTCATCAGTTACTCCAACAAAACTTGTTACAATACCAGGTGCTACAATATCTCTCTGTGCCCAAGTAGTTGCTGTATTAGAAATTTCTGACCACAATGGTACTTCATCCGCAAACCAAATTTTAATATAATAAGTTACTCCTATGGTTAGTCCAGAAATTGTATGATTAACAACTGACCCCGGAGGTGGTGCAATGTTAAATTTTTCAACATACTGTGCTGAGATAGTGGACCAATTTATCCCAACCCAAGTTGATACTTGTATTCTACCTTCTCCTTTGTCAAACTGTTTTCTATATCCGTTATCTCCAGGAAAACTCCAACTCAACTTTATTTCTCCTTCAAAATTCCCTGGTTCTCCCATAAGGTCTGTAACCATACCAGGTGGTACTGTATCTATTGTAATAGCATAACCTAAATTTGACATCTCAGACAAATTGTTTCTTTCATCAAAAGATTTTATTGCAAAATAATATGTCGTATCGCCAGACAAATCTTTTGCAAAACGAAATTCCTGACTTCCTGCAGATTTTGGTAAATCATCTGGAATAGTACTCAATGTTGATGCAGAATCAAATGGTATGATCTTAACTTGAGTTGTGTTATATTCACCAAGAATAGGTTCCGGTACAACTTTTTTTCTTACAAAAATATTGTCCACATACCATCCTTCATAAGTATTACTACTTTCATCTACTGTATCAAATGTAAATTTAAGTTTTAATGTTCCTGAAAAACCTGATATACCAACCGTTTTCTTAGACCACAAATCTGCTCTATCAGTTTTACTCCATAAAAGAACCCAACCATATCCACTACTTATATATACAGCCATATTATCTTTGTCATCATCTGTGTTATTCCAACTCTGAAAATTTAATTCTAAGTCACAATTTTCATTAAAAACAAAGTTTGGTGTTTCAGCAGAACCATTATTTGCAGATGGATAAGAATCATAAGTGTCGTAAGATATGCCATTTTTATTCATACTATATTTCAAATGTGGTGTTGGAATATTATTCTCCCATCGTTGATAATTTTGATGAAATGATATCGTACTAAATCTTTGCTCAAATGTCCATCCTGTATCAAATGTTTCATCTCCAAATACAAATGTATTTTTTATGTTACTGGTAAACCATGCATTATAATTTCCAAAGTACATATAAATATAATTTTCGCCAGGATAAATTTTTGGAATCTTTACCCAAATGTTTGCTTGTAAATAATTTGTTTTATTTTCAATCCAGTAACTTAACTCTTTTCTTTCTACTGAATCATCTGTGAACCTCAAATCACTAAAATCATACTTCATTGTTGGTTCATACCATACTGTAAAATTTAAAGAATAATCTTCAATAGTAGTACTTGAATTTATTTTATACCTTCTTTCCCATTGCCAACTACCACCACCAGAATTTGATAAATTTACAATAGCAACTGTAGCACATTTTATTATATAACTTGATACTGTTCCTTCATAATTGTCATCACCTGGAGATATCCAACTTAAATTTATAATCCCGGCAGTATCACTTGAAGTTGCAACTAAAGTTGTAATTTTACCTGGTAAAACTTCAGTTGCAGATCGCCATTGATAGTTAGAAATTCCACTCATATTATTCCTTTCATCAACAACACGAATTGCAAAATTGTTCCATCCTTTAGGGACATTATTAAGAACCAATTCTTCGCTTGTTCCTGCTTGTTGTGGTGCAGGTATTGTTGCATTAATTGGAGGCAAAGTAACACTATAAGCACTGTTCCATGATAATTCGTTATCAATTGAATTTATAGAAGAATACCGTATTAAATAACTTGATGCTGTCCCTGTTGAATAATCATCTCCGACAGCAATCCAAGTTAATTTTATCTGTCCTTCAACAGAAGTTGAACTTACAACAAGTGTTGTTATTATTGAAGGAGGAATTTCTATTGGAGAAACACTTATTGTAGTACTTGAAATTGGGGACATGTTCCCATAATCGTCAATAGCACGAATCGCAAAATACCAGATACCTTTTGGAACATTGTTTATAATAACTTCTTGAGTTGTTCCTGCAACTAATGGAACTGGCGGATTTGTCAATGTTGGTGCTGTGGTTATATCTGTTGCTTTTGACCATAAAGATTCTGTATGTATACCAAAAGATGCATATTTTATGGTATATAAAGTTGCTGTTCCAACATATAAATCATCGCCCGTAGCAACCCATTTTAGTTTTATTTCACCTTCATTTGAAGTAACCTTTATTGTCAAACCTGTAATTTTACCTGGAGAAATATTGTCCACTTGTGCCCATTGTGTAGTACCGTTAGAAATTAAACTATAATTTTGTTCTTCATCGACACTCCATAAACGAAAATAATATGTCACCCCTCTATTTAATCCAGTAATTGTGTAATTAACTGTTGTTCCAGGAGTTACACCATAAGTTGAAATTGTTACTTGTGCATTCGCAGTTGACCAATATACAATATTAAATGTTGAATATTGAATCTTATAACTTGAACCTTCTTCTAAAGGATTGGTTATTCCATTATCTTCACCCGGAACTGACCAAATAAGTTTTATTTTACCTTCTGTTTCACCTACAACAGATCTTAAATCTGACACTTTTCCTGGAGGAACAGCATCCTTGACCTTTATACCCGGTGAATTTGAAATTTTTGACATATTGGAAGTTTCTTTATTAATAGCTCTTATCGCAAAAAATAATACTTTTTTTGGCAAACCAGAAACAATCCATTGTTCTTGACTACCATATGGTTTTGGTACTGGAACCGAAGAAATAGTTATTGAATTATTCCAAATTTGATCGTTTGTAATTTGTTCTGTGGAATATTTTATAATATATCTTTCAGCACTACCATCTGTTCCATCATTTCCTGGTGCAGTCCAAAAAAGTTTTATTTCACCATCGTTGTCACCAGTTTCTCCTGATAAATCTGTTATTTTAGAAGGTGTCGGCGCATAAAATCTAAACAAAATATCGGAACTTGTATGAACTTGCCAAAAACTACCGGAATTTGTTGATATAACCATTACACCATTCGTTCCCCAAAAAGATTTTAAATTATACGGTGTGGTGGGAGTGGCTGCAGTAACAGAACTTTGATAACAGTTTAATAAATCTCCTCCATTAGACCTAAAAAATATTCTATAAGTTTTGTCTGTATAAAGTGTTGCAGGAGTAATTGTTTTTTCTATCCATGAAAATGTTGTCGGCACACTAGTAGAATTCGCTAATACACCTGAACTTACTATTGTACCACTACCTCCACCAGTTATATCTCTTAACTCATAATCTATTGAATTAGTAGGATTACCAACTTTTCTTACATAAAACCCAACTTTTGTAATTGTTGTTGTAAAATTAAATACAAATTGTTCTCCAATTGATACTCCTGCACCAACTTACCACTTACGAATATTCTCTACCTGTATTCTTACAATAGAATTCCCATGGTAAAATCCATCACTATATTTTATTAAAAAAATCGGCATATAATTTTTAACATTCCAACTATTAGAAGACCATTCTATATAATTTAAATTGTTGTCCTCAATTTGATTTTCTGGAATTAAATTTACTCTAGGTAAAGTGTATACTGTAGTAATATAATTGCTATCCATACCATTATAATCTATAACTATATGATAAACTTTGTCTTTAACTAATGTTGTGCTTGAAATATTAATCGTTGCCCATGAGTTTGGGGAAAAAGAATTATAAAATGTGTAAGACAACCATATATTATTTGGTTTTCCATTACCATCATCTCCCATTATACCTATCTTATAATTTGGACTACCAATTACATTTGCAACAGGATACATAATTAGATCAATAACACCATCTTTTGGTGCTGTAAAACTAAATGATAAATATTTTAAATTTAATGAATTTATAGGAGGACTGACTGGTTTAATTCCAGCTATACTTTGATTACCCACATACTCGCCAGCAAAAAGATTTGATAAGTTGAAAAGAATAAAAGAAAAAACAAATATTAAAAAATAAATGTTAAAAATTTTATCATCCATCTTTTGATTAATAAAATTTTTGTTTATCACCTTTTTAATTTTATAATTATTTTAATAATTTTAATAAAAAATATTTACTTAAAGAACCTATTTCATTATACCATATTCATATCACAAAACTGTAAAAAAGTTGTAAAAAAGTTGTAAATTTTTGTTTATGTGCTTTAAGAATTTGGTAGGATTTATAAAAATTTTAAAATTTTTAATATGATTTCAAAATTTTTATAAGTTCTTCTGTGGAATTGTCAAACCTTACTTTTTTTATAGGCTTACCTTTGGCAAATAAAAGACCTACACCTTTACCAAAAGCTATTCCTAAATCAGCATTTTTTGCCTCACCAGGTCCGTTAACTTCACAACCCATAATTGCTACCTTTATAGGTTTTTCAAAAAATTTTATATTTAATGAAGGTAGTTCTTTTTCAAAAGAAGATACTATTTTTTGTAAATTTATCTTACACCTACCACATGTTGGACATGAGATTAGTTCTATTCCATAGTTACGCAAATTTAGTGATTTTAAAATTTCATACCCAACTATTACTTCATCTATAGGATCACTTGTTAAAGAAACTCTTATTGTATCTCCGATACCGTTATATAACAGTACTCCTAATCCTATGGCAGATTTTATACTACCTACTAACTTTGTCCCGGATTCTGTAATTCCTAGATGCAATGGATAATTGTATTTTTTTGCAATTTGATGATAAAGTTTTATTGTAGAAACCACATCAGACGCTTTGGCTGAAATTATTATATCACCGAAATTATTTTTTTCAAACATTTCTATATAACTTTCTAATGTTTTCATCATTGTAGTTTCAAGGTTCATTTTATCTTTTTTTATTGAACCTGAGTTTAAACCAAGCCGAATTGGAACTTTATTTTTTTTTGCTTCGTTGATTATTAATTTTACTCGTTCTTCAGAACCAATATTGCCAGGATTTATCCTAATCTTATCCGCACCACTTTTTATAGATTCAATTGCTAATCGGTAGTCAAAATGTATATCTGCAACTAATGGTATTTTTATGTTTTTTTTAATTTGTCTTATAGCATACGCAGAATCTAAGTCTGGTACCGCTACACGTATAAGTTCACACCCTGCTTCTTCTAACTGTTTTATTTGTTTTACTGTCTGTTTAACATCAGTAGTTTGCGTTTTTGTCATTGACTGAACAACAATAGGGTTTCCACCACCAATTTTTATCCCACCTACAGTTATAACCTTCGTCCTACCTCTATACATAGTTTCGTAGTGCACCCTTAAGGGTGCTTTACAATTATAACACAAATTTGTCTATTGGAATTTGCATCTTTTCTCTTGTTTCACCAAAATATTGTCTATAACTTGAAAATTCGTAATCTTTAACATCTATAACCAATTTTTGTCTAACAGGATTGTTGTGAATATAATTTATTCTATTAATCAACTCTTTTTTATCTTTCAACACAGTCTCATAATACCTTCTCTGCCATACATGATCTGTTTTTTTATAAATTTGATTATATTTTCGTGCAAAATTACCCTTAATAAAATTCATTATCTTTGATAACGAATATTTTTCTGATGGAGCAATAATTATATGAAAATGTTCTGGCATTATTACATAACCAAAAAGTTTAAATTCTAATATGAACCTATGATATGATATTGTTGCCAAAAGAAATCTTGCATTTATTGGTTCTAAAAATATTTTTCTTCTTAAATACGTAACTGATGTAACAAAATAAACGCCTTCTTTTTGAAAAAAATGTTTTAGTTTCATTCAAGTAATATTGGTAGAGCACCATTAATGGTGCTCTACATAAAAAATCAATTTTTATTCAAAATAATTTCTATCAATTTTTCTACAGGTTCTTTTAAATGATCATATCCGTTTTGTTCATTTTTTATTACAACAATTTCATACTCTTTAAGTTGCACTAATTTATCCTTGTCATCGTATAAATAAGTTTTTTCCATTTCTTCTCTTGAAACCAGATGGTCATCAGTTCCTGCTGCAATTGCGTTTTTGTGCCGTTCAACATTACGTTCCCAACATATTTCAAATGAACAATCAATATAAACTATTACAGAATTTTTTAAAATTTGTTGTGAAAAATTTTTCAGTGCATTGACATAATTTGAACGTGAAAATTCTACAAATATCACCTCATCACTTTTAAACTTTAACAAATCTTTGTTAACTTGTTTTAAAATATCATCCCAAATAGTATCATCTGTAACTTTATACCCTCCATCGGGCGTTTTTTTACATCGTTTCCATTCACCAGTTTTTTCATCATTTTGAAATATTGCCCACAATTTTGGGAAATCATCCACTCGCGGATATTCTTTGCCAACATTTTTTTGTTTTAATTTATCTATCACCATTCTATAAATTGCTGATTTGCCACAACCTGGCCTTCCTAATAAAAATATGTACATAAAACTTTTCTCCTTTATAATATTATTTTAATTATTGAAAAACCTGGCACTTATTCCCAACTAACCCCTGCATCTTTGCAAACTTCTTTTAAATAATCTTGTTCTTTGTGAATAATATTTTTTGTATTCAACAACTCATCAATTTCTCGGACAGCTGTTTCTACCACTACAAGTTTAACTTTTTTCTTTTCCATAATTTTTATTAAATTTACAAGATTCTCTCTTTTTAATAAACCTTTTTCATAATATAACGGTGGATGAAACTTTTTTATCACAGGGACATAATCGTTTAAATGCATTTGACCAATATATTTTTCTGGTATTATATCAAAAACTTTTTCTGGCGGTTGAGGAACCTGTTTCCCAACATCTGCTCTTGTAAACCAATGTCCAATATCAAAACAATATTTTATAATATCACCTCTTGGATCAATTCTTTCCAACAACTCCAAATTTTCTTCAATCTCTACCATTATAAAATCAAATGCTGTATTATTTTCCAAGTGTAACATAATTCCTTTATTATACGAATATTGTGCAAGTTCCGAATACGACCTGTACAAACTTTCCTTTACAATATTTAAATATTCACCTGTAGACTGGTAAAATGGTACACTACCAGGATGTAGAACACAGTTTATACAACCTAATTTTTTTGATTGATCAATGTATCGTTTTAACAGGTCTATAGCACATTTTCTATCTTCTTCCTGAAAAGATGCAATAGAATTAGAAACGAATGTATACGGTAAATGAAAAGACATTGTTATATCATAAGTTTTAGATAGTTCTCTTGCTGCAAATAAACTTTCATCATCCATCGCCAAAAACGGATTTGGGACACCACCATCAAGTTCTATGTGTCTTACAGTTAAATCATCAGCAATTTTAATATGTGTAATAATATCTGCCTTAACCTTTATTTGCACTTTAGCATCCATATCTGGTACTTTTAACTTTTCTTCTTTCAACAACTGCCGTTCTTCCTCTGTCAAATATAATGTATTTAACATGTTTGTAAAATCTCGTCCAAATCTCATTTTTTCTCCCCTTTTATTTTTAGTGTGAAAAACATTTTTCTGTTATTTATGTATAAAAATTTTTCTTAAAACATTAAAGTTTATAAAGTTACTAATTTATTTTATGTTTTCAAAATGTGTTAATTTTTTAATTTCACAACATCTATCTACTATCTGTTTATATTTTTTGTTTACAATACCTCTTATACTAAAATTTTCTACACAAAACGATCCCATAACACTACCTAAAATTATCCCTTGCCTTAATACCTGCTCATTAACATTTTTGCTTTTTACAACATAACCCATAAATCCACCTGCAAAACTATCCCCTGCACCTGTCGGGTCAAAAACATTTTCTAACGGATATGACGGAACTGCAAACATACTATTATTACTAAAACACATTGCACCATACTCACCACGTTTTACTATTAACACTTTTGGTCCCATTTTTAACACATACTTTGCTGCTTTTATAATGTTTGATTCTTGGGCTAATTGTCTGACTTCTGCCTCGTTAACTAAAAATATATCAATAACTTTTAATAACTTTTTTAATTCTTTGGATTTATTTTTTATCCAAAAATTCATTGTGTCACATGCAACAATTTCAGTATTAGACATTTGCTTATAAACAGAATATTGTAGTTGTGGATCTATGTTGCCTAAAAATATTTTTTTTATGTTCTTATACTGCTTTGGAATTTTTGGATTAAAATCTTTAAATACATTCAATTGTGTATCTAAAGTTGTTGCAGAATTTAAGTCATACATATAATGTCCAGACCAACGAAAAGTTCTGCCTTCAACTTGTCCAAGTCCTGAGGTATCAATGTTATGCTTGTTTAATAATTTAATATATTTTTTTGGGAAATCTGTCCCAACAACTGCTATAAGTGAAGGCTGAGTAAAATAACTTGCTGCAATTGATGAATATACTGCTGACCCTCCAAGTGCATCTTTAACCTTGCCAAACGGTGTTTCAACAGTATCCAGTGCAACAGAACCTACTATTAATAAACTCATTTTTGACCCCTGTTTCCCCTCTTCTTATTTTTTATAATTTCTATTTATTAAAATTATATTTCCTACACTATTCATTATTCAAGTATCTATTTAACATACTTTCCTATCAACAACTCTAACTTTTTCAATGTTTTTTTGTTCATAGCATCTTTGCGAGTAAATATCGCATGTTTTAAAGTTTCATTACATTTACATTTTTTTTCTTCTGTATCCAAATTTGATACCACTAAACTTATCAACCGTTTTGAATTTTCTACATTAGCGTTCAAATTTTCTACAACTTTTTTTGCGTTAACTTCTTCACCTTCTTTCCACACATCATAATCTGTTACCAATGCAATTGTAGCATAACACATCTGTGCCTCACGAGCAAGTTTTGCTTCTGGCAAAGCTGTCATTCCTACCACGCTAAACCCTAATTGTTGATTAACTTTTGACTCTGCTTTGGTAGAAAATTGCGGTCCTTCTATGCAAACATATGTTCCACCGAAGTGTGTTATAAGACCTAAATTTTTACAACTGGTATAAATTGTTTTTCTTAAATCATAACAATATGGTTCATCAAAAGTAACATGGCTTACAATCCCTTCACCAAAAAAAGTATTTTTTCTTAATCTTGTCCGATCAAATAACTGATCCGGTAAAACAATTTCTCTTGGACGGATCTCTTCTTTTAACGAGCCACAGGCTGAAATACTTATTAACACTTCAACTCCTAATAATTTTAATGCATAAATATTTGCATGTGAATTTATTTCTGTGGGCAAAATATGATGTCCTCTACCATGTCGTGGTAAGAATGCTACTTTTTTATATACACCACCTTTACCTTCCATCTCCCCTACTACAATATTGTCTGAAGGAAAACCAAATGGTGTTTTAACTTTTATTTCTTGAACATTTTTTATACTTTCAATATTATAAATCCCACTACCACCAATTATCCCAATTTTTACTTCAGAAGAAAAAAAATTTTTAACATCTTTCTTTGATTTTATTTCTAAAACTTTTTTTTTATCTAACTTTTTCATTTCTTGTTTTTAGTCAAATTATATCTCTTAATTTAAATTTATTAGATAAGTTTTTTGTTTTTTAACTATCTCATCATACCTTCCATTTCATCTTCTGACAATGCATCACTGATAGATTTTAAAAAGTCATGATTGGACTTTGTTTGTTTCAACTTTTTTATTAACGTTTCCATAGCTTCTGTAGGTGGTAATTGCATTAACGCTTTTCTTAAAACCCAAATTTTTTTTAAATCTTTTTCTGGAATTAACAACTCTTCTTTTCTTGTTCCTGAACGTGTTATATCTATTGCAGGAAAAATTCGTCTATCAGCAAGTTTGCGGTCTAAATATATTTCCATGTTACCTGTACCTTTAAATTCTTCAAATATAACATCATCCATACGAGATCCTGTTTCTACTAATGCTGTTGCAATAACTGTCATTGATCCTCCTTCTTCAATTTTTCTTGCTGAACCAAAAAATCGCTTCGGTCTTTGTAATGCGGTAGAATCTATCCCACCGGATAAAACTCTACCACTTGATGGTGTAACTGTATTATATGCTCTAGCTAACCTTGTTATTGAATCTAACAAAATTACAACATCATTACCATGTTCTACCAAACGTTTTGCTTTTTCTAAAACCATCTCCGCAACTTGAACATGCCGTTCTGCTGGTTCATCAAACGTTGAAGATATAACTTCACATTTTACCGAACGTATCATATCAGTAACTTCTTCAGGACGTTCATCAATTAATAATGCAATGAGTTTTATCTCAGGATGGTTTATAGTAATAGAATTTGCAATTTTTTGTAACAAGACAGTTTTCCCGGTCCTTGGAGCAGCGTTTATTAATGCTCTTTGTCCTTTGCCTAGTGGTGTTAACAAGTCTATTACTCTAGTGGCAACATCGTCTCTTGTTGTCTCTAACTTTATATGTTCTTGAGGATATAATGGAGTTAAGTTGTCAAAAAACATTCTTTCTCGGATCTTTTCCGGTTCAACACCGTTAACAGACTGAATTTGTAACAAAGCATAATACTTTTCATCATTTTTCGGTGGACGAACATACCCGCCAACAGTATCCCCCTTTCTTAGACCAAACTTTTTTATTTGTGACGGAGAAATATAAATATCTTCATTACTTTGTAAATAATTAAAATTCGTAGACCTTAAAAATCCAAACCCGTCAGGTAAAATCTCTAATACTCCTTCATTATACATAAGACCGTTGGTCTGTGATTGCGCTTCAATAACTTTGGAAATTAACTGTTGTTTTTTTAATCCTGAAACTGGTTCTATTTTTAATTCTTTAGCTAGTTTCATCAAATCAGTTAATTTCATTTGTGCTAATGATGATATGTTAAATGTTACTTGTTGCATTGTCATTTTGTTTTATTCCTCCCTAAAATTATTATTTATATTATTTTATTATGTGAGTTTTTTAAATTGTAAAACAATATAATTGTAAATACAAAAAATTTTTTATGCTTAACTTTTTTAATAATTCAATTATGAAAAACACCATTAGTTAATTGTATGAAATTATTATTTTTATATAATTTGAAGACATTTTAATTGCTATTATATTAAATATTGTTTGTTTAAGTTTATAGTTAACATGAAGATTGTTATTTTTATTTGTCAAATTTCAAAGCTTGTAAAAACACTAGTTTTTTTTCCTGATTGGACTTTTTATAATTTTAAAATTTTATGTAGATACTTTTTGGATTATAGATCTTATATTAAAAAACAAAAAACTTGTCAATAGGTTTACTACAATCATTTTTTGGTAGCGGGGGATGGATTTGAACCACCGACCTCCAGGTTATGGGCCTGGCGAGCTAACCGGGCTGCTCCACCCCGCAATATTGTGTTTTAAAAAACATATTTATTTTGTCTATTATACTAAAAAAATTTTTTTTTGTCAAATATTTTTAATTATTTTCTACTATATTATCATACTTCAATAATCTTTTACTACAAATCAAACCTATAACCAACATTTTCTATCGTTTTAATAAATTTTCCAACATCTTCACCTAACTTTTTTCTTAAATTCATAATATGGACATCAAGAGTTCTTGTTTTTTCCATTTCTTGAACATCTGCATATCCCCAAAGTGTTTCTAACAAATACCGTCTTTCAACTACACGACCACGACTTTTTAGTAGTAAGTATAATAACTGAAACTCTTTTGGTGTAAGGTCAACATTGTGTGGCTGTAAAACTGTAACTTTATGACATGCTACATCAAGAGTAATAGGGCCAACAGTTAGAATTTCATCCGGTTTGTTCCCATAAAGTTCTACACGACGTAAAAGTGCCTTTATTCTTACCAACAACTCTTGTGGTTCAAACGGTTTTGTCATATAATCTTCAGCACCACATTCAAATCCAACAATTTTGTCCTCAGTAGAAATTCGTGCTGTAAGAATTATTACAGGTATACTTTTAAACCGCACATCAGACTTCATTTCACGACAAACATCTATCCCATCAGCATCAGGTAAAGTCAAATCTAACAATACTAAATCAGGCATAAACCGTTCAATTTTTTTTATTATATCCTTCCCACTATAATAATGTTCAACTGTATAACCTGCATTTTCTAATAAAACTTTTACAAATACTGAAATTTCCTGATCATCTTCAAAATATAATATTTTTGTCATATTTATTTTATATAAAAACTTATAGTTTTTTTCAATACTTGCTAAACTTTTAAAAAAATTTATATATTTGAAATATATATGTTAAAAGATAGGTTTGGCAGGAGAATAAATTATCTTCGGGTTTCTATTACTAATAGGTGTAATTTTAATTGCATATATTGCAATACATTACCTGTAAAAGATATAGATTATCCAATTGAAAATTTTTTAAAAATTATTTATTGTGCATCGTCTATCGGAATAAAAAATATCCGAATAACCGGTGGTGAACCATTCATAAAAAAATATTTATTAGACTTTTTAAAAGAACTTAAAAAAATGAATTTAAATATTGCAATAACTACTAACGCTTCTTTAATAAAAGAATCTTTTATACCAGAAATCGTATCACTAAAAATTAAAAAGTTTAACATTTCTCTTGACTCTATACATAACACCACTTTTCTTAAAATTACTAAAAAAAATTGTATAAAAACTGTCTTACAAAATATTAACCAATTAAAAAAAGAAACTAAATCTAACGAAATAAAAATTAACACAGTTTTGTTAAACAAGATTAATTCTGATGAGATTTATGATATGATAAATTTTGCTTCTCAACAAGGTTTAATTCTAAAATTTATTGAATATATGCCTATAGGATTGCAAAATTTTAATTTTAAAAAAAGTAATCTAAAAAAGTTGTTTTTTCCAATAAAAAATATAGTCCAAAATGTTGTAGAAAAATATAATTTAAATCCAATAGAATACAAATCTTTAGGCCCTGGAAAATATTATAAAAATAAAAACACCATCATAGGATTTGTTTGTGCAATTAGCACACCATTTTGTTCTTCTTGCAATAGATTAAGAATAACTTCGGACTTAAAATTACGTGCTTGTCTTGGAAATAATATAGAACTTGATTTAAAAAATCTTTCCGAAAAAGAAATTAAAAAAGCATTTTTTTTAATAACTGAAATTAAACCTATCCAACACAGGTTTGAATCAACACCAAAAGATTGTATGCGAAATATTGGAGGATAATTTTTTAATATAAATCTAACCTGGTATATATTTATAAATTTCTTTTTATAAATAAACAAAAAAGAGGTAATTTTATGAATAAAATAAATATGATAGACATTACACAAAAAATATCAACAACACGAACTGCCGTTGCAACTGGAAAAATTTTTTTCTCAAGAAAAGTTTTTCTAGCAATAAAAAATAAAAAATTATCAAAAGGTAACCCTTTAGAAGTTGCTAAAATATCTGGAATCCTGGCCTCAAAAAATGTCGCTCAAACAATACCTTTGACCCATCCAATAAATATTACCCACTGCAATATTGAAATAGTCCTAAATAATAAAAAAAATAAATTTTTTGCACAAGTAATTACTACTATAAAACTAATTTCAAAAACAGGTCCTGATATTGAAGCAATGTATGCAACTTCTGTTGCATTACTTACAATTTATGATATGATAAAACCAATTGACCCATCGGCAATAATTTCTGAAATAAAACTGGTCCAAAAAACCGGTGGAAAAAGTAATTATAATATAAACAAATAATTCTTAACATAAAATAAAATCGTTACTTATACTCTTTTTGTTTCACATTATTTTTACTGCTGTTTTTTACTTCATACATTAAATTGTCAACTTCAATAACCATTTTATCAACATCTTCATACGGTTTAATAAATGTTCCTATACCAATACTAAACGTAACCGGTCACTGATTTTTTTTCATTTCCAACAATAAATTATCTCTAACCTTTTCTATTACACCTTCTATTAAAGAACTTGGAGTTTCCGGAAACATAATTACAAATTCGTCCCCCACCAATACGCGCAACAGTATCCGTCTTTCTTATCCCGTCTTTTATCGTGTTGGCAACAATATACAACAAATTATCATCAATATTATGACCATACATATCGTTTACTGCCTTAAAGTTGTCTATGTCTACATACGCAATTGTTATTGGAAGATTGTTTCTGATCATTTTATTTTTTTCATAATTTAATATTTCAAAGAAATGTCTCGAATTTGAAATTTTTGTTAAGGAATCTGTCCTTGACATTTCTTTTTCTTTCTCAAGAGCTTTTATAAGTCTTAACAACAAAAATACGCTTATATAAAAAAATCCTAACCGCACCAATGTGTTCCAAAAAGGAATAATTTTTTGTGAATAAACATGCCCTGCAGTAACATCAGCTAACAACCAAACAATACCACCAATAATCGTCATTAAAATCCCTAATGTTCGCGATTTTGTAAACCAAACAACAAACATTATTGGCACTAAATAAAATACTGAAAACGAATATTCCCACCACGTAAAATGGTCCACAAAACCTAAAATCACAAACAACATCAATCCTATAATTACAATTGTTTTTTTTGACTTTTTGCTGAAATATTCGTTTATTGTCATAAAAAATTTATTTATTTGAAACAAATTTTTAGTTCTTTTAAATATTTTTCAAACCCTTTTCGACCAAGTAACGCATAAGTATAATTTTTTCCCAACTCCACACCCGGCTGGTCAAAAGCATTTATGTTAAACATTTCGCCTGCATATGCCGTGGCAAGTTCTAACATATAAATAAATTCGCCAACTGTATTTTCATTAATTTGCGGAAATGAAATTGTCATATTAGGACGGTTAGCTTGTGTTAATGAAACTCGTGTCCCATGTTCTTCAGATTTAATAAGTTTGTTCAATGTCAAACCAAACAAATAATGGTCTGCAAAAAGTTTTTTGTCCAAATGAGGAATTTTTATCTCTACCGATTTACCATTTACAGTATGTTTATCTACTGAAAGAAAAACTATAATTTTATCGTTTGGACCCTCACGATACAATTGTATCTGTGAATGCTGATCAGTAACACCTAACGCTTTTATTGGTGTTGGTCCTACATTAATTATTTTTCCATTAACATCTTTTGCTTTTCCTAAACTTTCCGCCCATAACTGTCTAAACCAATCTGAAAACGAATACAACTGATCCGAATATGGCATCATAACACACAATTTTTTTTCTTTTTTATAAAAAATATGATTAATAGTAGCAAAAATGTATGCAGGATTAATATGTTTAATCTTATGGTTTTCAACTATATCTTCTTTAACACCACACTTCATCGCCATATTTTTTGCACCAGACAATAATTCTTTTATGTCAACCCCTGTGCAAGCAGCAGAAACTAATCCTACTGATGACAACACAGAAAATCTGCCTCCAACATTTGATGGAACAACAAAACTTTCCCTACATAATCCTTTGTTTGCTAACTCTCTTAAATATCCTTTTTCTCTATCCGTAGAAATTATTATTTGTTTATTAGCATTCTTTTTACCAACATTTTTTACCAACTTGTCATATAAAATAAAAAATGTAGCTAATGATTCTACCGTATTTCCTGCTTTTGAAATTACATTTATTATAGTTCTTTTTATATCAATATTTTCTAAAAAACTTTTCATTGTCGTAGGGTCAACATTGTCCAAAACAAATAATCTCAACCAACCAGCACGATGCTTTGTTGTCAAGTTGTTCCAATTTTTATCTTTCAACGCTGTCTGCAAAGCAATATTGCCCAGTGCCGAACCGCCAATGCCTACAACTACAAAATTGTCATATTTCCACCTTAAACTTTTTGCCAAGTCTAAAATCTTATCTATATGCTGGTTAAAAGGTAAATATAACCATCCTAAAGGGATATCTTTATCTTGCGACTTTTTTATTATCGTAGAATGAATCTTTGAAAATTTTTTATAATAATTTTCTAACTCTCTAATGCTTATACCTTCTTTGCCAATTTTTTTTGTCATACAATTTTCATAATCTAATTTTATCATTTGTCCTTTTCCTTTATCTTTTTTTATATATAAATAAAACTAATTTTCTACTAAAAATCTATCAAATCTGTATAAACTTACAAATTTTTATTTACATAATCAAGAATATATTACAAAAACAAATCTTAAACAAATTTATATTATCATCAATTATAAAAACAACAATATAAGAAAGAAAAATTAATCTGTTAAATTATTGAATTTTAATTAATATATTTTATAAAATTAAAATAATGAATTTAATCATAAATAATAAATGTAAACTTTTAGTTCTTATACTTTTGATAATCAACTTTCATCAAACAATTTTTAGCGAAATACATCTTGGAATAATGGGTTCAGTATTAAGTCATTCCAAAAAACTTAAACAAAAATTAGACAATGAAATTGTTTATCCTGACACAGACAGCGCACCTACACTTACTATCAAATGGTGGTCAACAATAAATTCTACAAACACTTCTGACCCGACAAAATATCCTGTTCCTATAGATGAAGTTATCAATCAAGGTATGTCAACTTTTGGTACAAGAAAAGGTGGTAATCCTGGTTATAGTGACCAGATGACTTTGTGGGTTGCATCTTCCTCTTGGAAACCCATTTACGCTTTAACTGATGGTGTTGTAATTTGTCTTCATAAAGGTTATGACCAGGACCATCAGGTAATAAAATATGGTAGAAACTGGGCTATAGAATATTGTCATTTTGCTGAAATTAGTCCTGATCTTTATATTGGAAAAATTGTTAAAAAAGGTGATTATATAGGAAGAATTGTCCCTATGAATCCAAATACCGCCGAAGGTATACCACCTAAATCAGGATATTTTGAGTATCGTTTACTTAGAAAAAATGAAAATGGAAACTGGATTGCGGTAAACCCTTATAACCTTCTTGACGATGTTTCAAAAGAAAATATAAAACAAATCTGGTTAAAAAAAAGAAATACAACCTGGGGTAATACTGATTATTTTGGAAATCTGATTACCGATGATAATATCCATAATATGAATCTAAAAGAAATAAATAGAGATGATTTTAATTATAATTCAAGGATACTTTATAATTACTGGAATACAGATAGTTTTCATTTTCAATCAGGCTATTATGAACCACCTGAATAAAATAAAAAAATATACTTTTTTAGTTTTTGTCCTTTTATTGATAACTACTTTTATTACAACAAATATCTTTTGTCTGGAAGAACCTAAAAAAATTCAACCATCGCTCTTCAAAGACAAGTTTTCTTTAGGTATTTCAATAGAAGAAACAACCATACCTTTGTTAAGAACAAAACTGCGTATAACCAATAACACCTATGCTGAAGTTAGATTCGGTGTTGCAAACGAAATGAAAGGCGAGGACTTAGTTATAGGTATCTTTCTTTATGGTGCAAGATTTTATAACACTTTAAAATTCCAGAACACAAATACAAAATTAACTTATACCAAACTTTACTGGGGGATAGAAACTGATTACTTAAATGTGTTGCATACAAGCATAGAACTGGGAAAAGGTTACGTAATAGGTAGTTTTATTGGAGCAGAAAAATTTTTATTCAAAAATTTAACTTTAAATTTAGATATAGGTCCTTATTACTTGTATATAAAACATCCTATATTTGATAAAGAAGTAAATTCTGTTGATATAATCTTTAACCTAATGTTTAACTATTATTTATGGTAAGTAAAATCTATATCGTATTAATGAATACTAAATATATCTAAAAGTTTCCTGATTTATTCTAAAATATCTGAAAAAGCTTTTATCGTATTGAAATGTACCTGTGCAGTATCGTTAACATCTACTGCATATCCACCACCGAGAGTTATAACTATTGGCAAATCTTTAAAAAATTCTTTTACCATTAAATCACGTTTATAAATACCTTCTTGTGTAATCTTTAAATTTCCTAACATATCTTTTTCATAAATATCAACCCCTGCCTGGTATATGCAAAAATCTGGATTCCAAATTTTAACCTCTGCCAAACCTTTTTTTAATAATTCTAAATATCTATTATCTTCTGTTCCAAATGGCAAGGAAATGTCTAAACTACTTTTTTGTTTTGGATACGGATAAATCTCTTCTTCATGAATTGAAAATGTAAAAACATTATTATCTTGTTCAAAAATTTTTGCTGTGCCATTTCCTTGATGTAAATCGCAGTCAATAATAGCAACTTTTTTTACTCCAAATTTTTGTTGTAAAATTTTTGTCGCAACAGATAAATCGTTAAAAATACAAAAACCTTCTCCATGGTCAGAAAACGAATGATGCCATCCACCACCTAAATGTATCCCAACTTTTTCTTTTAATGCAATCTCTCCTGCCATAATCGTTCCACCAACAGCATAAACCGCTGCATCTCGGATCTGTTTGTTAAAAGGCAATTCTAATCTTGTAATCTCTTCTAAACTCAAGGTTAAATTTAACACTCTTTCTACATAATCTCTTTTATGGACAATCTCTAACTCTTCTTTTGTAGCAGGACGTGATTCTATAAATTCTAAATTTTTTATTTCAGATTTTTTTAACTTATCTATCAATAACGAATATTTCTTAGTATTGAAAGGATGTGTGCCTAAATCTATCTCATACTTTTTTGAATAAATTAGTTTCATTATTTTATAATTTTTTCTTAAATAATCTATGATAAAAATTTTCCTCTTTTCAATAATATATACAAAATTAAATTCAAAATTCCTAATGCAACAAACCCTGCAACTCCTAAAGGGCCTATTAACAATTCATGACCACCTTTTAACATTATTATCCCGACTCCGTACGTTCCGTTAAGCGTTCCGTGCATTATCGACGCAGCAACTACTGATTTTGATTTTAATCTTATATAACAAAATATCGGTGTTAACAATATACACCATATTGTCATCATAAAAACACCCAACAAAGCGTGGTTAGGATAATTGTGTCCTTGTAAAATTGCTGGCGCATGCCAAATACCCCAAATCAGTCCAATCCACAACGATATACGCCAGAAACGTCCATGGTCACCAACCATACCAAACTCTTTCACCAAAAATCCGCGCCAACCTAACTCTTCCCCAAACCCTGCCACTGCATTAACTGTAAATCCTGCAATTAATCCTTGAAAAATGCCTAACCATATAGGATGTATTTTTAGTGATGCAATTTGTTGTTTCATTTGTTCAACCTGTTGGAAAGTTAATCTATCAGCAAACCGTTCAAACATTCCTTCCATACCGGGCGAAAATTCTACTCCGGGAAATAATAAACTTATCCCAAAACTTAGTAATGCAAAAATTACAGGTAAAACCCATGCAACTAAAAACCACCAGTTAAGTTTGAACGAAATCCCAAGGTCAGAAAAATTTTCTTTATAAACTTTTTGTACAACAAAAACGCTCCATGCAGGAACAAACATATATACCAGCGCAACTATTAGCACACCGGGTGTGTTCCATTTACCGCCTAATAAATAATATACAGTTGCAATTGTCCAACTTACCCCAAACGTCAATCCTAAGAACAATCCTATCTTTTTTTTGTTCATATTATCTCCTTATTGTTAATTTTTTTCCACAAATTACACATATATCATTATTATGATTTCACAAATTTTAAATTCCGTGTTAATTCGTGTCATCCATGCCTAATTTTTTTCAAAATTCTCATACTGATTCTGCCTGCGGATAAGATAAAGTACCTCATTTTTTAAGATTCTCTACCCTACAATATTTTTCAAACTTCGGACTTAGAACCTCGCACATTATTTCTCCGACTTCCTACATCAAACTTCTCACTTCTTGCATCCTGTACCTAACTTCTGTATTCTACCAAAAATCCGTTATCCGCCTAATTTCCAACCCACATGCTTTCCAAATATAATCAAACTCTATCGCTAAATAAATTTTATTAACAATGGAATTGCCAAAATATTTCTTTAATAATTCAACCAAATTTTTGTATATTTCAATCCTTATCGGGCGAGAATATCTATACTTCCCATCTGGACACAAAACCATCTCAGGCCAAACAATATTTGACTTTCTGTCAACCAATTGTTTAAACTGTTTTTTGGTAAATCTTAGTAATGACAAACTTATTGTATGGATTTTGTCTTTATTATCAGATATTAAATCACTTGTTTTGCGAATCAATTCTTCGTATTCTGACATCATCTCTTTTATCACAATTTCTGTATTTCTGTTATCCAAATTTCTAATTATTATCGGTTCAAACCGTAACCCGAGCAGCATACCTTTGTCAATTGCCTTAATTAAATTTTCAATTCTTTCATCAACACAAGACACAAGTGGCTCAACAGTTTTTCTTATATTTTCAGGGATTAAACTTGTGGCAAATACTACTTTCACGTTCTTATTGCCTACATTTATCATTTTTTCAACATTATTTGTCTTTGTCCTAATCTCAATTGTAACATTTTTATTATATTCACCCGCCATTGTTGACAAAAAGTCAATTATCCCTTCTGCCAGCAGTGTATGTTCTATTGTTAGCAAACTGTCTGCTGTTTCCCCACAATTTAGATAAAAATATTTTTCATTTTGTGTCTCTATAAATTCTTCTATTTCTTTAAACAAAAAATCTTTGTTTTCGTACAAAACTGGTTTAGACGGTGTTTTTACAAAATTTAAATAACAGTATTCACAACCTAAATTGCACGAAGTAGCATATGAAAGTATATACTCGCCCAAATCTACTATATCATTGCCATACTTGTATCTACTTATAAAACATGTCTTACGCAGATATTGTAAATTAAAATTTTTATTTTTCATTAAAAAATCATATCCCACTGTTAAAAATTTCTATAACATTCCTAATTATTATTTTTACTCTTTCAGTTAAATTATTTAATTCAAAATTGTTAATTTTCAGTAATTGCTCATTTAAAATTATCTCTTTACCATTCATTAAAAAAATTTTTGGATCACGTTCTAACATTTTGTCATATGAAAGTCTTATTCCGAACTGTTTTAATTCAACTTTTAGTTTATTTAACAATTTTAATTTTTTTGAAATTATCGGATACCTAATTTTAAACATATGATTCACTAACTGTTTACCACAAGAAACTTTATCTTTAGATTCTTTAAAAGAATTTATTGTTTGTTCTAGATAATCAATTATATTCTGTTCTTTAGAATTAACCTGTCTTATAGAAAAAATTTTTATACTTTCTTCTAAGAACCGTTTTTCATTTAATGTAAGATGTAATGTAAGATTTTTAATATGTTCCAATCTTGTTTTACACATAAAACTATCATCTAAATGTGTTTGAAAAGTTAACTCCTAAATAAGCAACAAACATTGAAATTATTCCTACAACAAGCCCTATTTTTAACCATTCTAAAAACATAATTTTTTTTCCAAGCCGTTTACCTAATAATCCTAATGCAACAATGTTTGCCGTAGAACCTATCATTGTAATATTTCCACCATAACAAGCTCCAAACAATAATGACCACCATAACGGTTTCGTGTTAACTGTAGAAGGCAAACCTTTAACTACTGGAATATAAGAAGATACAACAACAACATTGTCTAAAATACTTGAAATTATCCCACCAGAAAATAAAATTATACCGTTTAAAAACGACTCTCTCTCGCCAACAATACTAACAAGTTTCTGTGCAATAAAATTTCCTATTCCTTGTGCACGAATTACTCCTGCCTGAGCAAATAAAAACATAAAAAATAACAACGAATTCCATTCTACTTCATGTTCTATGTAATACATAGCTTTTTCTTTTCTATATATTAAAACTATCCCAGCAAAAATTATCGGCATAACTAATAATACTGTGTTTTCTTCAAGTTGTAGTAATTGTTCTATTCTACTATGTAACGAAATAAAAATTATTACTAACAAAAAAATTACAATACTACCAACAGTTTTTTTGTCCGGTGGAATAGAAATTAGTTTTATAAAACCAGAATCATGTTCATGAGGATAAAGTTTTTCTGACATCTCAATAATATAACTTCTATAATAAACCATTAAAATAAATGTTGTTATTATAAGCACTATAAATGACATCGGTAATGCATGTGTAATAAAATCTTCAAAATTAAGTCCAGCACGAGCTGCAATTAAAATACCTATTGGATTACCTAAAACTGTTGATGCAGAACCAATATTTGTTGCTATAATTGAAGAAATTAACAACGGTACTGGCGAAATTACTAAAAATTCACTAATTACAAAAATTACATTGCACATTATTAAAATTGAACTTACTTCATCCATTAACCCTGCAAATACAAATGAAAATAACATTATCATAACGAACAATCTTTGCCCATCAAGAAATTTTACTCTTAAAAGTGTTGTTATTATCCAAAGAAAAAATCCAGATTCTTTCAACATCGCAACAATTATCATCATCCCAATAAGAAATAAAATCACATCCAACGACGCATATTGAATAAAAAATTCCATATTCATAGCATGAATTAAAAATAAAATACCACTACCGATAAAAACAAAACTTATCCTGAAATCCCAGAAAAAAAATGTCCCTAAAATTGACATTGAAAATACAGACAATATAATTGATTGTCTTAAAGATAAACCAATGTAATTACTAAAAAAACCCACTAATATTGAAATTATTACTAACAAAAAAAAGTTTCGTTTCATAGTTGAAATAATATGTAAAATATTTATAAATATTGCAACATTTATGAAAAAATTATCTTCAAATTTTAAAACTATTGGTTTATGGATACCAGTAATTTTATGGTCCGGATTTATATTTTTTTGGTCAAGTATACCTTATTTAAAAATACCTGTCTTAGGTTTTTGGGATTTTGTTTTTCGTAAAATCGCTCATATGACAGAGTTTGCAATACTAGCATTTTTATATTTTCGTGCTTTTAATTATAACAAAAAAACAAAAAATTTTTTTTGGCCAATGTTTATTTCTTTCATATTTGCAGTTTTAGATGAATTTCATCAACATTTTGTCCCAGGAAGATATGCTAATTTGTATGATGTCTTAATTGATTTTTTAGGAATTGTTGCAGGCAGTTTTTTGTATAATTACATTAAAACAAAAAGTTCTTATACTTTAGTTATTGCAAAATAAAAAATTTTTTTGTAAAATTTATGGACTTCAAATTTTCATTTTAACAATATTCCGCGGTAGCTCAATGGTGGAGCGCCTGACTGTTAATCAGGTGGTTGCTGGTTCGAGTCCAGCCCGCGGAGCCATTTTGAACAATACGAACTGGGGATTTTCGGAAAAGTTAACGGAAGTCCCTTCTTCTTTTTTATTCTCACCTGAGCCAATCTCTAAAGGAAAATTTGAATTCTTGAAAGTGTCAAAATCATTTGAATAATAAAGATTTATCTGGATTTGTTCTTTTGAATAAAGAATATTTTTTATAAACTTTTTGATTAAAAGATTCCTTTCAATTCCTTTTTGATAGGCAAGGGATTTTAAAAATATTTTGAGGATATTTTGAAGCGTTTGAGAGGAAAGCGGAGAGGATTCTTCCGTTAGTTCGTGTCCAGAGCGGTAGCCCGATTCCGGGTCATTGTTAAGTCTGAAAACAAGATTTTCAAGGTATATTTTGTCATTTGAAATTCTCTCAAGATTATCAAAAATGAAATTTTCTAATCTATCTGCATTGACTTGTCTAACACTACATGAGTTCCAATCCATCTTAAAAGTTTTGGTGCATCGGTAATAATAGTATCGTGTCCGTTTTTCTTCTTTTCTCTTATTTGTATAGCAAGGAGTCATAATAGACCCACAGTCATTACAGGTAACAAGCCCAGAAAGGAGAAAATCTTTATATACTCGCAAGGTCTTTATCTTCTCGTGGTGTATCTCTTGAGCAAGATTAAAAAGTTCTTCAGAAATAATGGGCTGATGAATTCCTTGATAAATTTTTCCAGCATAGTTTAGCTTTCCGGTATAGACAATATTTCTTAAAATGTAATGTATGGCACTTTTTGAGAAAATCTTACCTTGTCTATCTTTAATTTCCTGTTTCTTTAGCTCATTATAGGTTTTGAATAAAGAACCAGTCGTTACATAGGTGTCATAAATAAGCCTCACAACTTCAGCCTCTTTAAGATTGATAACAAGTTTTTTATTTTCTCTCTTATATCCATAAGGAACCAAGCCACCATTCCACATTCCTTTTTTAGCTCTTTCAAGCATTTTGTCTTTGGTTCGTTCACTGGCTAATTCTCTTTCAAATTGAGCAAAAGTAAGCATAATGTTTCTGAGAAGCCGGCCAGCTGGAGTTGAAGTATCAAATCTTTCAGTAATTGAGATAAAACTAACATTATATTTTTCAAAAATTTCAATTAACTGGTAAAAATCTTTAGGTGAGCGAGTAAGTCTATCAATTTTATAAACCAAAACAGCATTGATTTTCCCTATCTTTATATCCTGAAGTAATTCTTGCAGAGCAGGACGATTGAGATTAGCTCCTGTATAACCAACATCAGAATACACCTTCAAAACTTCCCAATTATTCTGGCTCTTAACAAAAGCCTTTATCTTCTCTTCTTGAGCTTCACAAGAGGAAAAATCTTTTTCTGCTTGATTATCTGGCGATACCCTTGTATAAATTGCACAACGCATTTTTTAATTACCGCCTCTTAAAAATTGATT
>CALDDQ010000007.1 GCA_937936785.1 uncultured Endomicrobiia bacterium
ATAGTTTATTTTATGTTCATATGTTAAAGTTAAGCTGCTCTTTATGGGCAGCTTTTTTATTAAAATTAAAATTTATTTGGTATTTCATTAAAAGTTTATTTATTTAGCGGTAGAGTTAATGTAGATATGAAAAAGATATTATAAGGATAGAAAAAAATAAAATGCCTCCTAGTTAAGGACAGGAGGCGAACCTTGTTGAGAAGAAAATCTCACTGCGGAATAATCCTTATTGTGATTTGCTTCAATACAAAAATAAAACATTTTTAAAAACGAATTAAATTTTTATTATAAATTATATGGAATTATTTGGTAATCAAACAAAAAAAATTTTAGGGTTAGATATTGGTACCAACTCAATTGGAGCATCTGTTATAGAAATTCCAAACAATATTATTGATTTTGGAAAATTTGGAAAAATTCTTTGGTTAGGAAGTAGAATTATACCTACCAATGCAGATTATTTAAACAAATTTGAGCAAGGTCAAAAAGCAGAAACCAAAGCTGCAAGTAGAAGATTAGCAAGAAGCGCAAGAAGACTTAAGTTTCGATATAAGTTAAGAAGAGAGAGACTTACTAAAGTTTTCAAAATTTTAGGTTGGATACCTGAAGAAATCCCTTTTGATAAACCCAAATTAATTAAGCAATTCATCAAAAATGAAGGTGATTTTTATTTTAAAATGAATAATTATTTACCGTATTCAGAACAAACTTATAAAGATTTCTATAAAGAATTTGGATATGATGATGAACAAATTGAAAAAATTATTAAAAAAATAAAATATAAGGATGAAATAGAAATTCAACTTTTACCAGAAGACTGGATAATTTATTTTCTTAGAAAAAAAGCATTATATCATAAAATAACTATTTCTGAGCTTGTTAGAATAATATATCTTCTTAATCAAAGGAGAGGTTTTAAAAGTAGTAGAAAAGATTTAAAAAGTTCGTATTTAAGTTATGATGAATTTTTAGAATTAAAGAAAAATTTTAATAAAGAAGAATTTTCAGAGGGTTTAATTACTCGTTTTGTTTCAATTACTAAAGTAAAATCAGTTATTCAAATTTCTGAAGAAAAAAATAAAGCGGGAAAATTAAAATTTAAAATTGAGGTTGATGATGATAGAGTTTTAGCTTGGGAAGTGGAAAGAAAAGAGAAACCTGAATGGGAAGGCAAAGAATATCAATTTATTGTTGAACAAAAAATTGATAAAAATGGAGAAATAAAACAACCAAGCCAACCTAAAATTGCAAATCAAGATGATTGGGAATTTGTGATGCTTGCTTTAGATAATCAAATTAACAGTTCTAACAAGCATGTTGGTGAATTTTTATTTGATAAAATTAAAGAGCATCACAAAAAAAATGAAATTTTTAAAATTAGACAAAATGTTATAAAAAGAGAAAAATATATTAGTGAGCTTGAGGCAATTTGGAAAAAACAATTAGAAATTAGAAAAGCAGAAGGCAATGAGGAAGAATTACTTAATACATTAAAACTTCCCGAAATTATTCAAAATCTTTATAAACACAATGAAACAAAACAAAAAAATCTAAGTAATAAAAATCTTTTACAAATTTTGATTGATGATATCATTTATTACCAAAGAAATCTCAAGTCACAAAAAAATTTAATTTCTGAATGTCGCTATGAAAAAAGAAAAGGTATTAAAAAAAATGATGATGGTCAATGGATTGAAACAGGTACTTATGGACTAAAAGGAGCTCCTCTATCCTCACCTTACTTTCAAGAATTTAGAATCTGGCAGGATATTCATAATCTTAAAATTTTTTATAAAGACTTTACTAAAAAATTTTATTCAAACGAATATCTAACTATTGAAATCAAAGAAAAAATTTTTGATTTTTTTGATAACCATTCAGAAGTTTCAAGTAAAAATATTTTTGATATCATTAATGCTTATTACCCAGATTTAAAACTAAATGACAATGATTATAGTATCAATTTATTTAAAAATCGTGATAAGTTAAAAGGAAATGAAACGAAAGCTTTTTTTAGAAAAATATTTAAGAAGCATCAATGGAGTTCTGATGGTGAAAAAATTTTAAAAGATACAAAAAAATTTGAGAAGCTTTGGCGTATTTTATATTCTATAAATGATATTGATATTGAAAAAACGCAAAAAGGAATCTACAAAGCCTTAACTAAATTCTTCCCAGATTTACCAGAGTCCGTGAAAAAAGAAATTTCAGTATCTCCTGAATTTGAAAAAAAATATGCCGCTTATTCAGCTATGGCATTAAAAAAACTTCTTCCTTTAATGCGTTGTGGAAAATATTGGAATTATGAGTCCTTACAAAGTATTGAAACAAAAAACAGCGATTCTTTTGTAAATGTTTCTGATAAAATCTCCTACATTATACAACAAATCAATTCTAATTTGTTTACAAAAGAAATAGAGCCACTGAAAAGATTCCTTAAAGAAAACAATATTCAAACTACAAGCGATTTTCAAGGCTTACCTACTTGGGTAGCTTGTTATTTAGTTTATGGTAGGCATAGTGAATCTGAAACTAACGAAATATACGACCTTGAAAAAATAAAAAAATTAGATATACTCAAAATCATTAAGCAAAGCAAATTAGTGGGTAATCCATTAGTAAAAAAAATTATTTTAGAAACTTTATGTTTAGTTAGAGAAATATCGTTAAAAATTGGACAACCCGATGAAATCCACATAGAGTTAGCTAGAGAATTGAAAAAAAACAATGAAGAAAAACAATCCATCGCAAATGCTAATAAAAAACTTAACGAAGAAAAAGAAATTGTTAAACAAATTTTAAAAGAACTTCTTAATGATAGTTTTGATCATTATGATGAAAATGAGAATCTAATCAAACAATCATTTACTGTAACTCCTAACCCAAATAGTTCAAACGATATAGAACTATTTAGAATTTATAAAAATTCTGGCAAATTTAATTGGGATAATAAACAAAAAAAATTAGACCATGAAATTGAATGGGAAAGATTAGTTAAAGAACCTAATAAAGAACATATTGAAATTTATATTTCATGGTTAAGCCAACGTTGTGTTTCACCTTATACAGGAAAAATTATACCATTAAGCAAATTATTTGATGTTAATTATTATGAAAAAGAGCATGTAATACCTCGTTCAAAATTAAAAAATGATTCATTTGACAATCTTGTTATTAGTGAAACAGGGGTTAATAAAGCAAAAGGCAATGAATTAGCTGCAAATTTTATTAAAAACCAAAATGGAACTTGCGAATATGGAGGCATTAAATTTGAACTTCTAAAATATGAAGATTATGAAAAACATTGTAAATCAATTTATAAAGGGAAAAAACTAGAAAATCTTTTAGCTACTGAAGTCCCTGAAGATTTTATTTCTAGACAAATCAATGATACACGTTATATTGGAAGAAAATTAGGAGAACTTTTAAAACCCTTTGCAAAAAATGATAATGGAATCATTTTTACAATTGGAAGCATAACAAGCGAATTGAAAAATGCTTGGGGTTTAAACCAAATTTGGAATCAACTTTTACTTCCTCGTTTTGAAAGATTGGAAAAAATCACAAATCAAACTTTAATTTTTAAAAATGAATCTGGTATCTCGTTTAAAATCAATGGTGAAACTTTAGATATAAAAAGGTACGATCATAGACACCATGCTTTAGATGCTTTAATTATTGCCGCAACAACACGTGAACATATTCGCTATATTAATACTTTAAATGCCGCTGATACTACTGAAGAAATTAAATTAATTAAAAGATCTTTAGTCAAAGAAAAATTTAGAAATTATATTTTGCCTTGGGAAAATTTTGTTATTGATGCAAAAGAAAATTTAGAAAATATCATCTCAACTTTTAAGATGAATAAACAAATTTACACGAAACCAGTAAATAAATTTTCAAAATGGATTCAAAATCCTGATGGCATTTGGAGTAAAGTTACTTTGGAACAAAAACAAAACCCTAAATGGTTAGCTGTTAGAAGAAGTATTTTTAATGAAAACCCATTAGGCATTGATTGGATAAAAAAAACTAAACTTGTAAGTGTTAAAGATGCTATCAAAATTCAAATTGAGAGAATGCTCTGTGAAAATCATCCTTCAGAAAGGAACAAAGCGGCTTATATTTATGATAAGGAAAAAAGAGAAATCATTAAATTAATAATTAAAGATGCTTTGGTTAAATCAGGATTGAATATAACCCAAAAAGAAGAACTTCTTCTTTTTATTGAAAAAAAAATTTTAGGACTTTATAAATCCAAAAAAGGATTTCTACTTCAAAAATATTTAACTAAGAATCAAAGTGATACAGAAATTACTGAAAAAATTTTGATTGCTGAATTTATTCCTTACAAAGTCAAAAAAGTAAAAATTGATGATAGTTTTACTGCTGATAAAATCAATAAAAAAATACCTTATTCAGAGAAATCACCTTTTGCTAAAATATTAATAAATCACTTAACTAATTATAAAAAAGCTTCTGAAGCATTCTCTACTGAAGGTTTAGAGAAACTTACACAACTTAATAACGGTAAACCTATTAAAGGAATTAGAGTTCTGGATGGAGAAATCAATAACAATAATCAAAATAATATATTTGGTAAACGTTACTGGGAGACAGGAAACGGTGCTATTGCTTATTCTGTTATTTATGAAGATATTCAATCCAAAACTAGACAATATGAATCTATCCCTACTCACATTGTGTTAAAATGTATTCATGAAGATAAACCGATTTTCAAAAAATTACCTAATACTAAAATAATTATATTGCAATCAGGTGATTTAGTTTATGTTCCAACAGATGAAGAATGGGATAAAATCAAGAAAAACTCATACGAAAATAATAATGTTTTTTCTAATAAATTTAATGTTAGCAGAATTTACAGATTTGTTAAGAGTGTTAATAAAAGATTTTATTTTTTACCAGTGAATGTTGCTAATTTAATAATTGAAAAAACAGAATTTGCTTCTCAGAATTGTACAGAGTACACTACGGAATCTGTCATAATTAAAGAAAGATGTATCAAAATCAAAGTAGATAGATTAGGAAACGTCATTCATTATGATTTATGATTAAACGAACGCTTCTCATTGAAAATCCTGCTCATTTATCTACCCAGTATGAACAATTTATCATAGAAATAAAAAACGAAAACAAAGAAAAGCATTCAATACCTATGAATGAAATCGGGGTGGTAATTTTAAGCCACCCTCAGATTACTATTACCTCTATGGCTCAAGCTTTATTAATGCAAAATGAGGTTGCTATTATACAATGCGGACCCAACAGAATGCCTATTGGTATCATGCTTGCTTATGAAGGACATGAAACCTATAACCAAAATGTTCGTTATCAATTAGAAGCATCAGAAGCATTAAAAAAAAATTTATGGCAACAAATCGTAGAAGTAAAAATTTTAAATCAAGCGAAACATTTAGAAAAATATGGAATAGATTCTTACCCTTTAAGAAATTATGCAAGAAACGTAAAAAGTGGAGATAAAGACAATAAAGAAGCTAATGCAGCAGCCGTATATTGGTCTAAAATTTTTCCTCAAATTCCTGATTTTGTGAGAGAAAGAGGTGGATTATATCCTAATAACCTTTTGAATTATGGATATGCTATTTTAAGAGCTGTTACAGCAAGAGCGATAGTCTCAGCTGGTTTATTGTTAGTTACAGGTATTTTTCATAAGAATAAATACAACGCTTTTTGTTTAGCCGATGATTTGATGGAACCTTACAGAATTTACATTGATGAAATCGTAAAAAAAAGAGTAACCTTAGAGTTTTTAAATAAGCAATTTTCGTTGGAACTTAGCAATGATATTAAAATGGAAATATTAAGTTGCCTAACCTTAGATGTTAAGTTAGATGGAGAGAAAAGTCCACTATTTACAGCAGTTCAAAAGACAGCTTATTCCTTACAAAAATGTTTTCTGGGAGAAAAAAGAAAATTAATTTTACCCGATTTTGAATAGATTTATCTACAAATTTTTGTAGTCCACTCTTTGCATAATAATACTGAAAACAAGAATTAAATTTTTCAATTCTTAAAAAAGTTCTAATTCAGAATATTTACGAGGAGGTTTTTGGGTTTGATAATTATTGAAAACCCAAATACTTTCAAACTGTTTATCAGTCATTTCTATAAGCATGAGATTTCCATTTTCAGGTAATTTTCTACGAATAGATTGAGAAAGATGTTCTACACTATCATTATAAAGCAAATGTTTAGCATACATACTCCATTGGAGCATAACAAAACCTTTTTTTAAAAGAAATTCTCTAAAATTTTTAGCATCTTTTATTTCTTTATCAGTAACAGAAGGTAAATCAAATAAACAAATTAATCTCATAGTATTTAGAATGAAAAAATTAAAAAAGAGAAACTACTTGCCAATTTTGTTTGCTTGGATCTTTTCTGTTAGAGAAAATCATTAAAATTTTTCCAAATTGTTTATCCGTAATTCTAAACAAAATAATATTTCCCTTACAAGGAATAGAATTATAAACACTATTCATCACTGCTTCTGCATTTTCTATAGAAGAACAGGGACGAGCGTATACACTGTATTGAAACATAGAAAATCCATTTTTTAACAAATATTTTCTAAAATCATGTGCTTTTTTTCTTTCTTCTTTTGAGTTTGTGGGCAAATCAAAAGTACAAAATACCCAATTCATACGATAAGCATTTAATCTTTCTGTTTTCATATTAATAGTTTTAACAAATTTAGATTTTTTGTTGATAACTAAAGTAAAAAAGAATTGCACATTTAAAGTTTTAGAAAGAATCAAAAGTGTGGATAAATTTTGAATAAAAATGAGTAAAATTTAAGTTTTAATTAAAAAAGAAAAAGCCATTTTAGACTAAATCAAAATGGCTATGTAAAAAATATCCATAATTGGATAATTAATTTTTTTATCCTAAACTATAGGATAAAATTTTGAAAATTAAATCGTTATAAGCAGTCAGTTGTTGCAAATATACGATTTAAAAAATTTGAAAGCAAATCACAACAAAATTTAGATTACAAAAAATTAATAGGTTGTTGTTGCAAATATACGATTTAAAAAATTTGAAAGCAAATCACAACGAAGGTTATTAACGGCATTGTCAAAACGGTGTTGTTGCAAATATACGATTTAAAAAATTTGAAAGCAAATCACAACTAATGCTTTGAGTGATAGTGAAATAGTAAGTTGTTGCAAATATACGATTTAAAAAATTTGAAAGCAAATCACAACCCCGGAAGCTATAGAAGAATAAAAAACAGACGTTGTTGCAAATATACGATTTAAAAAATTTGAAAGCAAATCACAACTTAAGAAGCATATTGTTATTATTAGATAAAAGTTGTTGCAAATATACGATTTAAAAAATTTGAAAGCAAATCACAACTGACGAAAACCGTTCCGCTTATGGTGAAGCGTTGTTGCAAATATACGATTTAAAAAATTTGAAAGCAAATCACAACCTTGTAATTCTTGGTAAACAAACCCTCCTCGTTGTTGCAAATATACGATTTAAAAAATTTGAAAGCAAATCACAACATGAAAAAAAAATGCAAATGTACAACACGTGTTGTTGCAAATATACGATTTAAA
>CALDDQ010000008.1 GCA_937936785.1 uncultured Endomicrobiia bacterium
AGGTGATAGGTAGTAGCAGGTAGGTGGTAGGGTGTGGAAAGTTAAAGAGGCGGGTGGTAGGTGATAGCAGGTAGGCGGTGGGGAGTGTTTGGTTGATAGTTGATAGTCAATAGTCCACAGTATCGGTGCGATTGCTATCGCACAAATAATGTGACACCGTTGCTAAAAGTAAAAATGTCACCCTGAACGAAGTGAAGGGTCTCGTAGTAAAAGATTCTTCGCCTACGGCTCAGAATGACAGTTGTATGAGACAGGTGATAGTGGAGTGGGAAAGTGAGAGAGTGAGAAAGGGAAAAAGATATAATGTAGTGGCAAAGCGTTAGCTTTGTTCTGTAGACTTAAGTGTCGTGGTACAAGAGGTGGTAATAAACACTTCCCTTGATCCCTCCTTAATAGGAGGGAAATTAGGAGTCTACAGGTAGTATCAGGTAGAAGGTAGTGGTTTGTTATAGAAGTTAAATATGCAATATAAAGAGTTAGCAAAAGGTAGATGGTTTGAATTGTCTTTTGTTGAACAGATGTCGAATGTTGGATCTGAAGTTATAAGAGTGATTTCACGGAATAAAAAAGATAATCTTGAATATTCTAAAAATTCTATTGATTGTGATTTAAAACTTTTGTATTTAACTATTGAAATATTGAATATTATAAAAAATAAAAATTTTCTATGGTTAAAAGAATTTACCCAAGTTTATGAAACTTTGGTTGATAATTTTTATTACGACAACATTTATGGTTCTTCATCTGATTTGTGGTACAAATTTTTTTTGTATTTAATTGTATAAAGCAAGTATGGTAAGAAAACAAGAAAAACAGAAGAATATAATTATGATAAATACCGTTTCCTATTCTTAAGAGTCAACTACTTATAGAATACATGTGTAATATATTAGTATTCGGGATTTTAGTATAAATAAATGATTAAAAATTGAAATGTGTAAAAAGGAATGAAATATGAATAATAAATTAGTACAAAAAATTGAACAAAAAGATGCAGTTGCTGGAGTAATTGGTTTAGGTTATGTAGGTCTACCTTTAGCAATGCTTATTTCTAACAAAGGGTTTAAAACTTACGGGTTTGATATTGATAAAAATAAGATTAAACTTTTAAAAGATAAAAAAAGTTATATTTCACACATACCTGAAGAAAAAGTTAAAGAGTTAAAAAATTTTTATCCAACAAGCGATTTTTCAAAATTAAAAAATTGTGATGTAATAATAATCTGTGTTCCAACACCGACTACTGAATCAAACGAACCCGACCTTTCACCTGTAATAAATACAGCAAAGACCATCGCAAAATATCTTCGTAAAGGACAGATTGTGGTTTTAGAAAGTACAACCTATCCTACTACCACTCGTAATATAGTAAAACCAATCCTTGAAGAAACAAACCTTAAATGCGGAAAAGATTTTTATTTAGCGTTTTCACCTGAACGAGAAGATCCTGGTAGAAAAGATTTTAATACTGAAACAATACCAAAAGTTGTTGGTGGAGTGGATAAAAATTCTAGTGAGATCGCATATATTTTTTATTCACAAGTTATAAAAAAAGTTGTATCTGTATCATCAGCAGAAGTTGCTGAAACAACAAAGATGCTTGAGAACACTTTCCGTGCGGTAAACATTGCTTTAGTAAACGAACTTAAGATGTTGTTAGATAGGATGGGAATAAACATTTGGGAAGTTATTGAAGCGAGTAAAACAAAACCGTTTGGTTTTATGCCGTTTTATCCTGGCCCGGGTTGGGGTGGGCATTGTATTCCTGTGGATCCATTTTATCTGTCTTATATTGCCAAGAAATATGATTTTGCAACACGATTTATAGAACTTGCAGGACAGATAAATGTCAGAATGCCAGAGTTTGTTGTGGAAAAAGTTTTTGATGCTTTAAATAAACAAAATAGAACGATAAATGGGACAAAAATGTTAGTTCTTGGTCTTTCATATAAAAAAGATATTGGAGATCCAAGAGAATCGCCATCGTTTAAAATCATAGAACTTTTAGAGCAAAAGGGTGCAAAAGTTGATTATAACGATCCATATATTCCACTGTCGCCTAAAATGAGAAAGTTTAAAATACAGAAAAAATCGGTTAATCTAACGCCTAAAAATTTAAAAAAATATGATTGTGTAATACTTATTACTGATCATTCAGTTTATGATTACGAAATGATTTTAAAAAACTCAAAACTTATAGTAGATACACGAAATGTTTATAAAATAAAAAGTTATAAAATAGTAAAAGCATAATTTGTTGCTTAAATTTTTGTTAGTTTAAATAAAAAATAAAATATAAGTTTCTAAATCATCAAAAACATTTCATTATTGATTTATTCCCGCATAATTTGTAATAATAAAAATATGATTATAATAATAATTGGAATTATCTTTATTATATTAGGATTTTTGTATTTTTATATGCCAAACATAATGGTAAAATTTTGTGAATTTGGCAAAAAGTATTTGTTTAACGAAAAAACAATAATTTTAAATGGGAAAAAAATTGGACTTATACTATTTTTATCAGGATGTATAATTTTAACTATAAAAATTAGCAGATATTATACTCACAAGGACAAATATTATCTTGCAACAAAAGAGTTCTACAGCAATAATTTTAAAAATTCTGAAAAGTTATGTTTAGAAATATTGTCATTACAACCAAAAAATATTTTGGTGTTAGAATTGTTGGGAAAAATTTATTTTGCAACATCACGACCTGAACTTGCAGAAAAGATATTTTTAAAAATTAAGTCCATTGATAGTTCAAAGTCAGAAAAAGTTGACAGGTATTTAAATAAATTAAAGAAAAATAACGCGCAACTTACAAAATGAAAAATATGTCTGAAACTGAACTTTTAGGAATTATTGGTTATCCGATTAAACATTCGTTATCACCGTTGTTGCATAACACACTTTTTAAAAAGTTAAAATTAAATTATGTATATTTACCTTTCGAAATACTACCTGAAAATATTGAAAATGTAGGAAATGTAGTAAAAACCTTAAACATTAAAGGACTTAATGTTACAATTCCTTATAAAGAAAAAGTTTTGTCTCAAATGGATAACATAGATGTTTTAGGAAAAGAAATAGGTGCTATAAATACTATTGTTAACAAAGATGGTTTGTTAGTAGGTTATAATACAGATGTTTATGGTTTTGTAAAATCTTTGAAAAGGAACACAAAACATTTAAAAGGAAAAGAAGTTTTTGTGTTAGGATGTGGTGGAGTGAGCCGTGCAATAATATGTGGGTTAGAAAAATTAAAAGTAAAAAAAGTTTATATTTCAGATATTGATAGAAAAAAAGTTTTAGAGATTAAAAAAAAGTATAATAATTTTGTAGAGAGCATAGAAATTGAACAATATGATAAAATTTTTAAACAAATAAAAATGTTTGTAAATGCGACATCTGTTGGTATGAAAAATGGTGATAAAGATTTAATAGACACAAAATTGTTAAACAAAAATGTTATTGTATATGATGTAATTTATAATCGTGAGACAGAATTGGTTAAAAAAGCCAAAAGTATTGGATGTATAACAATTACAGGATTACCAATGTTTATATTTCAAGCACAAAAATCGTTTCAATTATGGACTGGGATTATTCCGTCAGAAAAATATATGTTTTCAGTTGTGAAAAGACAGTTGAGAAAGTGATATGATTAAATGGTAAAAGAAAGTTAACAAAACTTAGAATTTTAGGAGGAGAAAAAATGGATGCAGCAGCAAAAATTTTTGTGGTAATGCTTGTAATTTCTTTGATTGTTGGAACTATTGTTTATATTTTAAATCCAGAGTATAGAATAAAAAATATTTACGAATCAAACAAAAACTATTATCCACAGATAACAGAAGAGTTAGTGAAAAAAAATTTTAGTAGACTGTTTGAAAAAGATAAGGTTGGAAATAAAACTGTTACAAAGGAATAAAAATTTTGGATTTTAAAACTAAATTATCAGAATTTATTGAATGGACAATTCCTATTTGGTGGGGGTTTGTTGTAGGGATAGGCTTTTCTGTTGCATTTTTAGGTGGTGAAAATTATTTACAACACTCATTTTTTAACATATCGTTAAAATATATTTTGTTTGCAGTAATAGGAGTATTGATTTTAGTAGGTTTTTTTATAAAACACAATTTTATAAAAAGAACAAGTTTTATTTTAACAACTTTTTTGTTTGCAATATTTTGGTATTATCAGTCCACAGATTATTCTTCATATTCTGACCATTTAACTTCAAAGATTCATAATGGTGAAAAATATAAGTTTTTAGATACGCGATGTATTTTGTATGGAACTATTATTGCAGATCCGGACATTAGAGAAAATTTTAGTTACATTGTAATTTCTCCGGACAAGATAATTACAAATTTAGACAAGTTTGAAATAGAAATTGACAATACAGCATTATCTTATGCTATAGTAGAAAAAGATTTTGTAGAAAATGTTAACGGTGTAATAATTACTACAAAAAATAATGTTAAAATACGATTAGCAGGTATTGACACTCGTGGTTACGACATTTATTCAATAAACAAATTTCTTGTAGAAAAAATTTTAAAAAAAGAAGTGACATTTTTTATTGAAGAAAATTTGCCCCAAGATAAAGACGGCAACATTTTTGCTTATGTGCAATATTCTGGTGAACTTGTAAATAACACAATATTGAAACAAAATCTTGCAAAATTTTATGATGATCCAAATGCTAAAATAATAAAAAAGGTTGTTCGCGCAACTGAGACAAATTTGTCCTCAAAATCTGGTTTAGTAAGAGCAAGAGTTTCACCTCAAATTGGTGATTATTATACTCAGATGTCTTATGGAGATTATGTTAAAATTGATACAACATTATCATTACCTAAACTTAATTCTAACCCTGCTGGGTTTAATTTTAGGAAATATTTAAACGCAAGAGGAATTTATGCAGTAACAAAAAATATTCGTGATAAAAAAGATATTCAGTATATAGGTGTAAGTGATAATGCAAGTTTTTTAACAAGATTTTCTTATGCAGTAAGACAACGGCTTTTGTTAACAATTCGTAGGACGGTTCCATACCCACAGAGTGCATTTTTAGGTGGGGTGACATTGGGATATAGAGGTGGTGTTCCAAGAAAGATTAGAGAAGAATTTCAATCCACTGGTGTTGCACATGTGTTAGCTTTGTCCGGTTTGCATACAGGATTTATTGCGGTGTTGTTATTAATATTCTGCCGGTTTCTTAGAATAAAATCGGTGTTTAGATTTATAGTAGTTTCTGTTGGATTGTTATTATTTGTTATAATGACAGGAGCATCTCCTGCAACAACACGTGCTGCGTTAATGTATGCTTTAGGATTGTTTTTTTATGATGTGCTAAAATTAACAATGTCAAAAAGTACAAGAGTGACAATTATAATTGCTGCAATAGTAATTTTGTTAAAAAGTCCGTTACTTATATCTGACGCATCGTTTGTGTTATCATTTATGGCGGTATGGTCTTTGATATATATTGGACCAGTGACAGAAAAATTTATGATAAGAATAGAAAATCGTTGGATACACCAATTTTTTACATTTCCGTTATTTGTTGTTATTTTAGGGATGACAATAATATCTTTGCTCGGAGGAATAATTAAAGAAATGTCGTTAGTAAAAATGATTTTTCCTTTTGTTACAAGGATAGATTTTTTAGATACTTATTTCCCGAAATGGTTTAATATTCCAAATTCAAGTTGGTTTTATAAAGGTGAGTTTATGTTAGTTTCTTTATCATTATTTTTGTGTGGTGTTATAATTTACAATCTATATTATTTATCCGGAAAATCTTTGTTACAAGATATGAAAAGAAATTCAGCAGTAAGAGGTTTGTTACAATTTGTTTCAGCACAAGTGGCAATAAATTTAGGTATGATGTGGCCATTATCAAGTATATATTTTTATAGGTTTCCAATTGCAGGTTTTTATGCAAACTTTTTAGCGATACCGTTAATAGGTATAAATGTTCAGTTGGGCTGGATTGCTGCGTTAATTGATGTATTTTTTTCTTCAATTGGATTAGAAAAAATTGGATTAAATATTGCATTGTTAATAGGAGCATTTAATGATCAGATGTCGCAGATGTTTTTAGGAATTGCAAAAACATGGGGAAATTTTATCCCGTATCCGTATGTTGATATGTTTATGGGAAAACATTTAATAATTTGGTATGGAATTTTGGTAGTTTTGATTTATCATGAAAAAATAATAAATTTAATAAAATATTTGTGGACTGATAACAAACAAATTTTTATTATACTAATTTCTGTGATAAGTTTTGTGTCAATATCTTTTGCAGGATTTTATATATTTAACCGTCCTGTAAAAATGGTAAGAATAATTTTTTTTGATGTAGGATTTGGTAATTCAGTTTTATTACAAACTCCAACAAAAAATGTTTTAATAGACACAGGTCCGCCGGGACCGCCCGGTTGGGCACCGGCAGAATCTGCTATATCACCAACTTTTACTAAATATAAAATTAAAAAGTTAGACGATATTATTGTTACATCATTAAAACCGCAATGTGTCGGTGGATTAAAATATATTTTGGACAGTTTTCCGACTAAAAACATTTATTTGCCAAATAAGTTTGTAAACATTTCAACTACAACATATTATAATTTTTTAGAAAGTATGAATATGTGGTATGCAATGTCAAACCCGTATAACTACGAATATACAGGACTTTATATTACAAATTTTGAAGTTTATAACAAAATAAAAAGTTATCACGGAACATATGATATTGTTAGCGAGACAAAAGTTTTGTATGATGAAAAAGTTGAAGGTAAAAATTTTAAGTTAGAACTTATTGTTCCAAAACCTATAAAAAACACTTTAGATGATATAGGTAATGCGTCATATTTTGTAAAAATTACCTACGCTAAAACAAGTATTTTATATTTAGGACAGGCAGGGTTGGAACTACAAAATAGTTTAATGACAGGTAATTTGGATAATCTTAAATCAGATATAGTTGTAATACCGCAGAATGGAAATTATAACAGTTTTTCAGAACAGTTTATTTCAAAGTTAAGCGCCAAAGTTGCTGTTTTACAGTATGGATGGACAAATCAAAGAATAGGATATTTTCCTGTATCATTAGTTGTCCCAACTATAAAAAAATATACAGAACTTGGGATGGAAGTTTATAGGACAGATTATATGGGAGCTGTTATTTTAAATTTTAATGGAGATGATTATAAAATTAGAACTGTTATTCCAGAACAGGAGTATAAAACAAAAGATGAATTTTCAATTGAAAATTAGTAAACTGACGGAAAAAATAAAAGATAATTTTTTAGATTTTTTCTTTCCAATAAAAATGACTTTAGGAAAGATTAATTATTTAAACAGTTGTGGGTTAAAATATAAGTTTAGGTATTACTATAACTTAAAAGAAGTATTGTCTAAAGAATATCCACAAGGATTAATTGGTATGGAAACTCATCGTTGGATATATAGATATCTTAAAAAAGAAGTTTCAATTGATATTACAAACATAAGAGATTTAATTTTAGAAAAAGTATATAAAAAATTCAAAGATTTAACTGACGCTGATAAAGAGTTTCATAAAAATAAGATTGATACGATGTTGAACAATTTTTACAAATGGTATACTTCAAGTGATAAAAAGGTTTATCTTGTTAACTATGATGTAAGTACAAAACTTAACGGAGTAACATTTGTTGCCAAATGTGACTGTATTTTAGAAACTCCAGATGGATATGAAATAATAGATTTTGTTACAAGTAAAAATAATTTTAGTGAAGAAATGTTACCGTATAATTTTGATACTAATTATATGTATTTTGTTTTAAAAACCTATTTTGATAAAAAGAAAAAAGGAGAAAAACGGTTTGTTGTAAAAAAATTTTTTTTACAATATGCCAACCTTGTAAAATTTAATGTTAACACTTTTCAACAAAAGGAAACTATTAAAACTTTGGTTAACATAAAAAAAACTTTACGAGAAAAAAAGTTTGAAATACAGAAAGGACCTTTATGTGGTTGGTGTGGATTTTATGATGTTTGTCCAGGATGGAAAATAGAACGAGAGGGATTACCTGAGAAAGGTATTAAACCTGTTGCACCGGATACCACGTTATTTAGAATTGCTCGAGAAACACAAGGTATGATGGGATTGTCATACTCAAAGATGTCAATGTTTATTCAATGTCCAAGAAGATATAAATTATGTTATTTAGACAAGGCAGGTGTAAAACCACAAGGTTTTTTTTCAATAGGTTCTACTGTGCATAATACATTAGAGATGTTTTATCAGATAGAATTAAAAAAAGGACAAACTGAACCACCGATTGAAAAATTGTATGAACTTTATGACGAAAACTGGATTTCTGCTGGATATGTTAGTGAACAGGAAGAACAAGAATATTATAAAAATGGGAAAGAATGGCTTACTAATTATTATAATAAATATGTAAAAGGTAAATATTTAAAAGCGTATTCAGTTGAAGAATATTTTGAATTACCTATAGGGCAGGGTAAACATGTAATGATAGGTTTCTATGATAGAATACAAAAAAATCCTGATGGAAGTTTTGAGATATTAGATTATAAAACAGATCCAAAAGTAAGAACACAAGAAGAAGTTGATAAAGATTTGCAGTTAACTATATATTACTGGTCACTAAAAAATCGTGGTATTGAAGCAAAAAAACTTTCACTCATATTTATAAGATTCAATGAAATGGTATCTTCTACTCGTTCACAAAAAGATATTGAATATATTGATAATTATGTTAAAGAAGTTGCAGATAGTATGGTTATGAAAGGAGAAGAATTAGAAAGAATTCGTAAGGAATATCAACAAAAAGGTGAACCATTACCACAAGAAATTGTTGATCAAATATTTCCTGCTACAATAAACAAATATTGTGGTGGTTGTGATTATATAATAGGATGTCCTATGGAGATGAAAATTAAAACTGAGTATAGTGACAAACTATTGTTTAAAGTATCAGATTCAGGTCAAGTTCTTGATAAAGATGTTCAAGAAGATGTTGATGTTTCAGATGAACAGGAGTTAGAAGAAAATAAAACAACATCAAGTAATACTAGTAGTACAACAAAACAATAAAAATAATGAACGAAATCAATAAAGAGTTTAAACTTAAACGAAGAATATATGTAAAACAACTTGAAGAAAAATTATTTTCTGGAGAAAATTATCAAGTTGTAGATAATAAAATAATTATAATATTTTTGTTTTTAAGTTTAATAGTAAGTTTTTTTGTAGTAAAAAAAGTTACTAAAATTCATAATGTAGAAAAAATTGATTTTAGCGATTCAAAAGTTTTACAGATAACATTTTTTGATGTTCGTCAAGGAGATTCTGCTCTGGTAACATTTCCTTCTGGCAAAAGTATTTTAATAGATGCAGGTGCTGCAAAAGGGATGGTTATTGAGGAGAGTGATCCAGGAACTTTAATTATGGAATTTGATGCAGGGAAAAAAGTTTTGGTTCCTTATATTAGAGAGAACAACATAGATCTTGAAGGAATAATAATTTCGCACCATCATTCAGACCATTTTGGTGGAATTCTATCTTTAATAGAAGAAAAAATTTATCCACGGTGGATTATGGACAATGGTATGCATGCAATATCACACCCGGTTTTTTTAAAATTATTAAATATGATAAAAAATACGAATATAGATTATAGAAAATTTAAACTAGGAAAATTAAAAATAGATCCTGATGTAGATATTGAAATTTTGGCACCTATGGCAGATTATGTTTCTGCAGATATAGACCGTGCAATTAATAATTATTCAATAGTATTAAAAATTACATATAAAAACTTTTCTGTTTTGTTTACTGGAGACATAGAAACATTTGCTGAGATGGATTTGTTAGAATTAAAAGAAACTTTAAGGTCTACTGTATTAAAAGTTGCACATCATGGTTCTGCAACTTCTACTTCGTTACCGTTTTTGAGTATGGTGTTACCAGAAGTAGCAGTGATTTCATGTGGTAGAGGAAATCCGTTTGGTCATCCACATGATGATACTAAAATAAAATTAGAAAAAAATAGAGTTAAAATTTATAGGACAGATTATAACGGAAATATTACGATTAAAACTGATGGTGAAAAATATAAAGTTAATGTTGAAAAAGAATACTAAACAATATAATTTTTTTGTAATATGAATTACAATAAAGTTAACAAATTTATTTTAAGTGAACTGATAAATATTTGTGGTGAAAAAGATGTAATTGTTGATAAAAAAAGAATTATAGATTATTCTCATGATGAATATATTAAACCTGATGAAAACACGTTTCCTGAATTAGTTGTTAAACCCAAAACAGTTTATGAAATTTCAAAAATTATTAAACTTGCAAACCGTAATTTAATTCCAGTAACAGTTCGTGGTGGTGGAACAGGGTTATCTGGTGGTGCAGTAAGTTTTTGTGGTGGAATCTTGTTGTCAATGGAAAATTTAAAAAAAATTGTTGAAGTGGATAAAAAAAACTTTATGGCTACAGTAGAATCCGGTGTAACATTACAAGAGTTTGCTAAAGAGTTAGAAAAACATAATTTATTTTTTCCACCGAAACCCGGTGATGAGTATGCTATGATTGGTGGTATGATAGCAACAAATGCTGGTGGTGCAAGAGTGGTAAAATATGGAACAATGAGAAATTTAGTTCGTGGGTTAGAAGTTGTTTTACCTGATGGAGAAATTATAAATGTTGGCGGTAAACTAATAAAGAATTCTGCTGGGTATAGTTTATTAAATTTGTTTATAGGGTCTGAAGGAACTTTAGGAATCATTACAAAAGCTATAATTTCTATTATGTCAAGAAATGTGAATACTTTAACAATATTGGTTCCATATGACAATATTGATTCAGCAATAAAAACTGTTACTGAAATATTAAATACTAAAAATGTTCCGGTATCTATAGAATTTTTAGAGTTAGAACCAATATTATTAACAGAAAAACTTTTAGGTAAATCTTGGCCAGTGAAGGTTGGGAAAGCGCATTTGATGATTGTTATAGATAATAAATGTGGAGAGTGTGTTAATGAACAAACTGAACATATTAGTGAAATATGTAATAATAACGGTGCTTTGGAAATATTTGTAGCAGAGAATAATGTTAAACAAAAAGAAATTGCAGAAATAAGAAGTAATTTGTATGAATCAATAAAAAATTATGTTGTAGAAATTTTAGACATTGCAGTTCCGCCAGCAAGTATTGGAGATTTTGTCAACGAACTTCATCAATTAGAAAAAAAATATTCTGTTTGGTTACCTACATATGGTCATGCAGCTGACGGTAATGTGCATACTCATTATATGAGTGGCAAGTATTTTAATGGAGAGATTATTCCAGTACCGGAAAATGAATGGAGAAGTAAAAGAGATTTAGTAGTAGAAGAGATTGTTAAAACTGGGATATCTTTTGGTGGAAGTATTTCAGGGGAGCATGGTATAGGTGTTACAAAAATAAATTTTATGAGAAGTATGTATTCTGAAAAATATTTAGATTTGTTAAAAAAAATTAAAACTGTATTTGATGAAAACAATATTCTTAATCCTGGAAAAATGATCCCAAGTTTATGATTAAACTTTTAAAAAAAGGAGTTTGGTATGAATTTTTTAAGTGTGAGAGATATTACAAAAGATGATTTGATAAAAATTTTTGATTTAGTGAAAGAATATAAGAACAAATCAGTAGAAGTTTTGAAAAATAAGTATATAGGTTTAATATTTGAAAAACCGTCTACAAGAACACGGATAAGTTTTGAAATAGGGATACAACAACTTAGAGGGTCTGTTGTGGTTTTGAACACTAACGAACTTCAAATTTCTCGTGGTGAACTTATCAAAGATACAGCTTCTGTGTTAGATAGATATTTAGATGGTTTAGTTTTGAGAGTAAACAAACACGAAACAATATTAGAGTTTGAAAAATATTTTAAAAAACCGATTATTAACGCGTTAAGCGATGTTGAACATCCGTGTCAGGCGTTGTCAGATATTTATACTATTATTGAGACAAAGAAAGTTTCGTTAGAAGAAATAAATAAAATAAAGTTTGTGTTTGTGGGAGATTATAACAATGTATGTGCTTCTTTGATGAATTTTGCACAGATGTTAGGTATGAATGCATATTTTATTATTCCAAAAGAGTTTCAACCAAAAAAAAATTTGTTTAAAGAAATTACAATTTCTGATGACATTAATTATATTAAAGGAGCAGATGTTGTTTATACTGATGTTTGGGTATCTATGGGACAAGAAAAAGAAACTAATTATAGGTTAAACATTTTTAGAAAATATCAGTTAAACAAAGAACTTATGTTAAGAACAAAAGAAGATTGTTCTGTGATGCATTGTCTTCCAGCAAAAAGAGGAAACGAAATTACAGATGAGGTTATGGATGGCAAAAATTCTATTGTTTTATACCAGGCGGAAAACAGGTTACACGTGCAGAAAGGGTTATTGGGATATTTGTTTACAAGATAGTTGATAGATATTGAAGTTGTAGAATATAAAGTTTACAATGGTTTATAAATTTTTAATTTTTTTTGGAGGTTCTATGGAACAAAAAAAAGAACAACAAATTCAAATTGAGATTGATGATTTGACAGCGCAAGGAGTTTATTCTAATCTTGCTGTTATAGGTCATACTGAAAACGAGTTTGTGATAGATTTTGTTTTTATCCAACCACAGGCGCCAAAGGCTAAAGTTAGATCAAGAATAATTACATCTCCACAACACATAAAACGTTTTTTAATTGCTTTACAAGAAAATGTACAAAAATATGAAAACACATATGGAGAAATAAAGATTGATAAAAATGTTGCAGATAAAAAAATAGGTTTTGTCCATTAAAAATTATGATAAAAATAAGTGTAATATCTACAGGTTCTGAACTGTTAAGTGAAAAAAGTAATGTTAATTTACATCATATAACTAAAAAAATATTTTCTATAGGGTTAAAGATAGATTATAATATAACAATTCCTGATGATAAACAGATATTAAAACAAGTATTAAAATTTTGTGTTGAAACAACTGATATTATAATTATAACAGGTGGTTTGGGACCGACTGTTGATGATATCACGTTAAGTTCTGTAGCAGAATTTGTTTCTAAGAATACAACTTTAAATAAAGAAGTTTATCATAATATTGTAGAATATTTTTCTGAAAAAGGGATAGAAATGCCAAAATTATCAGAACGGCAAGCGTATGTTATTGACGGGGCAGAGATATTTTTTAACAGATATGGTCATGCTCCAGGAGAAAAGATTGTTTTTAATAACAGGATAATTTATTTATTACCAGGACCTGTGCGAGAATGTATACCTATGTTTGACGAATATGTTTTTACCCAGATTAAAAAGTATCAAACTGGTGTTACAAAAGAATGTGTATTACATATTTGTGGTGTTCCAGAGTCAAAGGTAGAAGAAATAATTAAGCCAGTAATAGAATCTGAAAAATATTCTGCTGATATAACATTTGCAATTTTGCCACATATGAATATAGTAGATTTAAAAATTATTGTTAATGGACAAAACGAGCTTGTGGTAGATGAAGAACTTTTGTTAGTAAAAAAAGAAGTTTATGATTGTTTTAAAACAAACAGTTTTGAAGGAGAGTTGAGTATATATGGAGAAAATAATGAAACATTAGAATATGTGATAGGTATGTTACTTGGAAAAAATAAAAAAACAATTTCTATAGCAGAATCGTGCACTAGCGGTATGATTCAAGAACGGATAAATCGTGTTGCTGGTAGTTCGTTATATTTTTTAGGTGGTGTGGTGGTGTATTCGGATAATTTAAAAGTTAAAGTATTAAATGTTAGAAAAGATATTTTGAAAACTTACGGTTCTGTGTCAGAAGAAGTAGTTAAAGAAATGTGTTTAGGATTAAAAAGTTTAACTGCGGCAGATTATTGTGTTTCAATATCAGGTATAGCAGGACCAGGTGGTGCAACAGTAGAAAAACCTGTGGGGACAGTTTGGGTTTGTGTGTATGATGGGGAAGAGTTTTTAACACAAAAATTATTTTTAAAAGGAACACGACAGGAAATAAAAGAACAATCAACAAATTTTGTGTTAGATTTTGTTAGACGAAAAATTGTAAAAGATTTAAAACAAAAAAAACATTGATGAGATTATTTGTAGCGATTGAAGTGCCAAAAAATATTTGTGAGAAAATAAATGATTTTGTATTTAGGAACTATCGTTTATTAGGCAATAACAAATTTACATGGGTAAAAAAAGATAATCTGCACTTAACATTAAAATTTTTAGGTGAAACAAAAAATGATTTGGTTGAAAAAATAATTGAGATATTAAATTCTGTGTCATCAAATTCAAAAAAGTTTAAAGCACAGATAAAAGGTGTTGGAATTTTTCCTAATATATCTTTTATAAAAGTTTTGTGGTTAGGAATACAAGACAATAATAATAAACTATCTTTGTTAGCAGAAGATATTGATGAAAAGATGTTTCAACTAGGATTCAAGAAAGAAACAAGATCTTTTGTTTCACATTTAACAATTGCAAGAATAAAAAGTGTCAAAAATATAGAAAAAATTAAATGTTTTATACAAAAGTTTTGTGAATTAAGTTTTGGAGTTTTTGAAGTAGATAGTATAACTTTATATGAAAGTATTTTAAAACCACAAGGTCCTGAATATAAAATTATAAAAAAATTTTATTTTTCTAATTAGTTTAATGAAAAAAAAAATTGTTTTAAGAAGGTATCATATAATAATTTTATTTACATTTTTAATGATAAGCATATATAGATCACCTGCGTATGAAGAAAAGTTTAATCCAGAAAGAGTAAAATACTCAAAAGTTGTAGCATTAACTTTTGATGATGGTCCACATCCTTATTATACTTTAGAACTTGTAAGATTATTGGTTAAGTACAATGTGCCAGCGACATTTTTTTTTGTTGGAAAACAGGTTGAAAAATATCCTGAAATTGTAGAATACATAACACAAAACAGTTTGTTTAAAGTTGCAAATCATACATATTCGCATGATAATTTAACAAAATTGTCTGAAGAACAGATTTTTAATGAACTATATTCTACTGACAAAATATTTCGTTCTATAGTGAAAGATGACAGTAAAGTGTTACGAATTTTTCGTCCACCTGGAGGACGGTTTGATGAAAAAGTTTTAAAAGTTGCAAATTCTATGAACATAAAAATGGTTTTGTGGACAATATTTACAAATGACCATCTTAACATACCCAAAAAAAAGTTAATATCAAAGATTGAAGATTATTGTGTTTCAGACAAAGAAATTATATTGTTACATTCAGGTGTAATTGAAACACTAAATGCTATAGAAGAAATTATCAGGTTGTTATACTTTAAAGGTTACAAATTTGTAACTGTTGATGAGATAGTATATGGTGAAAATCTTATCAGTTGATTATGGACTAAAACGTGTTGGTATTGCGGTATCGGATGAACTTGGTTTAGTGGCAACACCGTTAGTAGTACTGAATAATGATAAAAATTTATTGTTTAAGATAGGTAGGATAATTAAAGAAAAAAAAATTACTAAAGTGATAGTAGGTATACCAAATTGGGATAGTAAATCTTATGTTGTGGATAAAATAAAAGAGTTTGTTGTAGAATTAAAAAAAAATGTTGGGATAGAAGTTGAATTTGTAAATGAATATTATTCAACTTGTTGTGCAGTGGAAAAAATTCACCAAATAGGTAAAAATTTTAAAAGTGTAAAGGATAAATTAGATTCTTATGCTGCATGTGAAATATTACAAAGTTATTTAGAAAAGTTAAAACAAGAATGAAAGATAAATTTAAAAAAAGTTTAATAATTTTAACAATATTGTTGTTATTAATTTCTACTGTTATATTTTATGAATCAATACCTAAAAATAAAGTTAATATTTTTGTTCCAGTAAAAATTTCTGCTTCAAAAGTTGCTGATATATTAAAAGATAATAGGTTAATATTAGACAAAAAAATATTTTTATTTTTTTTACATCTTACACGATCGCAGTTAAAAATAAGAAGCGGTAGTTATGATGTTTCATTTTCTCTAACTGGTATTCCGATAATTTATCAATTACGTCGTGGTAGTAAAGGTATAAAAGTTACTATACCGGAAGGTTTTAATGTAGAACAAATCGCAGATAGGTTGTATGCTAATGGTATAATTAAAGATCCAATATCGTTAATAACTTATGTTAAAAGTAACAAATTGGAAGGTTTTTTGTTTCCTGAAACATATTATTTTGAACCAGGACAAAGTGTTGAAAGTATTTGTAATATTATGGTGAAACAATTTTATTCAAGATATAATCCGGAGTTTACCGCACGTGCTTATGAATTAAATTTTTCAACTTATCAAGTAATAATTTTAGCATCTATTGTTGAGAAAGAAGCAAAAAGTTTTGAAGAGAAACGTTTAGTCGCGGGAGTTTTTCATAACAGATTACAGAAAGGATGGCCTTTAGAAGCATGTTCTACAGTAAGGTATGCGTTAAAAAAGTATAAAGAACCTCTGACTTATAAAGATACAAAAATTAATTCACCATATAATACATATACCATTAAAGGTTTACCTGCAGGAGCTATTTGTAATCCTGGTTTTGATTCAATTAAAGCAGTATTGTTTTATAAAGAAACTGATGCGATGTTCTTTTTTACTTCGGACAATGAAACACATCAGTTTTCTAAATATTATCATAAACATTTAGAGTTGCAAAATAAAAATAAATGAATAAAATAATATTGAATTTTAAGAATTTCAAATTAAATGTTTTGTTAAACAACACAAACATTGCACAAGAAATATTTAACAGAATACCGTTTAAATCTTGTGTAAATGTTTGGGGAGAAGAAATTTATTTCCCAATACCAATAATATTGAAAAATGAAATTCCAACAACAGAAGTTGAGATAGGGGATATTGGTTATTGGCCGCAAGGGAATAGTTTTTGTATATTTTTTGGTAAAACACCAATTTCTAAAAGTTCAAAACCTATGCCATATAGTGAAATAACATTGATAGGAAAGTTTGATACAAAAAAAGAGATTATTACAATGTTGAAAAATGTTAATCCGAAAGAAAATGTTGAGTTAACAAAATAATATTTTTGTAGTGGGAATAATTTTTATGAAAAAAATTTTGATAGTGTATAATCAATCAAAACCTAAAATAAAAAATTTTTTGTTTAAATTAAAGTCAATATTGAGGAAAAAATATAGTATTAAAAGTTGTACAACAGAAAGTTTAACAGAAAAAATATGTTCATCAGATTTGATAATAACACTGGGTGGTGATGGGACAATTTTGTGGGTAGGACAGTTTGCAGTAAAGAAACAAATTCCAGTTTTTGGGGTAAATCTTGGAGGGTTGGGATATTTAGCAGAGTTTGGTATAAAAGAAATTTTTTATGCAGTAAAATTGTATTTTGAAGGAAAAATTTTGCCACAGAAACGTACTGTTTTAGAAGTTTTATATGGTGAAAAAAAGTATGTAGTTATTAATGATTGTGTTTTAAAATCTAACTCGTCTAAAGTAGTAAAAATAGAAGTTAGTGTAAACAAAAAATTTTTAACAAGTATTATTGGAGATGGAATAATAGTTTCTACTCCTACAGGATCAACTGCGTATTCGTTAGCCAGTGGAGGTAGTATTGTTGAACCTGAAGCAAAGGTGATTTTGTTAACACCGATTTGTCCACATTCTTTAACTCACAGGCCAATAATTTTAGATGATTCAAAAACAATAGAACTTAAAGTGCCTGTATATAAAACAAACAATTCTTTAATTTTAGCTCTAGATAGTCAAAAAAATGTTTTCATAAAACAAAATGATATTATTAAAATTAAAGTTTTGGAAAAGAAATTATTGTTTCTTGCAAATAATAAAAAAAGTTTTTATTCCATACTTGAACAAAAACTTAGTTGGGGAAAGAGATAAAATTAGTTATGATAGAATATTTGTCAATAAAAAATTTTGTAATAATTGAAAGTTTAAAATTAGATTTTGGTTTTGGGTTAAACATTTTTACTGGTGAAACAGGTGCTGGAAAATCTATAATTGTAGATGCAATAGGATTGCTTTGTGGTGACAAGACAAACAGTTCTGTAATAGGACCTTTTGGAAAAAATACAGAAATTGAAGGAATGATAAATATAAATTTGATTACAAAACAATTAAAAGAAGAACTTAAGAATGTGTTAGAGAATTTGGGGATATATTTAAATGAAGAGATTATTATAAGGCGTGAAATTAACCAACAAAATAAAACAAAATGTTTTATAAATGATAAAATGGTAACATTAAATACATTAAAAGAAGTTGCGAGTTTGTTGTTAGACATTCATGGACAGAATGAACATCAGAAATTGTTATTACCAAAAAATCATCTATTAGCTTTGGACGAGTTTTGTGATAATGAAGATTTGATTAAAGAATATAGAAATGTTTTTTCTGGTTATAAAAAATTAAAGTCGGAGTTGGAAGAATTAACTCAGATATTGTCAGAAAAAAAACAAAAAATAGATTTGTTAAAACACCAGTTGAACGAGATAGAAAATGCAAAACTTACTTTAGAAGATGAGAAGTTAGAAGACGAGTTTCAAAATATAAAAAATTCGCAGAAGGTGATAAATTTAATTGAAGAGATAAAATACAACATTTCTGGTGAAGCAGGGATAAGATCTAAAATTGCTTATTTAGAAAAACAGTTAAACAACTTAAATAATTTTTTGTGTGAAGACGAAGAAGTTATTTCAGTTGAAGAGTTATATGCTGCATGTGAAAATATAGAACAAAAATTAGTTATGTACAAAAACAAATTTTCTAAATATGACTTAGAAAACATAGACAGTTTGGTTGACAGAATAGATTTAATAAAAAAACTTAAACGAAAATATGGTAACACTGTTGAACAAATCTTAACATTTGCAAAAAATGTAAGAACTGAGTTAGAAAAAATTGATTATAACGAAGAAAAAGTTAACAATTTAACTCTTAATATTGATAAACAACTTCAAAATGTTATAGAAATATCAAAGAAACTTTCAGAATCAAGAAAAAAACATTGCAAAAATTTTGAGTCCAGAGTTGAGGAAGAACTAAAATATTTGGGTTTAGAAAAAGCAAAGTTTAAGGTTAAAATTGAAAGTTTGTCTTATGAGGAACAGAGTTTGACATATAACGGTGTTGAAAATGTTGAATTTTATATCTCGACCAATCCTGGTTCTGACCTTGCACCGTTGAAAGATGTAGTTTCAGGTGGTGAGTTGTCAAGAATAATGTTAGCAATAAAAACTGTTCTTGGAAAAAAAGATTCTACGCCAATAATGATTTTTGATGAAATAGATGCAGGGTTGAGTGGTCCTATGGGAAGCAAAGTGGGTCAAAAACTGAGACAGATTGCTTTAGAAAACAAACAGTTGTTTTGTATAACACATTTACCACAATTATCAGTTTTTGCTAATAAACATTTTTTAGTAAAAAAAGTTTTATTAAAAAGTGGAACAAAAGTAATTGTAAATGTTTTAGATGATAATATGCGTGTGCAAGAAATTGCCAGGATGTTATCTGATGGCAAAATAACTGAAACATCTTTAACACATGCAAAGATGTTGATTAAAGAAACCAGTTGCAAGGATAAAGTTTGTTAAGAAAAAAAAATAATAATGAATAAAACAAAATCTAAGAATAAATTTATAGTAAAAATTGAGACAAAGAATTGTAAAGGGTGTAGATTGTGTATTGTTTATTGTCAAAAAAAAAATTTAAAACTTTCTGAAAAAATTAATCATCTAGGATATAAATATTGTGAAGTTATTGATTATTCAAATTGTAATGGTTGTGGAGCTTGTTATTTAATGTGTCCGGAATATTGTGTAGAGATTTATAAAGAATGAAAAAATTAATTCAAGGTAATATAGCATTATGTGAAGGTGCGATTGATGGTGGGTTAGAAGCTTATTATGCATATCCGATAACCCCGCAGAACGAGATTTCGGCTTATTTTGCAAAAGTGTTGTCTAAACAAGGGAAAGTTTTTTTGCAAGCAGAATCAGAAGTTGCTGCAATAAATATGGTTTTAGGCACCGCTGTTACTGGTCATAGGGCAATGACTACATCATCATCTCCTGGAATATCGCTAATGCAGGAAGGGATTTCGTACCTTTGTGGATGTGAATTACCTTGTGTAATAGTAAATGTTATGCGCGGAGGTCCTGGGCTTGGAAATATTAGTGGTTCTCAACAGGATTATTTTCAGTCAACTCGTGGTGGTGGGCATGGAGATTATTATCACATAGTTTTGGCGCCATATGATGTAGGCGAAATTTATGAGTTTGCAAAAGAATCTTTTTTGTTAGCAGAAAAATATCGTAATCCTGTAATGATAATTTTTGATGGATATTTAGGACAAACAATGGAAGTTATGGACAAGGACTCACAGGAAGGGCGACTTAATGTAAAATTAGAAGAAAAAATTGATAAATCCTGGGTGCTGGACGGATGCAAAAGTAGAGAACCAAGAAAAATTAGGTCGTTGTTAATGGTGGAAGGTATGCTTGAAGAGTTAAATTGGAAACTGTATGAAAAGTATAGAAAGATAAAAGAAAATGAGGTTAGGGTTAAGTTAGAGAATGTAGAGGATGCAGATTTATGTTTAGTTGCATATGGTATGTCAGCAAGAGTAGCAAAATCCGCAATGATAAAACTTAATAACGAAGGGTATAAAATTGGTTTAATACGTCCAATAACTTTGTGGCCTTTTCCTGAAAAAGAGATTAATAAAGTTGCTGATAAAGTAAAAAAATTTTTAGTAGTGGAGATGAATTTAGGACAGATGGTGGATGATGTAAAAATTGCAGTTTGTGGTAAAGGTGAAGTAAGTTTTTATGGTCGTCCTGGAGGAGCTTTAGTTAAAGAATCAGAAATAATTGAGAATGTAAAAAAGTTTTTAAGTAAATGATTAAATTAAAGATTTAGGTAGATTATAATATTATTGAATTTTGCTAAATAAATTAAACTAAATAATAAAAACAAAGTTTGTAAAAAAGTTATGGAAAAAATTAGTTCTGAAAATCCAAGTATTGAAAAAACAAAGTTTATAAAATCAAAAGGGTTAAAAGATAAACCACACAATTATTGTCCTGGTTGTGGTCATGGAATAGTTCACAGATTAGTTGCAGAAGTAGTTGAAGAACTTGGTATAAGAGAAAAAGTTATAGCTGTAGCGCCAGTAGGATGTGCAGTGTTTGCTTATGATTACTGGAATTTTGATGTTACGGAAGCACCTCATGGTAGACCACCAGCAGTTGCTACTGGAATAAAACGTATTTTACCAGAAAACTTTGTCTTTACATATCAGGGTGATGGAGATTTAGCTGCTATAGGTGCAGCAGAACTTATTCATGCGGCAAACCGTAGTGAAAATATTACTATAATTTTTGTTAATAACACAGTTTATGGTATGACTTCAGGACAGATGGCGCCTACAACACTTCTGGGACAAAAAACTTTGACAACTCCACATGGTAGAGAAGTTTTGAGAGATGGGTATCCTATAAAAGTTTGTGAACTTATATCAGTTTTAGATGGTGCAAGATATGTTGCACGTGGAAGTGTTACAACACCAAAAAATGTTTTAACTACGAAATCTTATATTAAAAAAGCTTTCTTAAATCAGATTGAAAATAAAGGATTCTCTATTGTAGAGATACTTTCGATGTGTCCTGCAGGATTAGATATGGAACCTTTAGAAACTATGGAGTGGGTGGATAAAGAACTTATAAAATATTTTCCATTAGGTGTGGTAAAAGATGTATAACGAAATTTTTGTAGCTGGTAGTGGAGGACAGGGAATATTGTCTTTAGGTAGGATAATAGTTACTGCTGCTGTTCAAGAAAATAAGTATGCTACTTATTACCCATCTTATGGTGCTGAAATTCGTGGTGGAACTGCAAATTGTATGTTAAAGATTTCCGATACAAAAATTTATTCTCCTATAATAGAAAATCCATCTGAAATGATTATAATGAACACACCATCGTATTTGAAATTTATAACTAAATATAATCCTCAATCATATTTGTTTTTAAATATGTCTTTAGTAGAAAAAAATGATGTTGTTGAAGAATATATCTTGAAAAAACTAAAAAACTTAAATGTGGTAGAAGTTTTTGCAACTGAGATAGCAGATAAGATAGGAAATATTTTAGTTGCAAACATGGTAATGCTTGGTGCTATGATAAAAAAAATTGGGTTGTTAAAAATAGATACTATAAAAAATATTTTAGGAAAAAAATATGATTCAAAAGTTATTTCTTTAAATATTAAAGCTATAGAAAAAGGTTTTGACGAAACAAAATAAATTATAAAGATGATTATAGTGGTAAAAATTAGGAAATATAAAATATGAAAAGTAAAGAAAGAACTATAGGGAAAAATAGTTCTTTAAAAATTGTAAAAGCAAAAGTTAGTGATGTTGCAGAAATTTATAAGATAGTGAATCAGTTTGCAAAAAAAAATATTATGTTACCAAGAGTGTTAAACGATATTTATGAAAGATTATATGAATTTTTTGTAGTAAAAAATTGTATTGGTAAAAGTGAAAAAGTAGTAGGATGTGTTGCATTACATTTGACCTGGGTAGGTAGAAAGGACGAAGTTTGGGGAGAAATACGGTCTTTAGCTGTAGAAGAAAAATTTCAAAGATTAGGTTTAGGTAGAGCGTTGATATTAAAATGTCATCAAGAAGCTAGAAAACTTGGTATTAAAAAAATTTTTGCATTGACCTATGTGCCAGAATTTTTTTTGAAGTTAGGGTATGAAATTGTATTAAGAGAAACTCTTCCACATAAAGTTTGGACCGAATGTATCAACTGTCCATTTTTTATGGAGTGTAAAGAAACTCCATTGATAAAAACCTTATAATGAAAATAATGTTTTGATGAAACATACTGCTACTGATGATAAAATACAAAAAAAATTAACCAAAATTTTTGACAAATTATTTCCAGAAGTTATTAAATCATATGAAAAAAGATACCAACAATATGAAATGTCAGAAAAAATATTAGAAGTTTTGTGTAATAACAAAAAACTTGTCATTGAAGCGCCAACTGGTGTAGGGAAAAGTTTATCTTATCTAATTGCAGCAGTATTATTTCAAAAAGAAGTAAACCCAAATGTTCGTGTTTTAGTGTCAACTTATACAAAAACTTTACAACAACAGTTGTTGAACAAAGATATTCCTATAATAGAAAAAATTGTAAAAAAATTTTTTAATAAGGAACTTAGATATCATTATTTATATGGTAGTGAAAATTATGTTTGTCTACATAAATATTATGAAATAAGTTCAATGAAATTTTTGTCTAATGAAGAAAGAGTTAAATTTGATACTATTGGCGACTGGATAAAAACAACAATTACTGGTTGTGTGGAAGAAATTGATATAGAAACTGATTTGTGGGCAGAGATTAATCGTGAACCAGATCTTTGTAGAGGGAAAAGTTGTAATTTTTATGATTTATGTTTTTATTTTCAAAATTTACGTTATGCAAAAGATGCAGATATTGTTGTCCTTAATCACCATCTGTTTTTTGCAAATATAATTTATTCAAATAAACTTGTGCCAAAGAAAAATAAAGATTGTGAAGATATAATAATTTTTGACGAAGCACATAATTTGGAAGAAGTTGCTTTGCAATGGTTAGGAGCAGAGTTGTCTAATACACAACTAAAATTTTTTTGTAGACAGATTTATAACTCTAAAAAAAATCGTGGGTTGATAAAACAATTAAAATCTTTACCAGAAAGTTGGAAAGAAAACTTGATTGAAACAATAAAAAATCTTTCTGCATCAAATGGACAGTTTTTTAGTGAGTTGATGGTAAAATTACCTTTTAAAAAAGAGGTACGCATTTTTGAGCCAAATATAGTTGAAGATTCGTTAACACCAGCATTGCGACAGTTGTTAGGTGTATTACAATCAGGACAGAATCTTGTAAATGATGATTTGGAATTGTTTAAGTTGAAATCTTTTTCTAACCGTGTTATAAATTTTATTTCAATATTAAACTTTTGGTTACATTGTGAAGATAAAAATTTTATATATTGGGTTGAGACAGAAAATTTTTCACGAGGAATTCGTGTTACTTTAAAAACAACTCCTTTAGATATTGCAAATGATATGCAAGAAAAAGTTTATTCTATATATGATAAAATAATTTTTACTTCTGCGACTATTGCAATAAATAAAAATGTAGATTTTTTTAAAAAATCAATTGGTTTAATACCAAAAATAGTTGAATATTCAGATTTAGAAGATAAAATTTTAAGTTCACCATTTGATTTTGAATCTAATGTGATACTATTTTTACCCCGTGATGTTCCTGATCCTAAAAATGAAGAAAATGGATATAGAAATTTTGTTGCTAAGATTATTAAAGATATGATAAAATACACTTGTGGGAATACGTTTGTTTTGTTTACAAGTTATGAAATGATAAGATGGGTTTATGATAAGTTACGTGATGATAACGAAATAAAAAATTATAAAATTTTTATTCAAGAAGGTGCTAAATATAAATTGTTAGAAAAATTTAATAAAACAGAAAATTCTGTACTTTTTGGTGTTGACACATTCTGGCAAGGGGTTGATATACCAGGAGAAAAACTTATTTCAATAATAATACCGAGGTTACCATTTGATGTGCCACAACATCCTGTTGTAGAGGCAAAACTTGAAAAGATTCGTGCTGAAGGTAGGGATCCGTTTCGTGAATATTCATTACCTAATGCAATAATAAAACTAAAACAAGGTTTTGGAAGACTAATAAGACGAAAAAATGATTGGGGAATAGTTACAATAATAGATCCAAGGATAACTAGCCGGTGGTATGGTAAACATTTTTTATCTACTTTACCAAAATGTAATATTGTTTATGATTTTTATGATGTAAAAAATTTTTATAAAAAGAAAAAAGTTTGGAATAACAATAACTAAACAGTTCTTAAAATGTATTTAGTAAAAAATTTAAATAATTATAATTAAATTCTAATATGCGATTAGGAATTCATTGTTCAATAAGAAAGGGGTATTTATCAGCGTTACAAGAAGCAAAATTTTCTAATTGTGATACTTTACAGATGTTTACACATTCACCACGTGTATGGAAATTTAATTGGCCTAAAAAAAAAGAAATATTTGAATTTAAAAAATTTAGAGAAGAATTAAACCTTTATCCACTTATAATACATACTGCTTATTTGCCAAATCCTGCAAGTTCAAATAAAAAAATTTATAATTATTCAAAACAACTTTTAATATTGGAATTTAAACTTGCAAAAATGTTTAGTGCAGATTATATTGTCATGCATCCGGGAAGTTTTTCCGAAGGTAAAACTTTTGAAATAGGAATAAAAAATCTGGTTAATACAATAGATTTATGTTTTAAAAATATGTTGATGAAAAAAGAAAAAAATAAAAAAGTTCCAATGTTGTTGTTGGAAAATGTTTGTGGTGCAGGACGTAAAATTGGTAAAAATTTTTATGAGTTAAATATAATTATAAAAGAAAGTAAGTTTTCTCCTTTGATAGGTGTTTGTATTGACACAGCACATTTACACGCTTCAGGGTATGAACTTAACAAAAAAGATGGGTTTGATAAAATGGTCTTAGATATAAGAAAAACTTTTGGTATTAAAAAAGTTAAAATGTTTCATTTGAACGATACAAAAAGTTTTTCCGGAACACAAATTGACCGTCATGAACATATTGGAAAAGGAAAGATTGGTTTGAAAGGGTTTGATAGAATAATAAATTATAAAGAATTTAGTAATTTAACAGGAATAATAGAAACTCCTAAAGAAGTAAAGTTTGGTGAGTATTCTGAAAAAGATAAAGAAAATATTTCTTTGTTGAAAAAAATAATGAAAAAATAAAAAAAATTAGTTAAATATATAAACAGGTTAAATTTTTAGTTCATGTGGAGGTAATAATATGGTTAAAATAAAAGAATTTTGTGCAATAAGGTATAACAATGAAAAACTTAAGAAATTAAATTTAAGTTATAATGAATTGGTTTGTCCGCCATATGATGTTATTTCAGAAGATATGTATAAACAACTCTCAAGACAAAAATATAATTTTGTTCATTTTGAATTACCTACAGGTATAAAAAATTTAGGTGATAAAAAGTATAATAATGTAAAAAAGAAATTATCTTTGTGGAAAAAAAATAAAGTTTTGCTTCAAGATGATACTGCTAAAATTTATATTTATGAACATACGTTTTGTTATCCGCCAATTGAAGATAGCAAAAAAGAAATTAGATTAGTAAAACAAAGTAGTTCATCAGTTATAAAAAATTATAAACGAATAGGTTTATTTTGCTTGGTAGAAATTGAGCCGGAATATAAAAACATAATACCTCATGAACAAACAAAACCAAAGCCTGTAGAAGACAGGTTAAATTTATTAAAAACTTTAAATGTACAAACTTCGGCTGTATTTTGTCTTGTTGAAGACAGTAAAAAAGTTTTAAATAAAATGTTAAAAAGTGTAACTGCTAATTCAAAACCTATTTTTTTGTTTAATGACGATATTGGTGGGACACATAAATTTTTTAGTTTGGTTTCAAAAGAAAAAATAGATTTTGTAAAAAAATTTTTTGTTACTAAAAATTTGTTAATTGCTGATGGACATCATAGATACAAAACTGCTTGCACATATTTAAATGAATTACAAACAAAAAATTTTGAACCAAAAACTAAAAATAAAGATATTCTTGAAAACGCAAAATATTTTATGTCTTATATATGTCCACTTTCTGATGAAGGATTGTTAATTTTGCCAACACACCGTGCTGTTGCTGGGAAATATATTCAACAACATATAGACAAATACTTTAATTTAAAACCGTGGAATGGAAAAGAGCAAGTGAAGTTGGTCGTTTATCACAATGGCGAGTTTAAGGTTGCATCGCTAAAAGACAGAAAAAGTTTAAAGTTAAAAATCAAAAATGTTGATATTCCTGCTGTGTTGCTTAACGAAACTGTATTAAAAGATGTCCCAAAAGAACAGATCTTTTATCATCAACATATTAATGAAGTTGTTAGTTGGGCTGATAAATATTCGGGATATGCGTTTTTGTTAGAACCTTTATCAAAAGAAAAGTTTTATGAAATAACTTCAACAAAGATTTTGTTACCAGCAAAAACAACATATTTTTATCCCAAAGTTTTAAGTGGTTTGTGTGAGTATAGTTTAGCATAGATTAAAATGTTTTTTAAAAGATCTATGGTAGGGGGGATAAAGTAAGTATAAAGTAAAAAAGTTAAAAAGTGAAAAAACACATACTTTTTCTGACGAAAAGTTTTGTATATGTAAAACAGGTGTAAAAAGTTTGTAAAACATACCTTGACAAATTGCTTTCTGGTGTGTATAATATAGATTGGCAAAATAATGGATTGTAGATGTTTGTAAGTAGCAGATTAGTGAAAGGACAATAATGGTAGTGTTTGGTATTAAAGATGGATATTAAAGTAATATAGTTTTTCTGAAAACTAAAATTTTATGAATAAAATTATTTTGAAAAAAATATCGTTGTGTTTGCTAACAATTTTTATAGTTGGATTGTCACTGAACACATATCGTGGAGTTGTCAATACACCAGCAGAAAAACTTCATAATTATACACTTGCAGCATTGAGTTTAGATAATATAATTTCAACAGACTCTAATAATAAAATTGAGTCTAACAATAAACTTAAGTTAATTTTTGTAGAAACAATTTATACTATTTTGGTGGTTCAAGATTTTAAAACTAAAGAACCTATGATAAACATTTTATCAAAACCGTTTAATAAACTGTGGATTGTAATGAAATTTTTGTTTGTTTTTGCAAAAAAGTTTGTAGCACTAATTTTTGAAAACTTGAAATTAAATTTTTTAAAAATAAAATTTTTTGTGTTTAATTTAACTTTTTATTTAGCACTTCTTACTATATTAACTCGCATTAGGACCAAATCAACTGCCCCATTAGTTTTAAGATGTTGATTAAAATTTCACCTGCCTACTTTTGGTAGAAGTCAAAAGTTCTGATATTCTGCCTCAAAGTAGTTAAGATTACCTATAAAAATCCCGATAGATTATTATTAACCATATTCGGGTGTCGGGATATTTATGGGTATAAAAATGGGGACGGAGGAAATTCAAGCAAATGGTTCGGCAAAAAAGATTTACTATTAATAATGGGACATATCATGTTTTTTGTAGAGGACATAACAAACAAACTATATTCCATGAAGAATATGATTTTGAAAAATACTTAGAACTTTTGTGTTTAAATAAAAAAGAG
>CALDDQ010000009.1 GCA_937936785.1 uncultured Endomicrobiia bacterium
ACATACTTCTTACAATTTTCTTTTGACAAGCAATTCATTAAAATCAAATAAATTAAAGCTATTCTTCACAAAGATATTCGAAATGATGAAAAAAGATAAACCAAGAAAGAATTTTTTAGGTAAAGAGGTGACAGAATGATAATAACTAATGTTTTTGATGTTATTTTGATAGTTATTTTATCAACATTAAGTGGTTATTCAATTTTCTTATTAATAAAATCTTTTATAGAAAGCATACTAGTTTCAAAATTCGGATTTATCAAAGTTAAGTTTTTCACAAAAAATTATAGGATAATTGAAAAATTAATAAGACCAAAAGAAGGCAAAGTTAGAATAGGATCTAACGATTTACCTTTCAATAATTCACCTGGTTATATTTATCTAAATTCAAACACACCATATGCTTTTTACAAAGAGGGTGAAATAAACCAAATAAATATAGAAGAAATGAACAAAACAAACGTAGATCCAGAATTATTTTCTAAATTATGTTTAAGTTATTATGAGGCTGGTAGATTAAGTGCTTTAAGAAAAAATAATATCCAAGACATTTTAATGGTTTTAATGATTATATCGGTATGTGTAATGATAGTTGGTTTCTTTTATCTTGGATATAAACTTAACGCATTAGATACAATAAAAGAAATGACATATAATATGGTAAATAAATTAGGTTGATATGAAGAAGAAAGTGAAAAAAAAGATGAATGAAATAATATTTGATATAAGAGTTTTGGATAGAGTTAATGATAGATATGAAAAAAAACTTGAAAAATGGTATATAACTAGTATGAAAGAACTCGAAAAATGGTATAAAACAATGAAAAGGAGGCATGGGTAATGACTGAAACAAAACTTGTAAAAATTGGTGAAGGAAAATACATTTCTGAAAAAATTGCAAGAAAATTAGGATATTTAAAAGAAGATTATTATGAGGCTGGTAAAGAAGTTCCTGTTTCTTCTGGTGTTGCTGAAAAGTTAGGTTTAATAACAAAAGAAGAAGCAGAAAAAAATAAAGAATCTATTTTTATAGTAAGAAAAGAAGAAATCAAAAATAACATTAATAAACAAAAACCTAGTTTTGAAAGTATAGATTTATCATCTATTGGCAAAGAAACTTATGGAAAAACACAAACTATGCAATCAATCAAGAAAGATGATAAATTTAAGACAATGGAAGATGAAACAACTCTTGGTTTTGCAAAAGGTTTTGGGTTAGGTGTTGTTAGTAGAGTAATACCACCAGTAGGTATTTATTTAGTAGGAAAATCTGCACATGATGTTGGTAAGTTAATGGGAACGGGTATTGGTCAATCAATAAAAGAAAAAAGCATAGCACCATTAAGAGAATCAAGTAAAACATTAGTTAAAAGCATTGTTGAACCAGAAAACATTGGCTTTGTTGCAGGATATTCTATTTTTAGACCTAAAATTAATGTTAAAAGTTCTATAGAACCGTTTAAATCACCGCAACCAGAAAAGCAGTTTAAAATAGAAATACCTAAATTTAAAGAAACAATCATTGAGAGTTCAAAAAATAGTGGTGAATTGCGTTTAGTTAAAGAAAAGGTATACAAACTAGAAACACCAGGTGGCAAAAAAATAATCGATCTTTCAAAGACAACCAAAGATAATTTATATAAAGTTGATAAAGTTTTAGATGATGTTTTAAGAGAAAAACATTCTAAAAAAGTTGAAATTTCAATGCCAGAAACTAAATGGGTAGCTGAAGTTAAAGGATATAAACTTGAACCAATAATAGAAACGAGAAAAACATTTTTCGGATTGAAAAAAACTCAAAAATATCTAGTTCCAGAAAAAAACATACTTACAATAAAAGAACTTGAATTTCAAAAGACTGGTGAAAAATCTGCAATAGTAACAAAATCAAAAAGACTGATTGAATTTACAAAAACTGAAAAGGGTTTTGGAAAAAGAGAATTTGTTGATATAGATGTCAAGAAATTTGATGATTTAATAACTATTGACACTAGAGAAAAACCAAAACCACCAGGTTATGTTGGTGATTTTTATAACAATAAAAAGGAAAGTAAAATCATAGACATGGGTAAGGTTTTTCAAGAAAGAGAAGCAAAACTTGATAAAATGAAATTTATTGGACGTGGCAATAAATTATTGCTAAAACAAAAATTAAAACAAAAACAATTATTGAAACAAGAACAAATTTTGAAATTCGAACAAAAACAATTATTGAAACAAGAACAAGAATTAAAATTCTTATTTAGAATTGGTAATATTAGGCAAAAGGTGAAAGCAGAAATCGCAAAGCAAAGCCTTAAATTATCAAACATATTGAAACCTAAAATTTTACAAAAAAATCAAATAATGCCACAAATTCAAAATGTTAAATTAAAATTAAAACCACAAAGTGAAATCAAACCAGATGTTAAAACAATTCAAAATCCATTAATTCAAAGTGTTAAATTAAAATTAAAGGCAAAAACAACATTTCAAAAACAAAGTGAAAATATCTTGAAAATAAAACAAAAACCAAAATTGAAAAAAATCAAGATTTACAAAACAAAGTTTGATGTAATACCACTTGCTGATCCTTTTGAATTTTCCAAAAAATTGAAAAATCCTATTTATAAAAATCCTACTAGAAGAGAAAAAAGCTTGTATTTATACAAGACTTTAACCACTGGTAGGTTTCCATATCAAAAGTGATGAAAAAATGAAAGGTCAAATGAATTTGTTTGCAATTTTGATTACGATATTTACTGTTATAGTGTTTTTAGCAATAGTACCAATATTAAAATCGATAATAGGCGATTTCACTGCAGATTTATCACCTGTAGAAAAATTCTTGATTGCATTAATCATACCGGCAATTTTCATTGG
>CALDDQ010000010.1 GCA_937936785.1 uncultured Endomicrobiia bacterium
TTCAAAAATAAGATTCCTCGTTTCACTCGGGCTGACAATCAGAACTGTCATTCCGAGCTTTTTTTCACCTGTCATTCTGAGGGCAAAGCCCGAAGAATCTTTCGCCTTTTATTAAGATCCCTCACTTCGTTCGGGATGACACTTCGTGTCTGATTCCTCGTTTCACTCGGAATGACAAAGAAAAAAATGTTACTCCAAGTCATTTTATAATACGTCACTTCAAACCATCTTATATGTCATTCTGAGGACGAAGTCCGAAGAATCTTGTTTCTATTGTTTTTAGAATTATCTTTTAATACACTGTACTTATTATCGCCTGCGGACATATTGATTCTATTTCTGCTATTGCGGTTAAATAATCAACCACATTATTTACGTAATTAATCTCTGCATTATTCCACAGCATCTGTGCATCAATCAGTTCCATAGCAGTCAATTTTCCAGAATTGTATTTTAATTCCGCCGCGGTCAATGTTTCTTTTGCCAAAGTCAATACCTTTTTTGTTGTTTCAAGACGCGATATTCTGTCTATAAGAGTAGTTCTTGCAGATTCAAAACGTGTATTTATATTTATTTCAATTTGCCTGACCGTTTCACCTGTCTGGTTGTATTTTAATTTTGCCTGATTTATTTGTGATATGATGCTGCCGCCATGAAACAGAGGAAAAGTCATGCCTATTCCTGCATACCAGTTTGACCAGCGGGGGGCTCTAAAAAACCACTGGCTATCTTCAATGTTATAACTGGCTCTTAAGGAAATATTTGGGAATAAATCACTTTTTGCCTCTTGGATGTCCTGTTTTGTTTTCTCCTGAATACTTTTTATGTAAGATATTTCCGGGTTGTTGTTGAAATTATTATCAAGGCAGGATGTGTTTACCTTGATGCTTTCTTTTATTTCGGGTAAATCCTCATGCACATTCACTGGTTCTTTCAATCCCATTGTCTGGGCAAGTAACAATGATTTTGTCCGAACAAGATTGTGCAGATTGCGGGCTATGTCCTCTGACAAGGCAACCTGTGTCTCTATCTTCAGGACATCAAGGTTTGATATCTTTCCACTGTTATATAACAATTTAGCTACCTGAAGTTGTTCCCTTAATTTTTCTAATAGTTGATTTTGTATTTTTAAGGTATGAATGTTTTTCAGCAGGTCATAATATGTTTTTTTTACTGATAATGTTATCTGTCGTTTTAACTGATCATATCTGTATGTTTCAGCATTCAAAGAAACCTTTGCACTATTTAAGCGGGCGATGTATTTTCCACCAGAGAATAAAATCTGTCGTAACGAAACATCAGCATAGTAATCGTCCAGTGATTCTCCAATAAGGACTTTTTTGCTTGGAAGTTCTTTTTCATAACGATAATAACTTAAACTACCGTCAAGTTGAGGAAGCAGGTTACCTATTTGCTGATGGTATTTTGATTTCATCTCTTCAATTTTCAACCCTTGAGATTTCAATTCAGGATTATTCTTAAATGCAATTTCTATGCATTCGTCAATTGTCTTTGCTTTATCCTGTCCATATAACATTACAGAATAAATTGATATTGCTACTGATATTATTAATATTTTGTACTTCATGATGTTTTTTTACTTCTCTTTCCCCTGCACTCCAAGTATTACCATATTTGTTTTTGCTATAATACTTCTTGATTCTGCTTCTTTTGGAACTACAACACTTACTCCTGATTTTAGTTTTTCTTTTTTGTCATCAACAATAATTTCTCCTTCGCCTTCAACAATATAAAATAGGACATCATTGCTCATTTTGCAGGGCGGTATGATTTGACCTGCCTTAAGACACACAATCTGTGCTTTCAAGTTGCCTTTGTCATAAAATATTTCTTTTACCGGTCCTTCATCTGAATATTTCACCAATCCATTGATGTCTGTTTTGTTCATTTCTAACATCCTCCTTTTACAACTGTCAAAGAATTGTCATTCCAAAACATTTATATGTCATTCTGAGGGCAAAGCCCGAAGAATCTTTCGCCTTTTATTAAGATCCCTCACTTCGTTCGGGATGACAAATAAAAAAGGACTCGGAATGACAGAAAATTGTTGTAGTACAGCCATCTTATGGCTGTTTCATTTCAAAATTTTTATCTGTTAAATAAAGTTCCATTATATAACCAATCAGGATAAATACCGGCAGGGTCACCAAAGTTCTCAACAATGAAAATTTCAATCCCAAAAAGCCAATCTCAAAAGTAATCATAGGAATTTTTAAAGTAGAAAACGCACCCAAATAGATAAAAATATTTTTAATACTTGCTCCTTTTTTCCACAATAAATATGCCACGGGAAATGCACCGTATAATGGTCCTGCCTGTAACATTGCAAGTAAGATACATAAAACTGTTCCTTTAATCCCGGAACTTCCACCAATGTGTTTTTCAATTTTTTCTCTTGAAAACCAGACGTCAAATAGTCCTACTAAGATAAACATAAAAGGCAAAAAAGTTATCATCTCAACAAAAAACAATACAAAACTTTTCTGTATCTTTAGACCTGATTGCCAACTAAAAACATTACTAAAAAATAGAAACAAGCAAAACATAAGCACAAAAATATATTCGCCTAAAAAAATTTTAGAAATAATCTTTTTTATTTTTTCTTTCATAAAAATATCCCAATCACCAGACCAATAATCAAAGCGCCAATAAAACTTAAAATATTTCTTAAAATGCTAGCTCTTATACCAAAATATTTTGTTTCAAGTGGTAAAGTAATAATTCCTACCATCAAAAGTGTAGTAATAAATACTGACAGGACTCTATATGAAACACCGCTTTTTAACAAAATCGCTGCTAATGGATAAGTTATAAACATTGGTATGAGTGAAATAGAACCTAAGATTGCTGCAATAGTAATACCAAGCCAGCCAGAATTATGTCCCAAAATTTTAATCAGTGTCTCTTTTGGAACAAGATATAAAAAAACACTAACAAGAATAAGAACATTTAATATTGTCGGCAAAAGCCCCAAAAACATCTTCAGCCCTTTTTTTGTCCCGGCGAATGTTTTATTCCTGTCAGAAAGAAATGAAATTATAAAAGATACTAATGTAAATACCAAAAGAAATTTCATCTATTAAAACCTCTTACTTGTTCGTCAATAACTTTTGATATTTTACAAATAGTGTTTATTTTCATCTCACTGGAAAAATAAATATATCCCTCCGAGAATAACCAACAATCCACAGATTTTTTTAATTATTATAGAACCTTTTGATTTAGCATTCCAGTTAAGGTATTGTTGAACAATTTCTGTAGAAGTTCCTGCAATAGTAATAATTGAACAGTGTCCTATGGCGTAAGCAAGTATCAATAAAAATGCATATAAAAAATTTTTTGATGCAACACTGAATACAACTCCCAGCATTGGTGCCATATATGCAAAAGTGCACGGTCCGAGCGCAACTCCAAATAATAGACCTATTACAAAAGCGGCAATTGGTCCTCTTTTTTTGATGTTTTGAGAACCTGACCAGCCAATAAAAGGTAGTGGAATAATATCTAACAAATGAAGGCCAATTATTATAAAAATTATACCAATTATATAAGTTAAAGTTTTGCCAATATCTCCAAGCATTCTGCCAAGAAAACCTGTAATTACTCCTATGATTGCAATAGTTATTAAGATCCCTAACGAAAACAAAAATGAAATAAAAAATGCTCGTTTAGTAGATATTTCTCCTTGTTCATCAACAAAACCTATTATTAACGGAATACTTGCAAGATGACACGGGCTCAATATTATACTAAAAATTCCCCATATAAATGCTGCAAGTAAAGATACAAAAATGTTTGCAGATAAAGATTCTGTTAACCAAGTAAATATTTTTATTAACATTATTTTTTATTTTTAGAATTAGACTTTTCGTTTATTTTATCTTTATATTTTGTTAGTTTATCATCTAAAATTTTTTTTAAACTTTCTTTTGGAAAAAATCCTTCATGACGAAAAAATTCATTACCTTCTTCATCTAAAAATATCTGAGTTGGTATTGCTCTAATTTTATATTTTTGTCCATAAGGAGATCCTTCTTTTGTCCATACATCATAAAAAACAACTTCAACAACACCTTTGTATTCTTTTGCAATTTCTTCCATTATTGGTTGCATCATCCTACAAGGTATACATCTAACAGAACCTAATTCTATAAAAGTTATTTTTGGCTTTTGTTTTTTTTCTACTTGTTTTTCTGCTAATTTATCAGTAACTATGTCTTGTTTTATACCTGAAGAAGTTTTGTTTTTTTGTGCAAAAACAAACTTTATGTTTAGAAAAAATAATAGTAATAAAATTGATACTACAAATTTGTTTTTTTTCATTTTTTTATTTTACCTCTAATTTATCAAATTTATCCACAACAACAATTATTATTATTTGACTTTTCATCAGAAATTTTATCTACTTCTTTTTTTATTTTTTTAAATATTATTTCTATTACCTTTTCATTAACTGGTGTTTTATTTTTTTCTAATCCAAGTTCTGTTAAAACAAATGATTTTGCTTCAACATTAATTTTATCTAAACTCTTTTTTGAACATTGAGTTTTACACCCATCAATTGTAATATTAAAATCTGCACTCTTTGCCGATTCTATAAAACCCGATAAACCTGCACCTATGCCTGCCAAACAAGTCATTTGGCCAATTTTTTCCTTAGATAATTTTCTAGCAACTTTATCTGTAATCTCTCCGACATCAGAACTACCTGAACAAGAATAAATTAAAACCTTACTTCCAATTCCACAACAATTATTCATTTTTTTGTTCCTCCATTTGTTAATTTTAATTTTTTTTGTAAACTTTTTAACTAATTTTTAGATTTTATCATAATTAAAATCATCTTAAACTTTTTTATTGCTTTTAATGCATGTGGAATGTTTGCTGGCATAAGGATCATTTCATCTTTTTTTACAAAAAAATTTTTTTCTGCGATCTTCACTATAGCTTCTCCATCTACTATATGAACTAAAGCATCAAATGGCGCTGTGTGTTCACTTAGCCCCTGTCCTTTGTCAAAAGCAAATAATGTTATTGTACCAATCTTCTTGTTAACAATTTCTTGACTTACTACAGAATTTTTTTGATAACCTAAAACTTTTTTTATATTCAAAACTTTTGTTTCAAAATTTGTAGAAATTTTATTATTTTTTGTTTTCATAATGTTATTTTAACCTCACTCTTTTATTCATCTAAATTCGTTAACCCAATTTTTTATCTTTTCTTCTATTTCATCACAAACTTTTTTTGTCATTACTTTTTTTTCCTTATAAGAACCAATAAAACTTGAAGGATCAGAAAATGACCAGTGCAGCCGTTTAACATTCCCTGGAAAAACAGGACACGACTGACCACTTGTTTCATCACAAACTGTTATGACATAATCAAACTGCCTGTCTAAAAAATCTTTCACACTTTTTGTCTTGTTACCAGAAATATCTATTCCAATGTCTTTCATTACATCCACTACTACAGGATTTAATTTACCCGGTTCAAGGCCTGCACTATAAACTTCAAACTTTTCTTTACCATAAAATTTTAACAACGCTTCTGCCATCTGACTTCTGGCGCTGTTGTGAACACATACAAACAGCACTCTTATTTTTTTATCCATTTAATTATCTCCTCTTTTAAAGGTATTTTACCTGCAACTTTTACTTCACCGTCTATTACAAGCGCAGGGGTAAACATTACTCCATAATTCATTATCTCATTAATCTGAGTTACTTTGACAATCTGTGCTTCTACATTTTGTTCTTTCACCACATCTCTTACTAATTCTTCCATCTTTTTACACTTTGCACACCCTGTACCTAAAATTTCAATTTTCATACTTTTGTCTCCTATGTAAATAAAATTTTTACTAATTCTATTTTTTAAAAATATTTTCCATATATTAATCCTACAACAGCAGACATCAATGCTACTAATATAACATACACTAACATTTTTTTTGTACCTACAATCTTTGAAAGAACTATCATGCTCGGCAAACTTAATGCTGGACCAGACAATAACAATGCTAAAGACGGCCCTTTGCCCATTCCACTACCAATTAGCCCCTGCAAAATTGGTATCTCTGTCAATGTAGCAAAATACATCAAAGCACCAGAAATTGATGCAAACATGTTTGATCTAAAAGAGTTCCCTCCAACTAACATCGAAATATATTTATCTGCAATAAGACCATTATCATGTCCAGGCCGACCCATTAAAATTCCAGCTACAAAAACTCCTATTAGTAATAAAGGAAATATCTGTTTTGCGAATGTCCAAGATGCAATAATCCATGAAGATAACTCTTCTTTATTAAACCAAAATTTTAAAATAAAAAACAAACTTATTAATAAACCAACTGTTAAATACCAATGAACCTTGTAAATTAAACTATAAAAACCAACTGAATCTTGAGGATTTCCCCATGTAGCAAAAATTAATATTAAAACCAAATTAAAAAAATATATCGTTGTCTTCCATAATGGTCTTAATTCTTTGTCTAAATCTGAAACAAAATTATTTTTGCTTACATCTCTCTTTTCATCTCTATAAATAAACGACATTATAAGACCTATAACAATTGCAAAAACTATTGCACCAATAGTTCTAGCAAGACCTATCTCAAATCCTAAAACACGAGTAGTTAAAATTATTGCTAAAACATTTATTGCAGGACCAGAATACAAAAATGTTATTGCTGGACCTATTCCTGCACCATTTTTAAATATTCCTGCAAAAATCGGTAAAACTGTACAAGAACATACTGCAAGAATTGTCCCGGAAACAGATGCTACAGTGTATGATAATAATTTATTTGCATTAGGACCGAAGTATTTTATCACTGATGTCTGAGATACAAAAACTGATATTGCTCCTGCAATAAAAAATGCAGGAATTAAGCATAATAAAACATGTTCTCTTACATATTCTTGTAACATCAAAAAACCTTCTAACAAAACTGTTTTAGACAAAAATGTATCAAACTTTAAAAAATATAACAAAATAAAGATTACAATCATTACTAGCAATTTATATTTTTCTCTCATTTTATTATTTCTCCTCATTTAAATTCTTACTATTATAAGACATCCTTATTTTACAATTAATCATTCTTTTTAAATCTTTGTCATAAACATTGATTTCTTTTTTTATTGCAGCAAAAATTTTTTGTTTTAAAATCTTTGGATTAACAAAATATATATTCCACTTACCATATCTACGATTCAATATTATTTGTGCATTAGCAAGTTCTTTTAAACTGTGTGACACTCTTGACTGTTCTATCTCTAATATATTTGTTAATTCACACACACAAAGTTCTCTTCTTAATAATAACAAAAAAATTCTCAATCTTGTCTCATCTGATAATGCTGAGAAAATTTTTATCCAATCCATTTTTTTATATAATTAAAAAATGTCATTATTTATATGAATATATTATCATATTTTCATACATTTGTCAAGATATAAAATAAAATTTGTTTTGTCTAAAACACAAAAAATAAATTCTTATACACAAGATACTTTATCTTCTTATAGCAAAACTCACTTAATAGTATTTTACAATTGCAGATTAATTATTTTTAACTTAATATCTATTGTTGAATTATATTACAAAAAATTATATTCTATAGTGTTAACCAAACAAAAGGAGGTTTTTTTATTGTGAAATTTAACAAAATAGAAGGAAAAAATGTTTCTGAAATAAAAATGTTTACTTTAAGCACATGTGGTTGGTGTAAAAAAACTAAACAATATTTAAAAGATTTAGATTTAGAATTTTATTATATTGACATTGATTCTCTTGAAGGACAAGATAGAGATGAAGCAGAAAAAGAACTTGCAAAATGGAATCCTGCGATGTCTTTTCCTACAATTGTGGTAAATAATTCTGAATGTATTGTAGGTTTCTTGCCAGAAAAAATTTTAGAGATAAAACAAAAAAATTTAAAGTAGATTTTTTATTTTATTAAAAAGAGTAAACAAATGTGTTATGCTATACCGGGAAAAATTGTTAATCTAAACAATAAAATTGCAATAGTAGATTATTTTGGTGAAAAACGTAATGTTTTAAATGAATTTGAAAATATAAAAATCGGTGATTATGTTTATGCACAAGGCGGTATCATTATTGACAAAATCCCTGAAAAAGATGCACTTGAAATACTTAATTTTTGGAAAGAATATTTTTTTGAACTAAAAAAAATTGATCAAAAACTTTCTCAACAAAGAGTATCTCAAAACGTTAACACTGAAGTTTTACAAATATTACAAAAAGTTAATTTAAATCAACAACTTGGTAAAGATGAACTTTTAAAATTGTTGCAAATAAGTACAACTGACACTAATTCTCTAAACCTAATTTATACCTCTGCCAATAATGTTAGACAAAAAGAATTAGACAATGCTTGTTGTGTTCACGGAATAATAGAATTTTCAAATTATTGTAAAAACAATTGTTTTTATTGCGGAATAAGAAAAGATAGAAGTATCCTACGTTATAGAATGCTACCTAATGAAATTATTAAAACAGCAGAAATTGCAGTAAAAAAGTTTGGGTTCAAAGCTATTGTATTACAATCAGGAGAAGATTTTTGGTATAACGATGAAAATTTGGTTTCCATAGTAAAAGAAATTAGAAAATTTAATATTTTGATATTTCTTAGCATAGGAGTAAGAAGTTTAGAAACATACCAAAAATTATATAATGCTGGTGCACGAGCTGTTTTGATTAGATTTGAAACTTCAAACAAAAATATTTTTGCCAAACTTAGACCTCAGACAAATTTTCAAGAAAGAATTGAACTTATCAAATCATTAAAAAAGTTAGGATATATAATCGCAACAGGATTTTTAATTGGACTACCAAACGAAACTTATGAAGATATTATTAATAACATTTTGTTAACAAAAAGTTTTGAACCAGATATGTATTCTTTTGGTCCATTAATTCCTGCTATTGGTACACCTTTAGAAAATGTTAAAACTATAGATGAAACCACTGTACTAAAAATTATTTCTATTACAAGATTTGTAGATAGACAATCAAAAATTTTAATAACTTCATCATTTGAAACTTTATCTAAAGAAGCAAAACGTAATGGTCTTTTATCTGGTGGAAATTCTTTAATGATAAATGTTACACCAAAAAATTATGCAAAACTTTATGAAATTTATTCCAACAGACCTAATATCGAAAAAACAATTGAAGAAAATATTAAAAATACTATAGAATTACTTTATTCTTTAGGTAGAGCACCTACAGATTTAGGAATATAAAATATGAACAAAATAAAAAATGTTGTAAATGAAGAACTAATTTTTGATATTTTAGAAAAATATAAAAACCCATCTAAAGATACTGTCATAAATATTTTGAATAAAGGATTAAAGAAAAAAGGACTTTCTATTGAAGAAGTTGGTATTTTATTAAATACAGAAGATATTAGTTTAATACAAAAAATGTTTCAAACTTCTAAACAAATTAAAAAAGAAATTTATGGTGAACGAATAGTGTTTTTTGCACCATTGTATCTATCAAATTATTGTATAAATGATTGTGAATATTGTGGTTTCCATATAAGAAACTCAGAAAAAAGAAAAAAATTGTCTTTAAAAGAAGTAGAAGAACAAGTTAAAATTTTAATTGGTATGGGACATAAAAGATTGTTGCTTGAATTTGGAGAACATCCTGAAATTAATAATATTAATTATGTTATTGATGTCATTAAAACTGTTTATAACACAAAACTAAATAATAACAAAATTAGACGTGTAAATGTTAACATCGCAGCAACTTCAATAGAAAATTATAAAAAACTAAAGTGCGCTAATATTGGAACATATCAATTGTTTCAGGAAACTTATCACAAAAAAACTTATGAATATCTGCACAAAGGCCCTAAATCTGATTATGAACGCCAACTTTTTGCTCATGACCGTGCAATAAAAGCTGGAATTGATGATGTTGGTTTAGGTGTTCTTTACGGATTGTATAACTACAAATTTGATACTTTAGCACTTGTGTCTCATTCTAAGTATCTTGAAAAAAAATATGGTATAGGCCCTCACACAATATCTGTACCAAGATTTCAGCCTGCACCTACAGTAGATTTGAAACTTAATTATACTATCAATGAATTTCAGTTACTTAAAATAATATCCATTATCCGTATTGCTATTCCCTATACAGGAATGATAATTACTACCCGTGAAAAACCTGAACTTAGAGCAAAAGCGTTTGAAATAGGTGTTTCACAAACAAGTGCTGCTTCAGTTACAAGTCCCGGTGGTTATGGAAAAGAAAAAATGTTACAACAATTTTTTTTACAAGATAATCGCAATGTTGACGAAGTTATGAACTCTATTTTACAACAAAACTTAATCCCAAGCTTCTGTACCGCATGTTACAGAACAAACAGGACCGGAAAAACTATTATGAAATTACTCAAATCTGGCAAAATCCATGAACTTTGTCGGCCTAATGCTATACTAACTTTTAAAGAATATCTTGAAGATTACGCTTCTACAAAAGTTAAAAAATTAGGTATAAAAGTTATAAATAAATACTTAAAAAAAATCTTTAATAAAAAAATTAAAAATGAAACGTTACACAGATTAAAAAGAATAGAAAATAGCGAAAGAGATTTATATTTTTAAAAATTTATATTTTTCAAAAAAATAAATATCTATGAACGAAAAAATATCTAAAGAAAAAATAGAACAAACATACCAAAAACTAAAAAAAGATGCTAAAAATGCCGGATACAATCTTAACCCAGATGAAGTATATACAAAAGATCTTGTCGCTGGATTATTGGTTAACGAACAACGGTTTGGTTATATGTCCTGCCCATGCAGATTGTCTACTGGAAACAAACAAAAAGATTTAGATATTATTTGTCCTTGTGACTACCGCGACTCTGACTTAGAAAAATATGGTACTTGTTATTGTGGACTTTATGTCTCTGATGATATTTTAACCGGAAAGAAAAAACTTACTTCTATCCCAGAAAGTAGGACAAAAAAATTTAATGATACTATAATTCTAAAAAATATTTCTTCATCTTCTTTTCCACTTCCCATCTGGCGATGTAAAGTTTGTGGTTATTTGTGTGCAAGAGAATCTCCACCTGAAATATGTCCTATCTGCAAAGCAAAAAAAGATAGGTTTGAAAAATTTATTTAGTCATATAAATTAATTCTATTGCAACTTCTTTAGTGCTACTATTTAATTCAAACATTGCTTCGTTAAACTGTGGTTTTGATAGTTTTACTTTTGGATTGTTTGAAAAACCAAAACCTTCTTTTGGTATCCCATACCATGTATAATCCATCTTGCTATTATTATTCTCATCATGTAAAACTGTTATAGCATACTTCCCATAAGAAATATCTTTTAAAATAAACTTCATTGGTTCATTAACAACTTTTCCTACCGTTTTTTTTAATGCAAATTGGTGTTGATCAGGGAAATGTTCTTTTTTGTCGTATAATACTACACGAATAACACCTCTATTATTTCTTAATCCTTTTATTAAAATAACTAAATATCCAACTTCCGAAAGAAGATAATTTTTAACAATGAAAATTATCACAAAAATAAAAAATAATTTTTTCATTTTTTAATAACAAAAAACCTTTCGTCTTTATACAAATATTTTATCGCTTCTAATGCACTTTTTTCTTTATCTTTTATCTCAAACATTATGTCAAAATTATATTTTTTTGTCTGTTGTAAAAAAATTTTAAAATCTTCAATATCAATATGTTCTATATGAGATCCTATTCTTGCATTTTTCTTTTGAGAACTATAGTCTACCATAAGTAAACCATCTTCCTTACTCCAAGTTTTACCACATTTTATTATAGCTTTAGAAACTGATTCTTGGGAACAATTTATTCTATGGTGAAAAACATCAAATACAATTGGGATTCCGATAAAACTATAAACTTTTATACAGTCTTCTAAGTTATAATTTCTATCATCATTCTCTATTACTAATCTATTTTTAACTTGTTTTGGTAAATTATCATATGTTTTAATAAATCTTAAAATACTTTTCTCTTTTTCTGCATAAACCCCACCTAAATGAATTTGTATCTTAGCAGTATTATCTAATTCCATTAATGATAAAATTTTAGCATGATAAATCAATTCCTTAATACTATTTTTTATAACTTTTTCATTTTTAGAATTTAAAACAACAAACTGGTCAGGATGTATAGAAATTCTAAAATTAAACTTTTTTATATAATCCCCAATAAATTTAAATTCTGTTTTAAAATTTTTTATCCAATCATAACTACAAATATTATGTGATGCAAAAGGGATTAAATCTGAAGACAATCTAAAAAAAAGTAAGTTGTTCTTTACATTATATTCTAAGATGTCTTTTAAACACTGAAGATTTTGTTCTATCTTTTTAACTAAATTTTCTTTGGAATAATTTCTTATCCTAAAAGTATTGCTTGTGCTACATCCTAAACTTAAATTTTTACATGGATATCCTATTTTCATCAATAATCAAAAATAAATTATTTCTTTGTAGTTTAATTTGTTGGTTGTTTGTATTTGATTGAATACTTTTTAGAAATTAAATTTGCAGTTATTCTACCAGTTTCGTATATAGTTGGTAAACCACTACCAGGATGTGTCCCTCCACCGACAATGTAACAGTTGTTTAATTCTTCAAACTTATTGTGTGGTCTAAAAAATAACATTTGTCCTAAGTTGTGTGCAAGATTAAATGTTGCTCCAGCAAAAACATGGTATTCATTTGCCCAATCGTCAGGAGTAATAATTTTTTTTACCTCTATGTTAGATAACAAATCTTTTAATTCTGTTTTTTTAACAACTGTATTTAAAACTTGTTCTGCAAAAAATTGTTTTTCTTTTTCCCAATTAATTTCACAGTTGATTTTGTTAGGCACAGGAACCAATATATAAATTGTAGATTTTCCTTCTGGAGCAACTGTTGGGTCAGTAACGGAAGCGTTTTGAATATAAAATGACATATCTTCAGTCCATATTTTATTATTAAAAATATTTTCAACATTTTTTCTGTAATCTTGTGCAAAATAAATACTGTGATGTGGTATATTATACTTCTTTTTTACCCCAAGATATAACATAAATGTTGAACATGAAAATTTTTTATTTAAAATATTTTGTTTACTATATTTTTTAAGAACACCCTCCTGAACAAGGTTTGTCATTGAATAACCAAAATCTGCATTAATTATAACTTCATCTGCAAAAACTTTTTCTCCCTTTTCTAATATAACACCTTTAACATTTTTACCATCAAGTAACAGTTGTTTTACTTTTGTGTTGGTATAAATTTTACCATTAAACTTTTTAACTACATCGGCCATTATTTCAGAAATTTTAAACAGGCCACCAATTGGATGATAAATTGAAAAATTATGTTCAATAAAAGGTATTATAGCAAATGCTCCAGGACATTCCCAAGGTGACATTCCAATATATTTTGCCTGAAACGTAAATGCTAACTTAAGTTCTTCCTCGGAAAAATAATTTCCTAAAATGTCAAATAACGATTTTCCTAATGCAAAATGTGGTATTGCTAAAAGAAACCTTTTTCTTAACACATTTAAATAACTCAAATATGGTATGCTCAAACATTCAAATAATCTTTTAAAACGTTTTTGTTCTATTTCATAAAATTTATCTATCCCATTCTCATTACCAGGAAAATGGTTTACAATTTCTTTTTTCATCTTGTCCCTGTCTGAATAAACAAAAATATCTCTATCAACAAATCTTAATCTATACATTGGGTCTAATTTTTTAAATGATAAATATTTATCAACATCAAGTTCTACTTCTTTAAACATCTCTTCTAATATAGGTTTTAACATCAAAAATGTTGGCCCAGTATCAAACTTATAATCCCCTAAATATAACGGCGCATTTCTACCACCAACATTTTTTGCTTTTTCAAAGATTGTTACATCAAAACTTCTTTGAGACAAAATCATTCCTGCAGTTAACCCACCAGGTCCCGCACCTATAATAATAACTTTTTTTCTGTTCATAATTTTTACCTCTTACTTTTATTGATCTAGTAAAATTTTTTGTTTTTTTATAAAATATTTTTACATTTATCAATTCAAAAAAAGTTAAAAATATTGCTTTTATTTTATTAAACTAGTTAAATTATATTGATACTTGTTTTTCTATCTAATTTTTAGTAAAAATTTGAAAAATTTTAATAATCCATATGATAAAACTTTTAGAAAAAATATTGCTAATAATTCAACCATTATTTTTTCCATTATTTACAGTTGTAGTATGGGCATATACAATTAGTGGAATTGATGATTTATTTTTTGACCTATTTTTTTGGTATAAATATTTCTTGCATAAAATTAAAGGTTTTATATATCCAAAAATTTCTATTGAAAAACTTAGTTTTAAAGAACAACAAAAAATTGCTATTCTAATACCAGCGTGGAAAGAATATGAAGTTATTTACTCTATGCTAAAAAATACAATTTCAACTATTGACTATGACAATTATGACATTTTTGTTGGTACCTACCCAAATGATTTAGATACACAAAAAGAAGTAGACAAAATTTCTCAAGAATTTCCTAAAATACATAAAATAATAAATAACTACCCGGGACCTACTACAAAAGCCGATAACCTTAATAATGTTATTACGTACATTTTTAACTATGAAAAAACAATAAACCAAAAATATGAAATTTTTTTGTTGCACGATGCAGAAGATAAAATTCATCCTTATTCTTTAAAATTATATAATTATCTAATCCCACGAATTGATATGATTCAAATACCAGTTTTTCCTATACCTAAACCTATTAAATATATAACTTATTGGACATATGCAGACGAATTCGCTGAAATGCATTTAAAAGATTTATATGTTCGTGAATTTACACATGGATTTGTTCCATCAGCAGGAGTTGGAACTGCTATAACACGTAGAACATTAGAGCTAATATATTTAAATGAAGGAAAATTTTTTAACCAAAATGCTTTAACTGAAGATTATCAACTTGCTTTGAATATTAAAAAATACAATTTTAGACAAGCAATGGTTGTATTTTCATTATTAGATTCTAAACTTAAAGAAAAAGATCCTGTTATTTCTAAAATGAAATATGATATAGTTGCCACTTATGAACATTTTCCTACAAGTTTTAGAAATGCTGTAAAACAAAAAACTCGTTGGGTATTAGGTATCGCACTACAAAGTTGGAAAGAAATTGGTTTTGTAGGAAATACAATGACTATATGGCATTTGATACATGATAGAAAAATTATTTTTACTAACATTTTTCCTATCATAGGATATTTTCTACTTTTTGTATATTTAATACATTATTTTTATAAAATAAATTTTAATCTAAACACCCCAAACTTAATCCCACAAGAAACAAAAATTTGGAATTTAGTAATTTTTAATGGTATTTTAATGCTACAAAGATGGTTTGAAAGATTTTATACTACATCTAAAATTTATGGTTTTGCAATTGGTGTTTTGGCTATACCAAGAACTATTTGGGCAAATTTTATAAATTTTTTTGTGATAATAAATGCATGGAAACAATTTTTAATGTCTATAATAACTGGGAAAAAACTTATTTGGGCATCGACTCAACACACTTTTCCAAAAATAGATAATATCTATATATCAACTAAAAATTTTGTTGAAGAAAAAAGAAATGTCTGTTTGTTGACAACGATGGAAAGTTTGGAATTGTTAGATGATTTTAAAAAAAAACTTTTGTCTAATGAAACTTCTTTAGAGGAAAAAATTGAAATTATAAAGAACCTTTGCAGAAATGATTTATATCTACTAATTAAAGAAATAGAATTCTGTCTACAAGATCGAGATTGGAAACTTAGATCTGAATGTGCAAAAAAATTGGCTCTTGTAAAAAATCCATATTCTGTAAATTTATTAAAAGAACTTTTATCTGATAAAGAATATATTGTAAGAACAAATGCAATCAAATCGTTAGTACAAATAGGAAACATAGGAATAGATGCTCTTTTAGATGAAATAAAAAATTCTGATGAATGTTCAAAAAAACTTATAATTGCTTCTTTAGAACAATTAGGTATCACAGAAAAAATTTTTAAAGAAAAAGATTTTGACAAAGAACAATGTATCCGTGCACTAAAATTAAAAAGAATTATAAAAAAATTTCCTACACCATTGGGAAAATTTTTGACTAATTTGTACTACAACAAAAAAAAATTTGGAATTAAATAATGATAATAATAAATAATGTAATACTTATTTTATTAATCATCCTTGGACAAGTTTTTGGCCAAACACAACCTACTATTTTAAACACTGCATATGAATTGATACAAACTAACCCTCAAGAAAGTATTATTCTTTTTAATAAATATTTAGAATCTGACCCGGAAAATATTAATGTTTTGAAAGATAAAGCATACCTTTTACTTAAAATAGGTAGAAAAAAAGATGCAGTAGAAACTTTTGAACAGATTTTAAAACTTTCTTCTCAAGAAGAAAAGGTCGTTTTACAATTGGGTTATCTTTATGATGAAATTGGGAAAAAACATTTAGCATATAAAATATTTAAAAATTTAGAAAACAGCAAAGATGAAAACATTTCTACTAATGCAAAAAATGCTATAAAATATTTGTATCCTTGGAGATTTTTTAAATTTGGTTTCTTCATAGAATCAGATACTGAAACTTTTGCTACAGAATTTCGTAATATGAACATTTTCTATACCAGATTTTTAACTGCACTACGATTAACACCAAAAAATTCTACCGATATATATTTTAACTTCCGTTATTTTAATCAGTCTGGTATAGACTCGGGTTTCATGCCACCTTCTTTTAATGACACTATATCAATATTTGCTTTTGGTATAAGAAAATGGTTTTCGGAAAAAATTGGTATTGTAGGATATACTGAAGTTGGCATTAGAAATAACGACTTAATTAGCAACTACAAAGAAGATTTTAGTTGTGGCATCGCTATTTATAATGAATGGAAAGATATAGATTTATCTAAAAAATCTTATAAACTTAGATTATTTTCTTTTTTACGAGAAGCAAATTTATATGCTGATATAGGGTATTTTTCCCGAGCAGAAAATGATATTATTACATATTTTAGATATAACGAATTTATGAATTTATTTTTTTATAAAAATACTGTGTTAGACATCTATGGTTCTGTTATTGCTGCTTATGATAAAAATGGTTTTTATTATTATAGATACTCAGAAGGTTGTATTGGTATAAGAATTTTACCTTATAAAAAGTATAAACTCACATTTTTTGCTGAACTTACCAAAAAATATTTCTTAGACACAGAAAAAATTGATCTATCATCTATACCTAATAATTACAATGACAAAAAAATTGGATTAAGAACATTTTTTAGTTTCTAATACTTTTTATCATAACAAAACAATTGTTAAATCCATATTCTCCATCATAATATTTAGATAAAAAGTTAGATTCTATAAAACTTTTCAACACCTTGTCTTTATCATCATTTGATACTTCTTGAAAACCAACTTTTTTGTATGCTTTTATTGCACCAAAATTTTTTACTGAAGGACGAATTAAAAATTGTGTTATTGAATATTCTCTATTTAAATAATTTACCACTTTTTCAATCGCTTTTGACCCAAAACCCTTTTTTATAAACTTTCTACTGTTTAACCAAATACTTAACTCTGCACAACCTTGTTTTAAATAAAACATTTTATAAACTACACAACCTATCTCAACACCATTATTTTCTATTATCATTATAGATGCTTTATTTCTACCTTCTTCTAAGAAATAATAATCTTGAAACTCTACCAAAAATTCTTCCCAAGTAGGAACCAAACATTCAGGAAAATTTGGTTCACCTAAATGTAATGATGTAGTATCAGATAAACATAACCATTCATATATTTTCTTCTTTTCTTCAATTCTTGAATGCCTGATTTTTACATCAGAATTTTCTTTAAAATATAAATAACTCATTAAAGTTAAACTAATTTGTATGTCCAAAAAATATTTTTTATCATTAATAATTTTAACTTTATTAAAAAAATTTTGTAGTTTAATATAAATTCACAATTAAGCATAACTTATCTTTTATCAAAATGTAACCTATGTAAAATTACTCTAAGGCATAAATCGTTATTTTTGTGATTTTTTATAATTTTTTAGTTCCTATTTCAATAAAATATTATAACAGAATTTCATTACAAATATTAGATAATTATATCATCAAAAAAATTTTTTTTTATTAAATTACAACTTAAATTTTTTCAAAAGAGAGATTTTCTTATGGCAAGTTATACTAAAAAAATTTATAAAGTAATATAATAGAAAAAGTTATAACTTACTATAAAATAAGATAGGAAGGCAGTTTAACAACTACCTTCCTATCCAAAAAACAACTAAAATTTATATTTTAAACTCAGTGCATAAACAAATCCACTATAATCAATTGCAATTTTATCTCCATCAAAAGTTTCAACTGCATTACCATCACTATCTTTTATTTCACCAACTTTTGCTAAGTTATACCCTAAAATTAACCCTAAAGATAATCTTTGAGATAGTTCAATCTCATTATAATCAGTAATAGAAAAAGTTATTGCTGAACCTTTATATGTATCCTCTTGATAAACAATTAATGAAGCATCCGCTGTCCCAATAAAAACACCTGTTTTTGCTGCAACTGATGCCATACCATAACCAACAAAAGCTCCTATACTATTTTTATATTTTCCATATTCAATCCATGGAAATTTTATTCCTATTTCTATTGAATTTAAAGAAGGAACAAATTCACCACCAATCCCTATTGAATAAATATTGTCATCTTCTCCTTCAAAATTCCCTTCTCCAAGAAACTTTCCCTTATTACCATAAATTGAAGAAATTCTAAAAACAGGAGATAATTTAGAATTTTCGCCAATAGCAAATTCTAACGCACCTTGTCCACCTGAAGTAATCTGTTCAGATTCTAAATTTCCATATTCTTCAAACACAGCATTAATCTCGCTCATTGAAAGAGAATTCATACCACCCCATAAAGTAAGAGAATATTTTTCTGAATAAGATAATGCTGCTAAAAAAGTTATCACTAATATTAATATTCCTTTTTTTATCATAGACACCCTCCTTGTATATTTTTTTGTTCCTATTCTCCATTTTAATTTTTAACCTTATTTGTCACCTCCTTTTTTATTAGTTTTGGAGAATTTAGAAACTTTTTTTACTAGTTTTTCTTGATAACAAAAAAGATAGCAAAAAATTTATTTATTTTGTTAATTTTATAAAACTATATACTAAAAGTCAATATATATTGAATTTTAGTATATTGCACGGAAAGTTATTTGTTTATATATACTGAAAATAGATTATTTTTTACAATAAATTATGGATATAAAAAAAATCATCGCTTCACGAATTAAAGAATTTCGTAAAAAACGCAATATGACCCAAGAACAATTAGCCGAAACTGCTAATTTGCACGTGACTTTTATTGCACATATTGAAAGTGGAAAAAAAGCATGTAGTATAAAATCATTACAAAGGATTGCTTCTGCACTAAAAATTCCAGTTTTTGTTTTGTTACAAAAAACTGATTCAAATACAAAAATAAAGTATGATACTTATACAGAAAAATTATTGTCTTTTGTAAAAGATAAAAGTGACTCTGATAAAGAACTGCTAATTAACATCGCCAATTCTATCTATGCACGTGATAAGAAAATATATAAAAAATTATAACTACAATTATTATTTTTAAATCATCTTTATCTACTAATATAACTTAAAACATTTTCATAAAATTAAGTATATAATTTATTACAAAAGAAAATTATTTTTTATATTATTATGAAAAATTTCATTTGTAGTGAGAAAAAATTTAATTATATTTTTAAAATATAAAAATTTATGTTCTAAAATATTATATTAAGCAAAAACTCTTTTTCTATATCTTTATTTATTATAAACTTCTAAAATCGTTGTTAAAAAAACTTAACATCCTAATTGCCCACAACCAGCATTTATATCTTTGCCTTGTGGAAGTCGAATAAATGTTAAAAAACCATTCTTTTTTAGATATTCCTGAAACTCTAAAATTTTTTCTTGTTTTGGTTTAACAAACTTTTTTTCATAAGTATCATTGTATGGTATTAGATTAACCTTAACTTTTTTCTTATCAGGGTAGATTTTATTAAACATATTTACTAATTCACTAGCAAAATTTATAGAATCATTAACATTTTTCAAAATCATATATTCTATCGTTAGGTCCGAATCATTTTGAGTAGTATAAAATAAACCAGATTTCAAAATTTCTTCTATTTTATAACTAATTCTTGTCGGGACAATCATTTTTCTAACAATATCATTTGAAGCATGTAAAGATATTGCTAATCTTATACCTAATCTTTCCAAAGATAAATCATAAATCTTTTTCACAAGTCCTATTGTAGAAACTGTAATATGTTTTCTTCCAATAGCAAACATTTTTGGATTTATAAACTTTTTTATTGCTAAAATTACATTTTCATAATTTAACAAAGGTTCACCCATGCCCATAAACAATATTCCATTAACTTTTTTTCCTGTAATATTTTCTACTTTAATAACTTGTTCTAAAATTTCTCCCTGAGATAAGTTTCGTTCAAATTCTACTTTACCAGAATTACAAAAACAACATCCTATACCACAACCAACTTGTGTAGAAATACAGACTATATTTTTATCTTTTTTTGGTAAGAATACTGTTGGTATTACTTTTTCATCTATAGTTTTAAACTTAAATTTTATTGTTCCATCTTTTTTAGAAACTTCTTTTGAATATAGTTTTAATCCTGATAAAATATATTTATCTGCCAAAACTTCTCTAAATCTTTTTGATAAATTACTAAATTGTAAAAAATCTTCAACTTTTTTTTTGTATACCCAGTCAATAACCTGTTCTGCACAAAACTTTTTTTCTCCATTCTTTATCACTAAATCATAAATATCTTTTTCTTCTAAATCTAAAAAATATTTTTTTCTCATTATTTATTCCAAATTTTCTTTATTAAACTGTTTATAAGTTATTAAAAGTATCCCTGAAACAAGAACTAAAATTCCACCTAAAACAATGTTTAATGAAACTTTTTCTTTAAAAAATATTATTCCCAAAATTGTTGCACAAGGAACTTCCCAGTAAGTTAATATTGAATAATGGCTTACTTTCAACCTTTTAAGTGAATAAAAAAATAATATAAAAGCTATTGTTCCTACTAAAATACCATATAAAATTCCTAAAAAAGTTTGTGTAATCGTTGGAATAGGCCTGTTTATAAATATAAACGGAAAAAAAATTATTGCTCCCAAAATGTTTTGATAAAAAACTGTCTCTGTTCTACTATAATTTGAAGACTCTTTTTTAAAAATTATTGTGGTTAATGAAAATACTATTGAAGAAACTAACATTACAAACATCCCTAAAAAATCTTTGTTTTCAAAACTTATGTTTTTATTAATACAAACTATTACTATCCCAACAAAAGATGTTAAGATAAGCAAAAAAATTTTTTTGTCCAGTTTTTCTTTCAAAAAAATTATTCCAAAAATAGTTGCAAATATCGGCCATGTGAACAAAATTATTATTCCATTGCCAATTGATGTATATTTAAATGCCATAATATAAAACCAAATTCTTACTGCATTTAACAAAGAAGAAAATAACATTATTTTATAATTATTATGAAAAAAATTTATTTTCTTATGTATTAAATAAATAAAAATAATCACTGTTGGAACAACTAACCTAAAAAATGTCATTGTTGTAGAAGGTAAGTCTGCTATTTTTATCAAAACACCGCTTGTTGCTGCTAAAGTTGATGCAAGTAATATTGATAAATAAGGGTCCATTATTTTTTATATATTTTATAAAATAAAAAAACGGAGAGAGTGGGATTTGAACCCACGGTGAGGTTACCCCCACACAGCTTCTCCAGAGCTGCGCCTTAAACCACTCGGCCATCTCTCCATATTATGTTTTAATTTAAATTCTTTATTAACTTAACAATTTGTTTTATAGCAAGAAATCTATGGCTTAACAAATTTTTTTCCTCTGACGAAATCTCAGCAAAAGTTTTTTGTTTTTCTGGAAAATAAAAAACAGGATCGTATCCGAAACCTTTACTACCGGAAGGATTTATTGAAATGTATCCTTTGATAACACCTTTTCTGGTATAACACTTATTTTTTTTAGGATCATACAATGCTGATAAACATATAAACTCTGCTTTCCGTTTTTCCCATTCAACACCATCTAATTCTTTTATCAACTTTTTACAATTATCTTCGTAGGTTGCAGTATGTTTTTTTGCATTTTTATCAGCATAACGAGCAGAATAAATTCCTGGTGCACCATTCAAGTATTCTACAAATAATCCAGTATCTTCTGATAACGCAGGTAATCCAGTATAATTACCTACAACTTTCGCTTTTTTTATTGCATTGTCTTTTAAAGTTTTGCCATCTTCTTCAACTTCAGGAACGTTAGCAAAATCTGATATTGTTAAAAGTTCTACATCTTTCAAATCTAAAATTTTAAATATATTTTTGATTTCTTTAATTTTATCTTTATTTCGTGTTGCTAAAACTATTTTTTTCATGTCACTATATTTTCACAACTTGTCCTATTTTTTTAATAATAAACTTTTTTCTAATTTTATTATATTTAAAATTTCTTTTTCTGCCAATAAAATTAAGTTGTTTAACACATTTTTAGAATATAATTTTTTTTCTGCTGTATATTGTAACTCTATTAATTCTTTATTTTCTGTCATTACTACTGTAGCATCAACTTCTGCATTGTTATCTTGTTCTTTACATAAATCTACTATTTTTTTACCATCAACAATACCTACTGAAATACTCGCAATAAAATTTTTTATTGGCATTTTTTCTATAACTTTATTTTTTACTAACTTTTTGCATGCATCATACATTGCAACAAATGCACCATTAATTGCTGCAGTTCGTGTTCCACCATCTGCCTGTAAAACATCGCAGTCAACAATAATAGTGTTTGTCCCAAGTTGTTCTAAATCAACTGCTGCTCGTAACGAACGTCCTATAATACGCGAAATTTCTTTAGTCCGCCCACTGTTTAACTGTTGTTTTCTAGAATTTCGTTTATCTCCAGATTGAGGTAACATAAAATATTCTCCACTAACCCAACCAATTGTAGTGCCTATTAAATGTGGTGGTTGTCCTGGTTGTAATGTCGCACTACACAAAACTTTTGTATTACCTAAACAAAACAAACATGACCCTAAAGTAAACTTGTTATACCCTCGTACAATTTTTATCTTTCTCATTATTTATATAGTTATAACATTCTTTTCGTTAAAATTTTATCTAAAACAATCCTTTATTTTTAACTCATATTTTCCAGAACTAATATCAAAACTTTTTATTGCCAACTTTTTTAGTGGTTTTTTGTTACACAGTATCTCCAATTCTTGAAAAACTTTTTTATCTCCACTACCTCCCATAGTACAAAAAAATGTTACTTGATTAAATTGATCATAATAGTTCTTTACAAACGTTCTTATAGCAGGTGTAATATTGCCAGCCCAAACTGGTGTTCCTATTATAATATTTTCATAAGATCTCAAATCTTTACTAATAGGTTTTATTTCAGTTAATTTTTTTTTAAAAGCATCTCTTCCTGCATATAACCAACCAATTATACCTTTACGATTCTTATAATCTAAAATTTCTTCCTTATCACAACTTAAAACTTCTGAAATTTTTTCAGCAACAACTTTTGTTCTTCCGCTACGAGAATAAAATATTACTATACTTTTCATACTTAATTATATTATTCAAAAATTTATATATTTCTATCTTTCAAGTTCTAAAATAAATTTTTCTAACTTTCCTAAACTTTCTTTGCTTAAGATATATCGTTCTTTAATTTTTTCAATTTCATCCTTTGGTGCACAAGAAATAAATTTGTCATTTGCAAGTTTTTCTTCTAACGAAACTATAAACTTTTTAGTTTCTTCAAATTCTTTTTTTAATCTCATTTTTTCTTTTTCAATATCTATCATACCTTCTAACAACATACTCAATTCTATAGTTTTAGCAATGAAATTTATTTTTACAATTGATGTTGTGCTATGAGACGGCTTGTTTTCGTTATAACGGATCCTGTTTACCCAACCTAACCTTAAAATATAAATCTCATATTGCCTAACAACATCTAAAACATCATCACTACCACAAATAATTATTTCAGGTTTAGCATTAGATTGTAGTTTAAAATTATTACGCAATGATCTTATTTCTTTTACAATATTTTCAATCAACTCAAACTTCTGCGCACTAAAAGAGTCAAATTTAATTTCAACTTTTTCAGTAAAAACACTCTTCATTATACTCTCAGATTTATCATTTAACAAATTTAATTTTTGTAACTTTTGCCACATATGTTCAGTAAAAAATGGTATCATAGGATGCAAAAGTTTTAATATCTGTTCTAGAATGTATAACAAAATAGACATTGTCAAAACTTTTTGTTCTTTCTCTGTTTCAGTTTCGTTTTTTGACAATCTAAGTTTTGCAATTTCTATGTACCAATCACAAAATTTAAACCAAACAAAATCAAACAAATCTCTACTTATACTGTTAATTAAGTATTTTTCATAATTTTTTTGTACACTAAAAACTAAATTTTGTAGTTCAGATAAAATCCAGTTGTCTGCAATTGACATTTTGTCAACTGTAACATTTTTTATACAATAAACTTGCTCTCTTTCTATGTTCATCAAAATAAACCGTGTCATATTATAAATTTTGTTCATAAAATTTCTTGCCGAGACAAAACTTTCTTCTGACAGATGAATATCTTTTCCTACACCGGCAAAACTCACCACTGAAAATCTTAATGCATCTGTGCCATATTGTTTAACAATTTCTATAGGATCAATAACATTTCCTAAAGATTTCGACATTTTTTTCCCATGCATATCACGAACTATCCCGTGGACAAGCACTTCACTAAATGGTACTTTGTTTAAAAAATATAATCCCATCATAATCATTCTCGCAACCCACAAATATAAAATTTCATACCCTGTAACTAAAACCCGTGTTGGATAATAATAATTAAGTTCTAAGTTAAAATTTTTTAATTTATCAATTTCATTATTATTTTCTTCCTTTCCCCAACCAAATACAGAAAATGGCCACAAAGATGACGAAAACCATGTGTCTAAAACATCCGGGTCCTGGATAAAATCTGTCCCTCCACAACAAGAACATTTAGAAGGTTTTTTTACTGAAGCTATCGGTGGACAGGAAGATTTTATATAATTTTTAATTGGCACATTATTTAAATCTTCCTCAGTTAAATTTTTTAGTTTTTCAGTTTTAACCAAATCTACACAATACCAAACTGGAATTCTGTGACCCCACCAAATTTGTCTTGAAATACACCAATCTTTAATATTCTTTAACCAACGCAGTGTATGCTCTTTCCAGTTTTCAGGATAATAAACAACCTCACCTTTTTCAATTGATTGTATAGCTTTTTCTGCCAACTTATCCATTTTAACAAACCATTGATCTGAAGTTAATGGTTCTATGACAGTATTACATCTATAACAAAACCCAACACTGTGTTTATAATCTTCAACTTTTTCTACCAAACCTAAAGTTTCTAAATCTGCTATAACTTGTTTTCTACACTCAAACCTATCAAGACCGGTATATTTTCCAACATTTATCATTTTTGCATTTTCATCAACAACTTTTAAATTAACAACTAATTTATGGTTTTGAGCAATCTGAAAATCTACCAGATCATGTGCCGGGGTAACTTTTACCGCTCCAGTACCAAATTCCATATCTATAAGTTCATCTGCAATTATTGGAATTTCACGATTCACTAATGGTAAAATAACTTTCCTGCCGATAAAATTTTTATACCTACCATCTTTAGGATTCACCGATACTGCAACATCGCCCAACATAGTTTCTGGTCTCGTAGTAGCAACAACAATATATTTATTCTCTGAATCTGCGTTTTTTAATGGATATTTAATAAACCAGAGATAACTTTTTTGTTCTTTATATTCAACCTCAATGTCTGAAATTGCAGTATGACACCTTGGACACCAGTTAACAATCCGTTCTCCACGATAAATGTATCCTTCATTAAACAATTTTATAAACGCTTTGTTAACTGCCAAAGAACAAATTTCGTCCATGGTAAACCTTGTTCTTGACCAATCACAACAACAACCTAGTTTTTGTAGTTGGTTTAAAATTGTATCTCCGGTTTGTTTTCTCCATTCCCACATATAATCTAAAAACTTTTTTCTTCCTAAATCATGTCTTGTTTTTTTTTCTTTTAGAAGAAGTTTTTCAACAACATTCTGTGTAGCAATACCGCCATGATCAGTCCCCGGAACCCATAAAGCATTATACCCTTTCATCCTTGCATAACGAATTAAAACGTCCTGTAAGGTATTGTTCAGTGCATGGCCCATATGTAAAGCCCCCGTAATGTTCGGAGGAGGAATTACTATTACAAAAGGTTCCCTACTATCAGGACAACTTTGTTCAAAATGGTTTGATAACCAATAATTATAAATTTTCTCTTCCACATCTGATGGCGCATATACTTTGGGTAATTCAAAACTATTATCTTGATCAAGTGTGTGTTCCATATTTATCTCTTTTATTTCCACTTTTCTTTATAAATATCTATCTTATACCGATTTAATTCTTTTTTTACATTTTTTTTCTATTACACATCTATCACACAACGGTTTTTTTGCAGTACAAATTTTTCTTCCATGTTCTATCAGTAGATATGAAATCTTAAACCAAATTTCTTTAGGTAAACTTTTCATCAAATCTTGTTCAATTTTTTCTGGTTCAACGTTGTCACTAAGACCTATCCTATAAGATAACCTTTTAACATGTGTATCCACTGCAATACCTTCAACTTTTCCAAATGCATTTGATAAAACAATATTTGCCGTTTTACGAGCAACCCCAGGCAAAGATATCAACCCTTCCATTGTATCAGGAACTTTTCCATTAAATTTTTCCAAAATAATTTTTGCTGCGTTGATAATATTTTTTGCTTTATTATGATAAAACCCTGTTGAACGAATTTCTTGTTCAAAAATTTTTAAATCTGCCTGTGCAAAATCTTGAACTGTTTTATATTTTTTAAAAAGTGTTTTGGTAACAATATTAACTCTAGCATCAGTACATTGAGCTGATAAAATCGTTGCTACTAATAACTGTATTGCATTTTTATATTCCAACGCAATTTTTGCTTTTGAGTATTCTTTTTGCAAAATTTTATAAATCTCTATTGCAATATTCATTTTTTGTAAGTTTAAAAGCACAGTTTATTTATGTTCCACATTGAGAACATCCTTTCCCTGATTCAACAATGTTACCACATTTCGGACATTTGACAAACTTTTTTTCACATTCGTCACAGTAAACTTCTGAATTACAGGGCAACTCACCATTACAAAAAGGACATCTTTGGTTTTTATTTTGCAATTCTTCTTGCGATTTTTGTATTTTCTGATTAGGTCTTTTTGACAAATAATTTTCAATCGCTTTTGTTAACGCATCTGCACCAAGATTTGAACAATGCATCTTGTTTGGTGGTAAACCACCTAATTCTTTAGCAACTTCTTCTTTAGTAATTTTTAATGCTTCTTCAATAGTTTTTCCCTTTGCCATTTCTGATACCATTGAAGATACTGCAATTGCTGCTCCACAACCAAAGGTCTTATATTTTACATCTTCTATTGTTTTTCCATCAGGAGAAACTTTTATATAAAAAGTCATCATATCTCCACAAACTGGATTCCCTACTTCACCGATACCGTCTGCATTATCAATCTCGCCAACATTTTTTGGGTTCATAAAATGTTCCATAACTTTTTCACTATATTGTGGCATATCTACCTACCTCCAAAATTATGTTAAACTAACTTTGTTCAATTTTTTCTTCTTTTTTTCCATGCTTCACGAACCATAACTGCCAAAATTACAAATATTGTTAACAAATATATTCTTGTAAACAGTATCGCAGAAATATTCTCTTTTGGCACTTCAACAAGTGTTATAACTTTATATATATTTGTTTGTCTAACATCAAACCACAAAAATCCTTTATTAAAATTAATCCCACCCTGAAACAAATAACTACCTAAAATTATTATCAAAACTACTGGAGTAACATACTTAATTATAAATTTATAAATTTTTGGTAACCTAATATCCGCACCCGTGTGCATCTCATCCCATGCACGATCTATCCCAAATATCCATGAAAATAATATCGATTCTATACAACCAAACAATACTAACGAAAATGTACCACCCCAAAAATCAAGTTCATCAACTACTCCATAATTCATTAAAAATACTGACGGAAGACAAAATAAAAATGTTATTGTAGCAAAACTTATAACAGCATTGTTTTTAGGTATATCAAACTCATCCTCTAAAAATGTTACTGCAGGCTGTGCTAAAGATACTGACGAAGTTACCCCGGCTAAAAATAATAATATAAACCACATAAATGCAAATACATTACCAAATGTTATATTGTTAAAAATCATTGGCATCGTAATAAAACCTAACGAAAATACTGAAGAATTTACTACATTGACAATATTTTCTGGACCTAAAAATGCAAATGCTGCGGGAATAATTATGCTTCCTCCAAGAATAACTTCTGCAAATTCGTTAGTTGCAGATGAAGTTAGTCCTGATAATATAACATCATCTTGTTTTTTTAGATAACTTGCATAAGTTAAAATTACTCCTATCCCAACTGATAACGTAAAAAATATTTGTCCTGCAGCATCAAGCCATACTTTTGCGTCTTTCAATTTTGTAAAATCTGGTTTCCACAAATAGTTTAACCCCTTAATTGGTGTCCAGTCAGGATTTGAAACATTAAGTGGCCCTAAAGTTAATACACGTATCAATAAAAATATTGCTAAAATAAATAAAACTGGCATCGCCCAATTACAAAATTTTTCAATACCTTTTTTTATACCAAAATATATTATTACAATATTTATAACAAAAGTTATAACAAAAAATATATATCTTGCATTACTGTTTAAGTAATAACTAAAAAATCCTGCAACTTGTTCTGTAGTTGATAACGCAGAATATTGTGGTGTTATAGAATAAAAAGCATATCCTAAAAGCCATGATTCTATGTAAGTATAATACATTAAAATTACTATCGGACCAAAAATTCCTATAACACCAAAATATTTTATAAACCTGTTTTTGGTCCACATATTGTGAAATATCCCAGGTGCAGTCCCATGTCCAAATCCACCACCAAATCTTCCTATAGTCCATTCTATCCACATAAGTGGTATGCCTAAAATTAAAAGTGCAATAATGTACGGTATCATAAACGCTCCACCACCATTACGTGCTGCAAGACCAGGAAACCTTAAAAAATTTCCAAGACCAACTGCAGAACCTGCCACTGCTAATATTATACCCAATCTTGAACCCCAACTTTCTCTGTTTTTAGCATTATTGTTAACCATATATTATTTTTAACTCTTAAAAACTATATAATCTAAATTGTTTAAAATTTTTTATTTACTACCAAAATTAAACTTTTATTTCAATATAATCTATAATAATAACCTATATCTTGACTTAACCAAAATATTTTAGTAGTAATCATAAACTTTTCTTTTTTAAAAAATTATTATTTTTATCATTTCAGAGAAAAAAATGGATTTTGTACACTTACATAATCACACAGAATATTCGTTATTAGATGGTGGATGTCGTGTTTTAGATAATAAGGGCAATCCTGGTGGAATGATAAAATTTGCCCAGAAATATGGCATGAATTCACTCGCAATAACAGACCATGGTAATATGTTTGGTGCAATAGAATTTTACCAAGGATGCAGAAAAGAAGGTATCAAACCTATAATCGGATGTGAAACTTATATTGAAACACAAACAAATGATTCGCGAAAAAGTTTTCATCTAACATTATTAGCAAAAAATAATGTCGGATATAAAAATTTAATGAAACTTCTGTCAAAAGGATTTTCTGAAAATTTAGTTTCTTCACGACCAAAACTTAAAAAAGATTGGTTGATAGAATTTAAAGATGGACTTATTGCAATGTCTGGTTGTCTTCAGGGTGAAATTGCATCTGCTGTATTAGAAAATAAAAATGAAAATGAAATTAAAAAAATTGCTTCTTGGTATGTTGAAACATTTGGTAAAGAAAATTTTTTTATTGAAATAATGTATAACGGATTGGAAGAACAAAAAAAGATTATCCCAACACTAAATATGATTGCACAATATCTTGGAGTTGGACTTGTCGCTACTAATGATGTTCATTATTTGACAAAATCAGATTCTATTTTGCAAGAAATTTTATTGTGTATCGGGACAGGAACTACTTTAGATAATCCTAAAAGATTAAAATTTCCAACACAAGAATTTTATTTTAAATCACCTCAGGAAATGAAAGAAATTTTTAAGGATTATCCTCAATCAATAAAAAATACAGTAGAAATTTCTCACCGGTGCAACATAGAAATTGATTTTGACAAAATTTATCTTCCTGAATTTAAACTTCCAAATAACGAACCAGCAGAAGAATTTTTAAAAAAACTTTGTGAACAAGGATTGGAAAAACGATATTCGCATACAACTGCTGAAATTAAACAACGATTGGATTATGAACTCTCAATAATAAACAAGATGGGCTTTGCACCATATTTTTTAATTGTTTGGGATTTTATAAATTATGCACGAAAAAATAATATTCCTGTAGGGCCCGGTAGAGGAAGTGGTGCAGGTGCACTGGTAAGTTATTGTTTGGAGATAACTAATATAGACCCTATAAAATATGGACTATTATTTGAACGATTTTTGAACCCTGACCGAAAAACTATGCCTGATCTTGATATAGATTTTGCTGACTGGGGCAGAGAACAAATTATAAACTATGTAACACAAAAGTATGGAGAAAATAATGTTGCACGAATTATCACGTTCAATACTATAAAAGCACGAAATGCAATCCGAGATGTTGCTCGTGTTATGGGATTACCACTAAATTTAGCTGACAAAGTAGCTAAAACTATTCCACTTAATAGCAATATCGAAGAAGCGTTAAAAGAAGTAAAAGAATTGTATTCAATGTATTCTTCAGATAAAAATGTAAAACAACTAATAGATTATGCAAAACAAGTTGAAGGGTTTAAACGACATACAGGAATTCATGCTGCTGGCGTGATAATTTCAAAAGGTAATGTAACCGATTTTGTACCTCTGTACAAGCGCAGTAAAGATGATCCTGTAACAACACAATATTATGATGAACTAGTGCTTAAATTAGGATTGTTAAAAGTTGACTTTCTAGGACTAAAAACTTTAACTGTATTAGAAGAAACTCTTAATTTAATAGAAAAATATCACAAAAAAAAGATTGATATTTCAAAAATAGATTTAAATGATAAAAATACATTTAAACTTTTGCAAGAAGGTAATACTGTCGGAATATTTCAGCTGGAATCTTCTGGAATGCAAGATCTGTTACGAAAATTAAAACCTACCGTGTTTGAAGATATAGTTGCGTGTAATGCGCTGTTTAGGCCAGGACCTATTGGAAGTGGTATGGTAACAGAATTTGTAGAACGTAAACATAACAAAAAAGATATCAAATATGATCACCCATTGCTGGAAGATATTTTAAAAGATACTTATGGTGTAATAGTTTACCAGGAACAAGCAATGAGAATTGCAAGAGTATTAAGTAATTTTACCCCTGGAGAATCTGATACTCTTAGAAAAGCTATTGCCAAAAAAATTCCTGAAGAATTAAATGCTTTAGGAGAAAAATTTATTTCCAGGGCAAAAAAAAATGGTGTTGAAACAAAAATTGCAAAAAAAATTTTTGAACAAATTGAACATTTTGGTGAATACGGATTCAATAAATCACATGCCACTGCTTATGCATTAATTTCTTATCAGTGTGCATTTCTTAAAGCTAATTATACAATTGAATATCTAATTGCGATGTTAAACTCTGAACTAAAATCGGGTGCAAATGTAAAATCTTCTCAAGCAGAAGATGAAAATAAATTTAACAGATATATCTATGAAGTAGAAAATATGGGTTTTAAACTGTTACCACCAGATATAAATTATTCTGAACCATATTTTTCAAAAGAAAGTGAGAAAAATATTCGTTTTGGACTTGTTGCAATAAAAAATGTTGGAATATCACCAGCAGAGTTTATAACAGAAATTAGAAAAAAAACCGGTGTTTATAAAAGTTTTGAAGATTTTGTACTTAGAACAAATTCACGAGTTATTAACAAAAAAATTTATGAAGCGTTAATTCTTTCCGGGACAATGGATAGTTTATCTGGAAAAAATAATATGTCTATAGAAGAAAAATGTGTGTATCGTAAAAAGTTAATCTTAGAATATGAAAAAAATGTTTCTACCGGGAAAAGCAATTATTCACAACAAGAATTTTTATTTTCAAATAAAAAAAAATTTGATCCACCAGTAGAAAAATTTTCTGAACAAGAACTTTTCGAACAAGAACATTCTTTAACTGGAGTATACTGGTCAGGACATCCTTTAGAAAAACATTTAAACGAAATTAATGCTATTGCTAAAATGCACATAGAAACCTTACCACAAGAAGATGGTAAAGAAGTTGAACTTATTGGAATGATAACAAGCATAAAAAAAGGTATCACAAAAACCGGTAAACCATGGGCAAAGTTTAACTTAGAAGACTTAAAAAATGAAATTGAAGTTTTAGCATTTCCTGAAACTTATGAAAAGTATAACCAAGATATTAAAAAAAATTCTATAATACTTTTAAAAGGTAAGATTTCTCTACGAGAGAAAGAAAAAAATATTATTGCAGAAGAAATCTATAATTTTGAAAAAGCAAAAGAAAAAATTTATAAAAAACATAAAAAAATATTTATTTCACTGTCTACAGTAGGTATGGACGAAGAATATATTGAAAATATTAAAAAAATATTAACTAAATATCCCGGAGATATTCAAGTTTTTTTTAACCTAATTAACAAAAATTATGAACAGATTACTATAGAAACAAATTACAAAATAATTCCTTCTACCAAAATGTTGTCAGAACTAAAACATCTTATTGGAGAAAGTTCATACCGTTTTGAATAACAGAAATTTTATAAAATTTTTGTATTATACACTATTTGTATTTACTGCATTATATGCATCAATATTAACTTTAGATTTTTATATAGAACAACAAAACTTAAAATATAAAAAATCTTTTTGGAAAGACAAAACTTATTTTGGCAAAATTGTCTATAAAGAAGTTTTACCAGAAAAAATATTTTATATACTTAAATCTGACAAAAAAAATGTTCTCTTAATAGATAATACATACTACGATAACTTTAAAGAATTAAATCTCGGCGATTTGGTTGAAACAACAACTTTTTCAAGAGCCCTTGTTTTACAAAATGATTATGACAAATACTTATACAACGCTTACAATATAGATGATATCGCATATATCAAAGAAATCATAAACTCTTCACAAACAAACAATTTTGTTTTAAAACTTTTTAACTCAATTATAAAGAAAACTTTTGTTATAAGAAACTATTTAATCGCACAAACAAATAATAAAATAGAATATCCTTATAACTCTATAATATTAAGACTTTCCTTGGGATATAAAAATATTCAAATGAACGAAATATTAGAATATTTTCAAGACGCAGGAGTAATACATTTGCTTGTTGTAAGTGGACTTCATGTAGGTTTTATTTATCTAATGTTTTATTTTTTATTAAAATTTATTCCACTTATTCCTAGAAAAATAAAGATAATTATTTCTATGTTCGGAATAATTTTTTATATGTTTTTAACAGGCAATTCTCCACCTGTTGTAAGATCTACAATAATATTCTTATGTTTAAGCATAACATTGTTAGTGAACAGAGAATATAGCCAATATCACGTCTTAACATTTGCAGGGTTGATACTGTTGTTAATAAACAACAGAAATTTGTTTAATCCATCTTTTCAACTATCTTTTATGGCATGTTTCGGAATTATATATTTTTATCCAATTTTATATAATCTTATAAAAGAATTTGTCTGTTCATGGAAAAAAGTATATGTTTACTTTTTAAAACTTTTTATTGTAACTTTATCTGCTCAATTGTTTATATTACCGATAATCATTTTATATTTTAACAAATTTTCTATAATAAGTTTTGTTTCAAACATAATACTAATACCAATAAGTTCTATTTTATTGTGGTTGTCAATGATATACTATATTATAACACCTATCTATGAGTTAAGTTTTTATTTAAGCACTTTTGTTCAACAGCTAACCTTTGTTTATTTAACTATAGTAAAATTTTTTGCAAATATACCTTTCTCTTCAATAAGATTCTTATCATTAACAACTTTCGATGTTATAACTTATTACATAACAATAATATTAATCACAACTTATTTAAAAAAGAAAAATTATATAAATACTATAAAAATTTTTGTTTTGGTTTTAATATACATTTTTGTTACAAAAATTTTCTCTGAAAATAAGTTTAAAATAACTTTTTTTGATATTGGTCTTGGAAATGCAACTTTAGTCCAAACACAGGACAAAAAATATTTTTTAATAGATGCTGGTGGAAATTATAATTATGATACAGGTAGGTATAAAATATTTCCTTACTTGTTAAAAAATAAAATTAAAAAAATTGATTATGTCATCTTAACCCATGCACACTTTCCTCATTATGAAGGAATGAAGTTTTTAATAAAAAATGTTAAAATTGACAATTTAATAATTAACAATTATCCTACAAATGATATTGAATATAAAAATTTAATCTACAACATAAATCCAAAAAGTACTAATGTTATAATTTTAAATAATCCGAAAAATATAAAATATCAAAATGGTGAAATTTGTTTATATCCAAGCATAAAAAAAACTTCTTATGACGAAATTCTGCTCTGTGACCAGAACTCTATACTAATCAGCGTTAAATACAAAGATTTTTATTGTTTGCTGACAAATGATTTGCCTAATAATGAAATTGAATTTTTATTAAAAGAAAACGATATCCCTAAAGAAATAACTGCTCTCTCAATTACAAAAAAACAACATCTTAAACTTAACATAAAAAGTAAAGTTTTGCTGGTAGCAAACAGTATTAGAATTAAGCCAAATCAGTACAAAACCAAAGAACTTGTTTTGTTTTTAGACGATGGTGATGTTCAAGTTGTTTATTACAAAGGTAAAAACTTTAAAAAAATTGAAAAAGTAAATAATCTCTACAAAATGATTTATTAATCAAAAAATTGTTTTTCTAATAAATATATACTATAAAAAATTATTATGACATTAACACATAAACCGCTGAAATTTCCACAAGATAATCTCGCTCACAGATCCATAATTGAATGGTGGTATTTTAATTGTAACGTAAAAGATGCTTATGGAAAAAAATATTCTTTAATGACCTGTTTGTTTAAAGCTAATAATAAAAAAGTTAATATTCCATTATTGAACAAACTTCCTTTTAGCACAATATACTTTTCTCACAACCAACTAACTAATATTAGTAATAAAAAATTTTATTCTGTAATAAATCCTTTATCAATTATTTCTTATGATAGTTTTACACGCAACTTGCTTTACATAAATTATACCAATCCATCATTAAAAGGATATTTAAACTGCGCAATAGAAGAAGTTAAACCAAACGTCTTTCACGTAAAAAATATATTTTCAGATCTTATTCTTACTTCACTAAAAAAACCGTTATTGCTTGGAAACACCGGGTTTATAAAATTAAATAAAAAATACACTTATTATTACTCATTTACAAAACTAAAAACTAACGGTTATATTTTTATAAAAAACAAACCTATAAAAGTTTCTGGAACATCGTGGATGGATCACCAATGGGCTAATGAACCATATTCAAAAGATAAATGGGTCTGGTTTTGTATGCAACTAAATAATAACACAGAAATTATTTGTTTTGAATATGATGACAAAATAAAAAAGACATATTTCGCAACAATCAACTATTCTGCTGGTAATCAAAAAACTTTCTCTGATGTAAAAATCGTCTTTACAAAAACATTTTGGAAAAGTCCAAAAACTGGAATACAATATCCACTTCAATGGAATATTGAAATTCCACAAGCAAATGTTTTTATACAAACAACTGCGTTACTAAAAAACCAAGAAATGATTTTTGGTGAAATAATTTATTGGGAAGGACCAACACATGTTTGTGGAACATTCAACAACCGAAAAGTTACCGGAAATGGTTTTATGGAACTTGTAGGGTTTAGCGCAGAAAAAAGTAAAATTGAAATATTTAAATCCGAACTTCAAGAACAAATTAATAATATATTTCATATTTACATAAAAAAGTTTGTTTACCAAAAATTTCCTTTAATAAAAAAATTTTCAAAATTATACAGAAAATAAATATTTTGAAAATTTTAATTTTATCCAATATTACTCTACAATCTTAAAGATACACATAATATTAAAATAGTATTCTTATGTTATTTACAAAACTTAGAAATTAAATTTGTTAATTTTTAAAATATAACTCAACACAATTATTTTTCTACATTTTACTCCATATTATTGCCATTTTTAAAATATTTAGAAAAAAAATTATTATTTAAATCTTAATTAAACAACAACTGAAAAACATTTTATAATATATACTTTAACAAATTAATCTTTCTCTACATTTATAAAAAAATCAAAAAATATTATTGATATCAAAAATATAATTTAATATAAGAAACATCGTATATTCTTATACCTGTGTCCCCATAGCTCAACTGGCAGAGCAAGTGACTCTTAATCACTAGGTTGTGCGTTCAACTCGCACTGGGGACAATGTTTTTATCAAATCATCAATATTATTAAACTTACTATTTAGAAATACCTTATTATCCTTAATAAAAAAATTGTTTCTTAAATCTTTTGGAACATTTTTAAAAAATTTTTCTAAACTTTCAAAATCAAAAAAAGAAATTTGAATTTTATCCTCTTCAACAGTAAATTTTTCTATATTATGTTGTTTTAAAATAATTTTTAACTTTGCTAAATCAAACAGATTTTTTATTGTCTTTATATTTTCTTTCTTTATTTTACCAAACCTATCTATTAACTCCTCATATACATCTTCTAATTGTGCAAATGTTTTGCTATTCAAAATTTTCCTATAAAAAACTATCCTTATTTCATTATCTGAAACATAATCCAACGGAATATAAGCATCTATATTAAGTTCTATCAATGGTTCTGCTGATTTAGAAACTATTTTATCTATTCCCTGTTCATAACTTATTTCATTCAAAATCTCCTGAATAATATTAGAATACATACTTAACCCAATTTCATTTATAACACCATGCTGTTTAGTACCTAAAAGTTCACCTGCACCACGAATCTCCAAATCACGTAATGCTAACTTATACCCACTACCTAAAGACGAAAATTCAGTCAATGCAGCAAGACGTTTTTTTGCGTTTAATGTTAAATGTTCAGGATCATACATAAAATAACTATATGCTTTTATATCTCTTCTTCCAACACGACCTCTTAATTGATACAACTGTGCAAGACCATATTTGTCTACATCTTCAATAATTATCGTATTAACATTGGGCATATCAAGCCCAGATTCTATAATAGTTGTTGTAACTAAAACTTGAATTTTATTTTCCACAAAATTTAACATTATATCTTCTATCTTTTTTGCAGAAAGTTTACTATGAATATATTCAATGTTTATCTTCGGAAAAAATTTTTTTAAAATATTTGTTTTATGTTCTATTAATGAAATATTGTTAAATAAATAATAAACCTGTCCATTACGATGCAACTCTCTGTTTATTGCATAATATATTGTTTCAACATTATATGGCAAAATAAATGTTTCTATTGGCAACCTACCTTCTGGCGGAGTTTCAATTACAGAAATATCTTTTATACCTTGTAATGCTGTTGATAAAGTTCTAGGAATCGGTGTGGCAGTTAAAGATAATACATGTGGAATATTATAATCCACATTTTTAAGTTCTAAATCTAACGATTTATTTTCTACAAAAAATAAATCATTCTTTATATATTCATTTTGACGATATTTCAACCTTATTTTTTCTTTGTGTTTAACACCAAACTTATGTTCTTCATCAATTATAACCAACCCTAAGTTAGCAAATTTTATTTTGTCATTTAATAACGCATGTGTTCCAATTACTATGTCAATTTTATTTTCACTAATATTTTTCATCACTTCATCTACATAACTTTTTTTCTGCAACCTTGTAATAATTCCAATATTTACCGCAAAAGCAGACAATCTATCTACAAAAGTTCTATAATGTTGTTCTGCAAGAATTGTCGTTGGACACAATATTAACACTTGTCTACCATTCATCACAGATTTAAACGCAGCACGTATCGCAACTTCTGTTTTACCAAAACCAACATCTCCTACTATAATCCTGTCCATTGGAAATCCTGAACACAAATCTTTTTTTACATCATTTATTGCGTTTAGTTGATCTGTGGTTTCATTATAAATAAAACTTTCTTCTAACTGTTTTTCAAAATCTGTATCAACACAATATTTTATCCCTTTAACTTTTTTTCTTAAAGAATATATCTTATACAATTCTACAACAAACTCTTTTAGAGATTTTTTTATTTTTAATATGTTTTTTTTCCACGAAACTTTATCTAAAGAAGACAGTTGTGGTACACGTTGTCCTATTGATACAAATTTTTCCACTTTGTTAAACTCTGTAATTGGAACGTACAACTTTGCATTGTCTTTATATAATATTGTTAAAAACTCTCCTGTTTTTTCACCATAAAATATTTTTTCAATACCTAAAAATTTTCCAACACCATAATCTTTATGAACTACATAATCTTGAGGTTGTATCTCCCAAAAACTTTCAAGATTAATTCCTGAAAATGTTTTTTTTGGTTTATGATAATATTCAAACTTTGATAATATCTCAGAATATGTTGTAAAAAATAATTTAATCTTTGTATTATAAAACCCATCACAAAGTTCTGTATTACAAAAAGTAACAGATTTTTCTTCTCTCAAAATCTCTTTTAGTTTATTTAGTTCATAGTCAAAATTATAACCTATAACTATATCATAATTTTCAACTTTATACTTATTATAATCCTGAAAAAACAATTTTTCAACCCCAAAATAACGGTTATTTTTTTGATAATCTAAAATATCAATTGATGAAGGAAATTGATCATTTAATTCTATTATTATATCAAACATTGCTAATAAATTATTATTTTTAGGAATATTTAAACATTTTACTACAACAGGATATATTACTATTTCATCACAAAATCTTTTATCTTCAAATTTCAAGCTTCTCTGTGTAGCAATATCAAATTCTTTAATTTCATTTACTATATTTTCATCAAAAATTATTCTATACGGTTTTCGTTGGTTTTGTTTTGAATTTGGCCAAATATCAATTATATTTCCTCTTGTTGAAAATTCTCCAAGAGATTCCACATTTGATACTCGTCTATAACCAAAATCTGTTAATTTCAAAATAAAATTATCAAACTCAATTTTTTCTTTTAGTTTAACTTTAATTTTTTCTAAATTATAATTTATATTCAAATCTAAAAAATTTTGTTTAGTAATAAACAACAATTTGTCTTTTAAATTTGTAATAACATATTCTTGCAAATCCAAAATAGATAACACATCATCATAACAGTTTTCATAACCAAAATTATCTTTATAAACTTCTTTACCAATTTGTTTTCCAAAAGTTATAATCTTTACTTCATCTTTGTTATTAAAACATTTAACAAAAACTTTTTGCCATTCTAAAAATGTATTTTCTATTAATTCTAAATCAATTTCTGGACTTACGATAAGGCATATTTTTTTACTAACACTAAATTGTTCTCTAAAAACCCAATCCGAAACACTCAATAAAGGTTTTTCTCCTAATGAAATTATTTTTTTATTCATTATTTATTTTAAATAAAATTTGTTTATCTAAAATTATTGTATCTATCAAAAGCAATTTTAACAATATCAGAAATTATTTTATTATAATCTTCTCCCACAGCATGTGCCACTAACGGAAACACATCAATTTTGCCCAAATGTGGTAATGGATTACATTCTAAAAAATAAATTTTATTATTTTTATCCACACGAAAATCTATCCGTCCAAAATCTTGCACATCTAAAATCTCATAAACCTTTCTTGCAGTTTGTTCTAATCTTTTTAACAACAAACTATCTTCTTGAGAGGGACATATATATTTAGTTTCATCATTTTCAATACGTTCATAAGTAAAAAATTCTTTCCCTAAATTTGTTTTATTGTTTATAGCAATCTGTACTGGTGGATATGATTTTACAGGATACTTTTTAGAATATTTGTTTCCCATAACTACCACAGTAAACTCTTTTCCTACAATAAATTCTTCAACTAACAGCGGTTGCAAATATTTCTTTAACATTTTTTTAGCTAAAAAAATTAATTCGTTTCTGTTATTAACAATAGATTTTTTACTCAAACCTTTTGAAGAACCATCTTGAGATAGTTTTACAATTAAAGGAAACTTTAAATTAATTTTGTTAAATTTAATTTGATCTAAATTTTTTATTTGAAAAAATTTTGGAGTTAATATTTTATGATAAGAAACAATCTTTTTTGCAATAACCTTGTCCAACGAAATTCCCATACTTAACGCATCAGAACCTGTGTATGGTATATTAAAAAACTCTAGAATAAGTGGAACTTGTGACTCACGATTTCTTCCAGATATTCCTTCTGCTATATTAAAAACTATGTCCCACCTTTTACCTTGACAAAGTTTTGATAAAAGATTTTTCAAACTACCAATTTTTTCAACTTTATAGCCAGAAAATTCTAACGCTTCACATATCTCGTTTATCGTGATCTCTGTATCAAATTCAACTACATCTTCTACTGTAACTTTACTTTTACATCGGTTTAAATACTCTGATTTTAAATCATAAGTAAAACCTACTAACTTTGCCATTTATTCTTCATAACTATCTGATTCTGAAAGTCCAACTTTATATTTTTTCAAAACTTCATCTTCAACTTTTTTTTGATATTCTTTTGATTTAAAGACTACTTGTTTTAAATATTTCCCACTAGACTCATCTTTTCTTGAAGGCCATGCTACCCAAGGACCTTTTTTTCCTTCCATAACTTTACATTCAATCTCTAATTCTCCAGCAAATATTACTGAAGCAAAAACTTTTAAAGAAGATCCAGAACGTTTAAAAGGTGAAAACTTGTTTAATTTAAAAGTAGGTTCTACTGGAGAAGGTAACTGTTCTACTTTAGAAGTTATTATTGCAGAAGTAATTCTATCTGTAAGATCTTTAGATAAAACTACAACTTGTGGAAATACTTTGCCTTTTTTAGAAACATACTCCGGAAATTGTAAATTAATTATTTCTCTTTGACCAATTTTTGTTTTCTTTAATTTTATTTCTTTAATCACTATCATATCATTAAAAACAATTTCATACATATCTGCAGATAATTTGTCCAAAGAAGTTACCACTAACTTTTCTCCTTGAGCAAAACCTGTTTTTATACCAAAAAATAATAATAGCCCTAATACAAAAATTTTCTTCAATACTATATTTTTTGTTTTCATTATATCATACCTCCTTGAGATTTTATTTTTAATTATAAGGCAACTGTTTTCGTATTGCATCTGAACTGACTTTTGCTAAAATGTCTAATTTACGCAATTTTCTACCTTTTTTTGACGACATCCCTGTCAACAAATGTCTTAATCCAGATTTTTTATATTTAACTTTACCTCGTGCAGTAATTTTGAACCGTTTTTTTGCACCACTGTGTGTTTTAATTTTGTTTTTCATTAAATTTTTATTTCCTCCTGTTTTGTTTTAGTTTCAATTGTTAACTTTTTTTTCGGTAAAATCAATAATGTTATTCTGTTTTTATCAACCAATTTTTTTTCTATAACACCATTTTCTAAAATTGCTAAATTAATCTTTTCCAACAACTTCTGCGAATTTTCTTTCATAAACTCTTGTTCACGACCCATATATCTTATAATAATCTTTGTTCCATATCCATGTTTTAAAAAATCATTTACATGATTCAATTTTATCTGCAAATCGTGTTCTGAAATTACAGGTCTTATATACATTTCTTTTAAATCGTGTGCTCGTTGACTTTTTCGTTGTTCTTTTTCCTTTTTTTCTGTTAAATATTTAAACTTTGAAAAATCCATAATTTTACATACAGGAGGATTTGTCTGAGGAGCAATTTCAATCAAATCTAACCCTTGTTCTTGAGCTTTTTTAAATGCATCCTGTGGTGACATAATACCCAAATATTCTCCTGCTTCATTTACTACACGAACTTCTTTAGCTCTTACATATTGATTTATTCTTATTTTTCTAAAATCCATTACTATTTTTTTTACCTCCGTTTTTTTAAGTTTTATCTATTTCTTGTTTAAACTTTCTTACAAAGGTTTCAATTGTAATCTTTTCTGAAGTTTGTTCATTATATTTTCTAACTGACAAAGATTTCTCTAACATTTCCTTTTCGCCAACCACTGTTATATAATAAACTTTCTCACTTATTGACTGTCTAATTTTATACTGTAACCTATTATCTGAATTATCAATTTCTGCTCTTATACCACTTTTTATAAGTTCAGTTTTTACATAATTTGCATATTCGTTAAACTTATCACTTACAGGCAAAACTTTTACCTGCACCGGCAACAACCATAACGGTAACGCTCCAGCATAGTGTTCTATTAAAACACCTAAAAATCTTTCTAAGGAACCTAACAATGCCCTATGAACCATTATAACATATTCATCCTTACCATCTGAAGTACGATATCTTATATCAAACCTTTCTGCAAGATTAAAATCTACCTGTATAGTTGAACACTGCCAAAATCTTCCAATAGCATCTTTGATTTTTAAATCAATTTTAGGACCATAAAACGCACCACCACCTTCATCAATTTCGTATTTTAATCCAACTTTTTCTAACGCTTTTTTTAATGCTGACTCTGATAAATTCCAAACTTTTTGTTCACCAATAGAATCTTTTGGTTTAGTTGCTAGTATTACAGAATATTCCTCAAACCCAAACCGTTTCAAAACTTCTGTTACTGTATATAACAAATTTGAAATTTCAGTATCCAGCTGCTGCGGTGTACAAAAAATATGTGCATCATCCTGGGTAAATCCCCTTACCCTCATTAGTCCATGCAAAACACCTGATCGTTCATATCTATATACAGTTCCTAATTCAAATAATCTTATTGGCAAATCACGGTATGACCGAATTTTTGATTTATAAACCAAAATATGTCCAGGACAATTCATCGGTTTTATAATATAATCCTGTCCTTCAACATTAATTCCTGAAAACATATTTTCAGAATAAAAACTTAAATGCCCTGATGTTTCCCACAAAGTTGATTTTGCAATATGTGGGGTATAAACTAATTGATATCCATTATCTAAATGAAATTCTTTCAAATAATCTTCAACAATTTTTCTTACTATAGCCCCTTTAGGTAACCAAAAAACTAATCCTGAACCAAACTGTTCTTCATAGATATCAAACAACCCTAACTCACGACCAAGTTTTCTATGATCTCGTTTTTTTGCTTCTTCTAACTTTTTTAAGTAATCATCCAACTCTTGTTTTGTATTAAACACAGTGCCATAAATACGTTGTAATTGTGGATTTTTTTCATCACCACGCCAGTATGCTCCTGCTATTGATAGTAATTTAAAATGTTTTGATAATCCTGTAGACTCTATATGTGGACCACGACATAAATCTACAAAATTGTAATGTTTATAAATTATAACTTTTTCATCAGGAATTTCAGAAATAAGTTCTAATTTAAACTTTTCATCTCTCTGAGAAAACAATTTTATTGCATCTTGTTTTGATAATTCTATACGTTCAAACTTATAATTTCTGTTAACAATTTCGTGCATCTTTTGTTCAATTTTTGGCAAATCTTCTAAAGTTAACTTTTGTGGAATGTAAAAATCGTAATAAAAACCATCTTCTATTGACGGACCTATTCCAAGCTTGGTCCCGGGAAAAAGTTCTACTACTGCTGAAGCCATTATATGGCTTGTAGAATGACGTAACGTTTCAAGGTCAGGAATATTATTATCTATATTATCTATACTTTTGATCATATTTAATAATTAAACCCACCAAATCCTACTGATAAACTAACAAAATATCCATTAATTCCAATTTCTGGAGAGCCAGGTATGTTGATGCCATTATCCAATGTCCAGTTATAGTTAGGCGATACTGTATATCCAAATCTTAACCCTAAAACAATTCCTCCTTTATTAATACTATAACTCTCACCTAAATTTAATAAATATTCTGTACACAAACTAATACTTAACAGAAACCCACCTGTTTTAATCTGAACTCCTTTCTTAGGATTTAACAATATATCATTAAACGAAGGTATAGTTTGTTCATAAATTTTCACATCAATACCTCCACCACCTATACCTAACAATGGATAAACACTTAAATTACCAACATTTAAAACTATATATCCTATGTTGAAAAATCCATATCCTGCACTTATTGATGCATTATACCCACTACCAAGATACTCTTCCTTGCCTGAAAGACCATGCCCTTCACCACCAATTATTACATTATCACTTATAACTTGTCCTCCACCACCAAACGAGACAAAATTGTCTGACATTTTAGAATAACCACTGTTTTGTAATAATATGTTAAAATTATCTATGTTTATAACACTGTTACCGAACGAAAAATATCCTCCGCCACCACTTAACGAAAAAACTAAACATGGAATAAGATTTATAAACAATATTAAAATTTTCTTCATTGTTTCAACTCTTTTTACTATCCTTACTTAAAAACAAAACCTGGGCAGTACAGGACTCGAACCTGTGACCCCTGCCATGTCAAAGCAGTACTCTAACCAACTGAGCTAACTGCCCAAATTTTTAAAAAATTTAATCCAATTTTTTTTCTATAGCGTTAAAAGTAAGATTTTCAGCACCGTTTTTTATAACTTTTCTTACAAACGGCACAAATTCTTTTTTAATCTCTGCAACTAAAGGTAATTCTTCTCTTGAAAACTTTTCTAACACAAAATCTTTTACATCCACACCTTTTGGTACTGGACCAATACCAATTCTTAACCTAGAAAAACACTCTGTTTTCAACCATTCGCGTACGGATTCAATTCCTTTGTGTCCACCAGAAGAACCTCGTTGTCGTAACCGATAAACTCCTAAATTTAAATTAAAATCATCTGCAACAACTAAAATTTCTTGCGCAGTAATACCTTTTTTACTAACATACTGTTCTACTGCAAGACCGCTAAGATTCATAAATGTCAACGGTTTTAAAAAATTTATTTCTTTCCCACAAATTTTTGTTCTACCAATTGCAAAATCTCTGTGATTAAATAATTTAAAGTTCAATTCGTGTGCAATATAATCTATTAACATAAACCCTAAATTGTGACGGTCATAAATATGTTCCCGACCAGGATTGCCTAATCCTACGATTAGTTTTATACTCATTAATTAAACTCCTATTTAACAGGTTTTTCTGATGAAGATTTTTTGTCAGCAGAAATTTTTGTTTCTGTGCCTTCTTCAGATCCCTCCTCTGGTTTCTTACCTTTTGCAATAACTTCCGGTTCAGAAGGTCCTGTGACTGCAGACTCTGCAGTTGTAGGTGTTACTTCTTCTATCTTCTTTGCAATTATGTGGACAATTATAGCATTTTGGTCTTCCAGAATTGTAAATTTATCCTGGTTTATATCTTTCACATGTACACCGTCTCCAATCTTAAAGTTTGAAATATCTATCTCAATATTTTGTGGAATATCTTTTGGTAAACATTTTATTTTTAATTCTCTAATTGGGAAATCTATTATACCACCAGTAGCTTTTAGTGCAGATTCTTCTCCTAGAAGTTTTACTGGAATTTTTACTTCAATTTTTTCTTTCATAGAAATAATTTGAAAATCTATATGTATCGGCTTGTTTAATACATAATCTTTCTGAATCTCTTTTATAATAACAGGATAAGATTTATCTTTTATTTTTAAATTAAAAATTGTTCCTTCTAATGATGCTTTTTTAGTAATGTCCAAGATATTTTTGTATTTAATCCACAAAGAAAAATTTTTTTTACCTGAACCATAAGAAACAGCTGGGATATAACCTTCTTGTTTCTTCTGCTTAAGTTTTGCTTTTGTTGTCTGTTCTCGTTCTTCTGCTAAAATTTCTAATTCTGAACTCATATTTTTTCTCCTAAAATATTATTTTTTATACAAACAATGCACTAATTGATGTGTTATCATGTATTCTTTTAATAGCTTCTGCTAAAAGTTTTCCCACTGACAAAATTTTTATTTTATCTTTTCTTTTTCCATCTAGAGGTATTGTATTTGTCAACACTAATTGTGTTATTTCAGAATCACAAATTTTTTTATCTGCATCTTTACTTAAAACACCGTGAGTTGCTGCTGCATAAACTTTCCTTGCTCCTTCTTTATATAATCTATCTACTACTTTTAACAACGTGCCACCAGTATCTATCATATCATCAAAAATTACTGCTATTTTATCTTTCACTTCGCCAATTATGTTCATAACAACAGCATTATTAGGCGATGGACGACGTTTGTCAACTATAGCTAAAGAAACGTTTAACCTTTTTGCAAAAGAAAGTGTTCTTTCAACCCCACCTGCATCAGGTGAAACAGCCACTACATCTTCTTTATTAACAAAATCCGGATGATTATTAAAGTATTCTAAAAAAACTGGAATTGCAAATAAATGATCAACTGGTATATCAAAAAACCCTTGCAATTGTCCCGCATGTAAGTCCAAAGCCAAAATTCTATTTACCCCAGAGGCTACAAGAAGATTTGCAACAAGTTTTGCTGTAATTGGTACCCGTGGCGCACTTTTTCTGTCTTGTCTTGCATAACCAAAATATGGTATTACCGCAGTAATTCTTGCTGCAGAAGCACGTTTTAATGCATCTATTATTATTAATAACTCCATTAAGTTTTCATTCACATCAGGACATGTCGGTTGAACGACAAAACAATCCGTTCCACGAATATCTTCGTCAACCTTAACATTGATTTCACCGTCAGCAAATCTGCCAACAAAACTTTTGCTTTCAGGTAGGTTTAGATAATCTATAATTTCTTTATACAAATCTTTATTAGCATTGCCAGAAAAAATTTTTATTTCAGTATTTTTCATGTTTTTTACTTTATAATCTATCTAATTCCATACATATTTTTTATTGTACTACTTTTATTTTTATGAATTTCAACACTGCGCTCAATTGCTAATGTAAAAGGTTTTACATCCTTACTCAATGTTGACCCTGCAGCTACGACAACGTTGTTGCCAATTTTTATCGGTGCAACAAGATTTGCGTTTGAGCCAATAAAACTTTTGTCACCAATAAATGTTCTATGTTTCTGCCTACCATCATAATTACAAGTTATTACTCCTGCTCCAATATTAACTTCTCTACCAATTTCTGTATCACCTATATATGATAAATGGTTAATTTTACTTTTATTTTTTACTATACTATTTTTTAGTTCAACAAAATTTCCTACACTAACATCATTGAATAAATTTACTCCAGGTCTTATCCTTCCATAAGGACCTATATTACAATTTTTACCAATTTTTGAGTTTGAAACAAATGAAAATATTATTTTCGTATTGCTTCCAACGGAAGAATTTTCTATAACACTATATGGTCCAATAACACAGTTCTCTTTTATAACAGATTTTGTTAAAATACTGCCCGGATAAACAATTGTTTCTTTAGAAATTCTAGTAAAATAATCTATATAAACTGTTTTAGGCATATAAACACTTACTCCGTTTAACATAAGATTATTTAATAATTTTTCTCTAACTATATCTTCAACTTCAGATAAATCTGCTCTTGTGTTTATGCCTTTTACTTCTATCTCATTTTCACATAAAAAAGTTGTTTTTGTTTCACAATATTTTATTACATCTGTCAAATAATATTCTTTCTTTTGGTTTTCTGGTTTAACCTTTTTTAAACTTTCCCACAAGGATGGTAACTTAAAAATATATATGCCAGAATTTACTTCTTTAATATTTCTTTGGTTTTCAGTTGCATCCTTTTCTTCCACAATTGCAGAAAATCTTCCTAAACTATCCCTAACAATCCTTCCATACGAAAACGGATTTTTTATCTCCACTGTTAACACACAACTTTCTGTATTGGTTTTGTTATGATGAGCAATAAATTTTAACAAAGTATTCTTCGTTATCAATGGAACATCACCAGATAATACTAATAAACTATTTATTTTTTTGTCAACGAACTTTTTTACCTGTAAAACTGCATCACCAGAACCTAATTGTTTATGCTGAGTAACAAATATTATTTTAGATTGCTGTGTTTTTGGTAAACAGGTTTTTATTTTTTCTATTATCTGTTCTTTTTTATGTCCTACAACAAAATATATTTTATCTAAATTTAATCTTAAAACTGTATCAAGAATATGTTCTATAATTGTTTTTCCACAAATTGTAAACAACATTTTTGGAATCTCGGATTTCATCCGAGTCCCTTCTCCAGCTGCTAAAATTATACATCCAATCTTGTTCATTTTATAATTTTATTCTTTTCTTATAATCAATTGACATTTTGTGATATGCAGCAGAAGTTTTTTCTAACATAAACATCTGATTGCATAAATATTTTAATTGATTGTCTGTTATTAAACCTTTTTTATATAAAAAAAATGTTCTTCTACCTATCTCAACCAATTTTTGAACTTTTTTTTGTTCAAAATGCATCTCTTTAATTTTTGCCTGACCTAACCTTGTTCCATAAATAGCATCTTGTTTTATAATTTTTGCAGTGTCTTTTAAAATCTGTGTAACATTGTGTAACCAATTTTTTACAACATTTTGTTCTACCATATATTATTTCCTCACAAAATTATATTACACTAATAAATAATTCTTACTAAAATTAACCCTTTTGCCGGAGCAGGTCTAATCTTATAATAATCCCACGTTTTGACTATCTTTTTCAATTCATCTATTGACATCTTTTTTCTTGCAACTTCTATTAGTAAACTTACTATATTTCTTATCATCTTGTTCAAAAATCTTTTACTAATAAATTTTATAACAAAAAAATTTGATCTTTTATAAAATTTTATCTTTAAATTGCATTGTGTATTTTTACCTGATTGTGAATACTCTTTCGTTGTAGCAAAATTAAACTTTTTTTTACCTTCAACAATCTTAACTGCTCGTTTTAACATTGTTTCGTCAAGGTCATATTTAACACACCAACAATATTCTTCATACAAAACAGGAGGTATCTTGTGATTAAAAATTTTGTACTCATAAACTTTATATTTAACATCTTTTCTTGGGTTAAATGAAGCATTTACCCGTTTTATTTTTCTAACCTTTAAATCTCGTGGCAAAATTAAATTGATTCTTTCCAGAAAACTTTTAAGTTCTATTTCTTCTTCAGTTCTTAATCTAACAACATTTTCTAATGCATGAACACCAGAATCTGTCCTAGAAGCAAACATATAATCAAACCCATTTTTTAGCAACTGTTTTATTTTTTCAACCAAGACTTTTTCTACTGTTCTCAAAGAACCTTGACTTTGACTACCAAAAAAATTCTTGCCATTATATTCAATAGTTATTTTGTATACAAATTTCAATTTGATTTTAACTTTAATTCTTCTACCAATTCAGTGTATGTTATCAACTGAACATTTTTTTCTCTTAAATAATTTTTTAGTTTAATATCACAACTTGCTAATAATTCATATTCTCGCCATAACTCTCCATAACCAGGATGTGTCATCAATTCTGCTACTGTAAACGGTTCATCAATATTGCCCCAATACCAACCTTCTATAAAATGTGGTGCATAAACAATATTGTTAGTATCTAACAATTTTTTTTGTTCATCAAAAATGTTTAAATCATACGAAATTTTGCGATGAAATCTTATAGAAGGAATTTTATATTGTTTCATTAACGGAACCAAAATTTCAAAAACTTCTTTTACCATATGAACATGATGATGCCCTGTTAAATGATCTGGAATTAATCCTTTAGAAAAAATTGTATCAAACTGTTGTTTTATCTGCGACTCTATAACATTTTTATCTAAAGAATATTGTCTAAAACCTATAATTCTACCCCTTGTGTGATCAATGTCAAACATGGAATCTAAATCCAGGTGAATACCTAAAGAAAGTCTCGGATTATCTTTTGCCAAATTAACTGCATTATCAAATCCTTCTCTTGTTGTCATTAAACTTGTAGATGTTACTATTCCATCCTTATGTGCATTAATTATTCCTTGATTAATTTTTTCATTATATCCAAAATCATCCGCATTTACTATAAGTTTTTTCACCTTATTAATCCTCCCACAAGACATTCTTCTAAAATTATATCTTGTATTACAAACATATTTTCATACAATCCCTTTTTTAACCATACTCTCCAATATTTGTACAGCATTTAATGCTGCTCCTTTTAACAAATTATCTGATACTATCCACATAACTAACCCATTTTCATACGATAAATCTTCTCTTATACGTCCAACATAAGTAACTTGTTGGTTTGCACTGTCAATTGGTGTAGGATATCTTAATTCTGCAAATTCTGAACTTGGGTTATCAATTACTTTTACATTCTCTGCATTAGATAAAATTTCTTTTGCTTTATCTGGTGAAACCTTTTTTTCTGTTTCAATCCAGACCGTCTCAGAATGAGATCTGAAAACCGGAACTCTTACACATTGTGCTGAAATTTTAATTTCATTATCTGCCATAATTTTTCGTGTCTCATTTACCATTTTCATCTCTTCTTTTGTATACATATTATCCAAAAAAATATCTATCTGCGGAATAAGATTGAACGCTATCTGCCGTTGAAATGTTTTTCCATCAATTTTTTGTGCTACAAAAGGTTTGTTATCATCTGTTATTAAATTCTCTAATTTTTGCAGTTGGTTTAACACAAGTTCTGTTTCTTTTTTTAGTTCTATCATTGCTTTACCACCAGCTCCTGATACTGATTGATATGTAGATACCAAGATCCTTTTTATCTTTGCAAATTTATGAATTGGATTTAAAACAATTACCATCTGTATAGTAGAACAATTTGGATTTGCAATAATTTTTTTGTCTGTGCTTAACATATATTCATTTACTTCAGGAACTATAAGTGGAACACTTTCTTCCATACGAAATGCAGAAGAATTGTCCACTACAAAAATATTTTTTTGTGCAAACAGTGGCGCAAATTCTTTTGCAACACTTGCGCCCGCAGAAAATAATGATAAGTGTATTTCTTTTGAAAACCTTTCAACATTTTCTTTTGTCAATTCTATAATACCATACTCTTTTCCACAAAATATAACATTCTTACCTTTCGACCTTGAGGATGCAAACGGATAAATTTTTTCTATTGAGAAATTACGTTTTTCAAGCATTCTTAACATCTCTTGTCCAACAGCACCAGTTGCTCCTACTACTGCTACATTATATTTTTTCATTGTTTAACTTTTCCTTATACAAAATACATTTTTAGTTTATACAAAATTTTTCTCCAAATTTGCAACCTAAAATCATAAAAATCTATATTATTAAAGATTTATACCTACGACAATCACTACTATACCAAACTAGCAACAAAATCGCCAACTTCAGTTGTCCCCATACCCATTTTCCCTGCTGACAAACTTTTTATTTTACCACTCTGCAATGCTTTTGTAATTGCATCGTCAATTGCAAAAGCAATTTTTGCCTCACCTAAAGTGTCCATCATCATCCCTCCAGCAGAAATTGCAGCTAACGGATTTATAACATTTTTACCTGTATATTTCGGTGCTGAACCACCCATGGGTTCAAACATTGATACACCATCAGGGTTAATATTTCCACCTGCAGCAATACCTAATCCACCTTGTATCATTGCAGCTAAATCTGTTATAATATCTCCAAACAAGTTCTCCGTTACAATAACATCATAATATTCTGGTGTTTTTACCATCCACATCGTACATGCGTCAACATGGTTATAGTCCTGTTTTATGTCAGGAAAATATTTGTCTCCAATTTCTTTATGTGAACGAACCCATAAATCACCACAGTGTGTTAAAACATTGCATTTGTGAACTAAAGTTAACATTTTCTTTTTGTTTCTTTTTTTTGTAAATTCATAAGCATACTTTACACATCTATCAACTATAGGTCGTGAATACTGCATAACCTGTATTGCTACTTCATTCTGTGTGCCAACTTGTGTTGCACCACCAATACCGGTATAAATTCCACCTGTATTTTCTCTAATTACAACAAAATCTATATCTTTTGGTCCTTTATCTTTTAATGGCGTTTCAACATTAGGGTAAAGTTTTACTGGCCGCAAGTTTATATATTGGTCCAATGCAAACCTTAATTTTAACAAAATACCAACTTCTAAAATCCCAGGTTTTACATCTGGATGACCAATAGCACCTAAATATATTGCATCAAACTTTTTAAATTCTTCAATAGCAGAATCAGGTAATGTTACGCCTGTTTCTAAATATCTTTTTCCACCAAAATCGTATTCCTGAAAATCAAATTTTATATCAAACTTTACTCCTGCTGCTTTTAAAACTTTTACTCCTTCTCTTAAAACTTCTGGTCCTGTCCCATCTCCAGGTATTAATGCTATTTTGTATGTTTTTTTCATATTTTTTCCCTTGTTTTAATATAAATTTGTAAAATAAACTATAACAAATTTTCTCTAGCAAAGTTCACTAAACCGTTTACTGAAATTATTTTTCTTAGAAATTCTGGGAACGGTTGAATTTTGTGTATAGCATTTTTGGTTAAATTTTTTATAATTCCTTCAGCCAAGTTTATCTCTACTTCATCAGACATATTAAATAACTTGCTTGCATTTTTTAGTTCTACAACAGGTAATCCAATATTTATTGCATTCCTGAAAAATATTCTTGCAAATGATTCTGCAATTACACAACTTATCCCGCTAGCTTTTATCGCTACTGGCGCATGTTCACGAGATGAACCACAACCAAAATTTTTCCCTGCAACAATAACATCTCCTTTTGAAACTTTTTTACAAAAATTTTCGTCTAAAGATTCTAAACAATGTTGACCTAAATATTCTTCATCAGACCTGTTTAAATATTTTGCTGGAATTATTATGTCAGTATCCACATTGTCTGGACATTTAAAAACCTTTCCTTTCAAATTCACTAAATTTAAATTCATTCTTTTCTCCTAAAAAATTTCTTAAATTAGTTTTTTACAAATCAAACAAAATCTATGATCATACTAATCAATTATCAAAATTATGTCTTAAATTAACTTTTTTAACTTTCTGAAATATACCCTCTAACAGCTGAATATGCAGCAACTACCGGATTACTTAAATAAACTTCACTTTTTATATGTCCCATTCTACCTACAAAATTCCTATTTGTAGTTGCTAACGATTTTTCTCCTTCGGCTAAAATTCCTAAATGTCCTCCTAAACAGGGACCACAAGTTGGTGGGTTAATGATACATCCTGAATTTAAAAAAGTTTCTATCAACCCTTCTTTCAACGCTTGCATATAAATTCTTGGTGTTGCAGGAAATATTAAACAACGAACACTCCTGTTAACTTTTTTACCTTTTAACACTCTTGCTGCTAATCTCAAATCTTCCAACCATCCATTCGTGCATGAACCAATAACCACTTGATCAATATAAATTTTTTTCTCTAAATCTCTCACATTAACACTGTTTTCTGGCAAGTGTGGTAATGCCACCTGCGGATATATTTTTGAACAATCAATTTCTATCTCATCACAATATTTCGCACCTTTATCACTTTTTAACCAACTCTGAACTTTAAACCTTGAACCTTGAACTTGTTCTAAATATTCAAAGGTTGTTTCATCCGGTTCTATAATACCATTCTTTGCACCACATTCTATTGCCATGTTTGTCATAGTAAATCTACTAAAAATACTTAACTTTTTTATTACTTCTCCTGTTAATTCTATTGTTTTATAATTTGCGCCATCTACTCCTATTTTTTTAATTGTGGCTAAAATTAAATCTTTCCCAAAAACATTTTTGTTCAACTTTCCTTTGTAGATAATCTTAATAGTTTCAGGAACTTTTAACCAAACATTTCCCGTTGCCCAAACTACTGCTAAATCAGTTGATCCAACCCCAGTAGAAAACAAACCTAATGCTCCATAAGTGCACGTGTGCGAATCTGCACCGATTACGATATCGCCAGGTTTCACTAAACCATTTTCAGGTAATAACGCATGTTCAACACCAACACAACCACCATCATAAAAATGTTTTATTTTAAACTTTTTTGCAAACTCGCTTGTAAACTTGTTTTGTTGGGCAGAATTTATATCTTTGTTAGGTGTAAAATGGTCTAATACAATTGCAACTTTTGTCCTATCAAAAACTTTTGGTCTCTTATCTTCACCAAAAATTTTATAAAACTGTTTTATTGCTAACGGTGAGGTAACATCGTTACTTAAGGCAAAATCTACCTTTGCTAACACAAACTCGCCTGCTTCTACAAAATTTTTTTTACAATGTCTTGCAATAATTTTTTGTGTAATTGTTTGGTTCATAACTGATTATTTTACAAATGTTAAAAAGTATGACAACTAAAAAATAAATATTTATTAGTTTGTTTTTATTTTGTCATATTTTTTACAAATGTATTTTTACTCCTTTGTACATTTTTTTGTTTAAAATAAAATTATTAAGTGCGCAAACATAAGCTTTTATACTGGCTTCAACTACATCAGTAGAAATCCCGCGTCCAGTAAATGTTGTTTTATTATATTCTAACTTTACCACCACTTCACCTTGTGCATCTTTACCTGAAGAAATTGCTTTCAATGAATAATCTACAAGTTTTGGTGTAACACAAATGTTTAACATTTCACAAATAATTTTATCAATAGCTTTATACGCAGCATCAATAGGACCATCACCAAAATCTGCCTGACGAAAACATTTTGTCTTTTGACCATGCTTAATCTCTAATTCTATTGTTGCAGTAGGTAAAATTCCACTACCTGAACTTATGTGAAAATATTTCAACTCTAACTTGCCTTCACTTTTTCCTACTTCTTCGTTTACTAAAGCAAAAATGTCTTCATCAAACACATACTTTTTTTTATCACACAACTGTTTAAACTTATAAAATATTTTGTTACTTATTTTTTTGTCTAATGAATATCCCAACTGTTTTAACCTTTTATCTAATGCATGCCGACCAGAATGTTTCCCTAAAACAAGTTCATTTGATGGAACACCAACATCTTTAGCAGACATAATTTCGTATGTTTGTCTTTTTTTCAATACTCCATCTTGGTGTATCCCAGATTCGTGCTTAAACGCATTTGCACCAACAATGGCTTTGTTTGGTTGAACCACTATTCCTGTTAAGTTTGAAACTAACTTGCTTGTAGGATAAATTTCTTTTGTATTAATATCTGTATAAAATTTATCAAAATAATCTTTTCTGGTCTTTAATATCATAACAACTTCTTCCAAAGAAGCATTACCTGCACGTTCTCCAATACCATTAATCGTGCACTCAACCTGTCTTGCACCGTTTAATATTGCTGAAATAGAATTTGCTACTGCTAACCCCAAGTCGTTATGACAATGTGTTGATAAAATACATTTGTCAATGTTGGGCACACGGTTAACTAATTCTTTAAATAAACTACCATATTCTTGTGGCAAAGTATAACCTACAGTTTCTGGAATATTAATTGTAGTTGCACCAGCTTTTATTGCTTCTTCTACGATTTTACACAAAAAATCTATTTCACTACGACCAGCATCCTCACACGAAAATTCTATGTTAGAAGTAAACCTTTTTGCATATTTTACTGCATTAACAGCTGTTGCAATAACATCTTCTTTTGACATTTTTAATTTATACTTGATATGAATATTACTTGTAGCAATAAAAGTATGTATCCTTGCCAAATCACGTTTTTTTAACGGTTTTAATGATTCAATGCAAGCATCTATATCTTCTCTTCTTGCACGAGCCAAACCTGCAACTTGACAGTTGGTTATATTTTTTGCTATCATAAAAACTGCTTCTTTATCACCAGGACTTGCAATAGGAAACCCTGCTTCTATTATGTCTACTCCTAACCGTTCCAACTGAAACGCAATATCTAATTTTTGTTTTGAAGTTAAACTTGCACCAGGAGATTGTTCTCCATCCCTTAATGTGGTATCAAAAATAAATATTTTTTTGTTCATAAAATTTTTTCTCTTTATTAACTTTGTTTTGTTACAGCTTTTATAAGTTTTATTTTATACATTCTAACAAGGTAATCTACAAGACCAGAAATTACATAAATACCAAAAACTAAAAATATAGTACTTTCTGGATAAGCAAATATTAACAAAACTGAACTAATAATTATTGTAAACATTTTCAATGTAACCTTTTTATTAAACCGTAACCGTGAAAAACTTAAATACCGTAGTTTTGTTATCATTAATAACGATATTATAATAATAATTCCTGGCAAAAATTTTAATACAATTGGCACTACAACAAAAACAATGTTTTTACGGACATAATCTAACCCTAAAGCTGATAATAACAAACTTATTGAAACGATTGCACCAGCAGCAGCAGTTGTAGGTAAACCTTCAAAAAACAAGTTTTTATTCAACTGTTCTTTTATCACAAAAACATTATATCTAACTAATCTTATACTTCCAAATAATACATAAATAAATGCAATTACAATTCCTGGCATATTGTAATTATTTAAAACCTGTTTATATAATAAAACCATAGGAGCAACACAAAATGATACCATATCAGCTAACGAATCAAACTCTGTCCCAAAAAAATCTTGTTTTTTAGCCAACCTTGCCACTGATCCATCTAATCCATCAAACAATATTGCAACAATTATAACCCAACCCGCTAACTCAAAGTTGTTCTTTATGGTCATTATTATAGAAAAAAATCCACAAAACATATTTCCGGCAGTAAATATTGATGGTATTAAATATAAAAAATTTCCCATAAATCATTTTTATTTCAACAAAGCAATCTTTGTAATTCCAGCAAAAACAGTTTGTTTTTTTTCTACTAAAACCAATACTTTGTCTTTTGGTAAAGTTAAGTTAACCTGAGAACCTAAAAGTATGTATCCAATTTTTTGTCCTTGTTTTATTTCTTCTCCTATTTTAACAAGAGACACTATTCTTCTTGCAACCAATCCCGCTATTTGTAAAACTTTTATTTCAAGTCCATTATTTGATTTTATTACAATCAGATTTTGTTCATTTAAATAATCTGTATTTTTATTTCCTGCAGGATAAAATTTTCCCTTTTTATAAAAAACTTCTTTAACAAAACCTGCCACAGGACTACGTTGAACATGAACATTAAACACGTTCATAAAAATTTTTATACAAAATTCGTTTCCAGAATCAGTAATTTCAATAATTTTTCCATCTGCAGGAGAGTATATCACATTTGTGTCTGCAACTATCATTCTTACAGGATCACGAAAAAAATATATCACCACCAATAATAATATAAATAATACTAAACTAAAATATCTGAAAATTTCATAATGCAAACCAAATAAAAAACTAATCAAAAATAATAATCCAAAAAATATAATTACAACAATCCCTTTTTTTAAAATAAAACCTTCTTCGGTTTCATTTCTCACACTTTTACCTATCAAATAATTACTTATTTACAACAAAATTTCTCTACTAAAAAATCTATTTTTTTAACCATGGCATCATTGAACGTAACTTTGAACCAACTTTTTCAATTGTATGATTATCTAAATCTTTCCTCTTTTGGTTAAACACAGGTCTTCCAACTTGGTTTTCTAATAACCATTCTTTTGCAAATTCGCCAGAAACAATTTCGTTTAAAACTTTCTTCATTTCTTTTTTTGTTTCATCATTAATAATTCTCGGACCAATTGCATACTCACCATATTCTGCCGTGTCAGAAATGGAATAATTCATATAACCAATACCTTTTTCGTAAATTAAATCTATTATAAGTTTCATCTCGTGTAAACATTCAAAATAAGCAATCTCTGGCTGATACCCAGATTCAACCAAAGTTTCAAAACCTTTCTTTATAAGTTCTACTAACCCACCACACAGAACTACTTGCTCCCCAAACAAATCTGTCTCTGTTTCTTCTGAAAATGTTGTTTCAATAACCCCAGCTCGTGTCCCACCAGCAGCTTTTGCATATGACAACGAATATTCTAATGCTTTTTTAGAATAATTTTGATGAACAGCCACTAACATAGGAACACCTTTGCCTTCCTCATACATTCTCCTTACTAAATGTCCTGGACCTTTTGGTGCAACCATAACAACATCTATATCTTCCGGAGGAATAATTTGTGAGAATCTTATATTAAACCCATGAGAAAAACCTAATATTGCACCTTTCTTAATATTATGTTTTATCTCTTTCTCCCAAACAATTTTTTGTGTCTGGTCTGGAACTAACATTTGTATCCAGTCAGATTTTTTAGTTGCTTCTGATGCGCAGAACAAATCTTTCCCCGGTTTAAATCCATGTTCAACTGCAAGATTATAATTTGGCGTTCCTTCCAACTCTGCAACTAAAACTTCTATCCCGGAATCTCTTAAATTTAGTGCATGAGCATGACCTTGTGAACCATAACCTACTATTGCAACCGTCTTACCTTTTAACAAATTTATATCTGCATCTTGGTCATAATACATTTTTACCATAGATTTATTCCTCCTTTGGAATATTTTCTTTTACCGAAGAATCTTTGTATTTAATTATTAACTCAACTTTATTTGCTACAACTTCAATTGTTTTGTGTTTTCTACCTTCTGAATCTTCCCATTGCCTGTTAACAAGTTTTCCTTCAACTTTTACAGCAGAACCTTTTTGTAATGCAGTGGAACATTCTAAACCTAATTCTGACCACACAACTATTGGTAAAAAAAGTGTTTCCTTCTCTCCTCTGTTATACATATTTACTGCTAAATTAAACCTGCATATTGGCACAGATTTTTGTGTATATCTTAAAACAGGATTTTCTGTAAGCCTACCGGAGAGAATTACCTTGTTTTCATCACTAATGTCTTTCATTTATACAGCAGTTGGTTCTGTTTTGTTAACATCAGAAGACCCTTCATTTTCATCATCTTTGATAGAAACTTTCTTCTTACGTTTTGATTGTTGTTTTTCAACTTTTATAACACTGTTTCTTATAATATCATCATTTGCAGTAACATATTTTCTAAAATCTGTTACAAAATCAGATTCTACATTTGTCTTAATGAAATGGTAAATACCGGTATTGAATTTGTTTATTCTGTAAGCCAATTTTTTATTATCCCAATGGTCTTCTTCCAAAATTTCTCCATTGTAGTTTGAAATCATATTTTTAATTTTTTTTAAATGTGACTGAACTTTTTCTTCTAAAATGTTTGGTGCAAAAATTGTTATAACTTCATAAATATTTTTTTTCACTATCTCCTCCTAAAAGTATCTTGTACTACTTTCTGTTATTTGTTATATACAATTTAAACCTAATTGTCAAGAATCTTAAGCATATATCTAAACTTGAATTTGCATATGAAAAAATGTATATAAACACTAAAATTTTATCCATTTAAGTAAATATATGATTGATATAACTTTGTTTAGAGAAAAAAAAGATTGGTTGATAAAAACTTTATCTAATAGAAACATTTCACAAAAAGTTATTGAAGAAATTATTGATTTTGACACTAAAAAACGTCAAATACAAACAGAAATTGATTCTTTGCGTAATCAAAGAAAGATTTTGTCATTACAAATTGGTCAACTTAAAAAACAAAATCTAGATTCAAAAGAAATAAGTTCTGAACTTGAAAATAACAAGATTTATTTATCTGAAAAGGAAACTTTATTGTCTTCAATTGAAACTAAACTTTTAGATTTATTGTTAACCATACCTAACATACCAGATGTCTCTACTCATATAGGAAGTTCTGAAAAAGATAATATTGTAGTAGAACAAATAGGCAAAATTCCAGAATATAAATTCTCACCAAAACCACACTGGGAATTTGGCGAAAAACTTGGTATATTAGATTTTTCCTTAGCATCAAAAATTTCCGGTTCACGATTTGTTGCTTTAAAAAAATTTGGTTGTAGATTAGAACATGCATTGATACAATTTATGTTATCTGAACATATCAAAAATGGTTATGAAGAAATCTGGTTGCCATATCTGGTCAATAAAGAAACTATCACCGCTACAGGACAATTACCAAAGTTTGCAGAAGAAATTTACAAAATTGATTCTGAAGATTACTATTTAATACCAACAGCAGAAGTTTCTGTTACAAATATTTTCCGAGACGAAACTTTGTCCGAAGAAGATTTGCCTAAAAAATTTGTTTCTTATTCAGCATGTTTTAGAAAAGAATCCGGTTCTTATGGTAAAGACACCAAAGGTCTTATTCGTAATCATCAATTTAATAAAATTGAACTTGTAAAATTTGTTTTGCCAGAGAAATCTAATCTTGAATTAGATACGTTAACTAAAGATGCATCAAACATTTTAAAAAAGCTAGGATTAACTCATAGAGTTGTATCTTTATGTACAGCAGATTTAGGTTTTTCTTCTGCAAAAACATATGATTTAGAAGTTTGGATGCCTGGAGAAAATAGATGGAGAGAAATTTCTTCCTGTTCAAACTGTACCGATTTTCAAGCAAGACGGCTTAATACAAAAATTAAGTATAAATCTGGACAAAAAAAGTTTGTCCACACATTAAACGGTTCTGGGGTTGCAATAGGACGTACAGTTGCATGTATACTTGAAACTTATCAACAAGAAGATGGGTCTTTAAGAATTCCTGAAGTATTAAAACCTTTTTTAGGAATACAAAAATATCCAGAATAATATAAACTACTAATTTTGATTATATTAAGTTTAACTTTTACTTTCTTCAAAAGAAGTATTCTCGTTATTGTCTGCTAAAGTTATTTCTTTTTCTTGATCCTGTTTTTCTACAATTTTTCCTGAAACTGATTTTAAAAACTTTTCAACTTCAGGATCTATAACTTTTTTTGATTTTAAAGGTATCGTTTTTAACTCTTGTTTATTTTCTTCTTGCTGTTGTTCTGCTAAAACAATTTTTTGTGTTTGAGTTTTCACTGTAAATTCTACTTTAATGATTTTATTAAATGTTTTTTTCAGATATTCTTCTAAAATTGTTAAATATTTTTTTGCTGTTGTTTGCATAAATCTATTTGGTAAAAAAATTTTTATAACATTGCCCTCTAATACCGTTTCTGCATTTGCTAAAAAAGAGTATATCAACGGTTGTTCTAATCTTAATACTTCCACAATTTTGTCCCAATCAATAATATCACTTGATGATTTATCAAAAGTATTAATTTTTTGTGTTGAGGAAGTGAAAGAAATTATTTCTTGTGACAAAACATTTTTTTCATTCGATGAAATTTTTTCTATTATATCTACAATTTGTTCTAACTCAACATATTGTTTTGTAAGTTTTATACTGTATAACTCAAATACTATTTTAGGGAACTCTGTCCTTTTAATATCTTCTAGTAAATTTAATAAAAGTTGAATGTTTGCAACAATTTTTGTTATAGAAAATTTGTCAACATATTTTTTTGTATCTACAAAACTGGTTGGTGCATCTATATTTAATAAAGCAAACATTATTCCTCTGAAACTTTCTATTAAATCTTTACTAAATTGTACAAAATCTGTTCCTAATTCATATAATTTGTCAACATATGAAATAACTTCTTTAATTTCACCCGAAATAATTCTGTCTAAATATTGTTCTATCAGTTCTTGTGGTGTGTAGCCTAACATATTTTTTATAATTTTACTATTAACAGTTCCTTCTTCTATAAAAGATAACACTTGATCTAACAAACTTAAAGAATCTCTAACAGAACCACCAGAATTTTGGGCAATTAAACGTAACGAATCGTCATCAATTTTTATATTTTGTGTTTCTTTTGATACAATATATTTTAACCTTTGAAAAATTATTTCTGTGTTAACAGGTCTAAACTGAAAAACTTGGCATCGTGAAACTATTGTCAACGGTAAAGCACGAAATTCTGTCGTTGCAAGAATAAAAATTACATACGGTGGTGGTTCTTCTAATGTTTTTAAAAAAGCATTAAACGCTTGTTCTGTGATCTGATGCGCTTCGTCAATAATATAAATTTTATATTTAGAATTTACAGGTGCAAATTTTACATTTTCTCTTAAAGTCCTAATTTCTTCTATTCCACGATTAGATGCCGCATCTATTTCAATAACATCAACACTACTGCCTTTTGTTATCTCTGCACAACTTATGCATTTCCCACAAGGTTCGTTATCAGAGGTAAGATATTGACAGTTTAAAGCTTTTGCTAAAATTCTTGCTGTAGAAGTTTTTCCTGTACCACGTGTCCCTGAAAAAATGTATGCATGCCAGGATTTGTTAGACCTTATAGCATTTTTTAATACTGTAACTATGTGTTCTTGCCCAATAATCTCAGAAAAATTTTGTGGTCTATATTTTCTCGCTAAAACTAAATAACTCATAATTTGCTAAAAAAATTTATCTTTTATATTTTTTATTCTATTATATATGTTATCTGACTCATAAATTGATCTTCCTATGACAACATAATCTGCACCATTTTTTATAACTTCATCTAAACTTAAAGTTCTCTTTTGATCAAAAGAAATATTTTTTTCAATACTAACACCTGGAACTAAAGTTAAAAAATTTTTTCCAAATTGAGATTTTATTTTTTTTACCTCTTTTGCAGAACACACAACACCATCTAAACCTGCCACTTTAGCATATTTAGTTAATAAAAAAACTTGGTCTTTAACAAAATTTTTTTTAAACCCAAGCTCTTTAATGTCAGTATCATTTAAACTTGTTAAAATTGTAACACCAAATATTATTGGACGATCCTTTATGTGTTTAATTGACATTACTACTTCTTGTAACATTTGTTTACCACCCAAAATATGTACTGTCATTGCAAAAATTTTGTATTTTTTAGATATTTCTACTACAGCCTTTGATACTACAGAAGGTATATCATTAAATTTTAAATCCAAAACAACTTCTCCAGAACATTTTGTTATATAATCTATAATCTTAGGATTAGTATCAAATAATAAATGCCCAACCTTAAACATTTTTAGCCCGTTTTCTAAACAAACATTCACTATTTTTTTTGCTTTATCAAATTCAACATCTAATGCTACTACAATTTTTTGGTTAGTCATAAAAATTCTCAAAAAAATTTATATTGTTTATTTTATTATACTTTTTTTTATAAATCAACAAAAAAAACAAAAAATAAACTTGTCTAAATTATTGAAAAAATTATTAGAAAATTATATTTTGTAACTGATCAATCTAATAATATGTCTACAAAAAAATTAATCATATTACAAAGAAAAGCAAAAAAATCTTCAAGATATTATTTTATTGCAAAAAATCGCAGTGGACCTCTTACAAAGAAAAATCATATTAAACTAATCACTTGGGCAATAAAATGTGTTAAACATACACTATTCAAACTCAACATAAAAATTAATCTAAAATTAAAATATGTTTTATATACTGCAACAAAATGGAAAATAGGAAAAACATCAACATCAAAAGCTATGAATGCATCTTTAATAGCCCATAAAGTTGCAAGACAAACAAAAAATTTAGTATATAAATCTATTGCACGAGCAATAGGACAAACTGTCGCCACTGCACACTTTGCTGATCATTCTCTCGGTGCTACTTTTTACTTACTTAAAGCAATTAAGTTAAATAATAAAAATTTAGAAAATGAAAAAAAGTGGCAAACAAAAACTTTACAAGCACTATTGCCATTTTATATGGCGAAAATAGCAAAAACAACTTGGAAAAAGAAAAAATTTGATAAAAGGATATAACATGAATTCAATTTTAGAACTAAAAATTTATTACGAAGATACTGATGCTGGTGGAATAGTATATTATGCCAATTACCTGCGATATTTTGAACGTGCAAGAACAGAATTTTTAGAACAAAGAGGACTTAAAATAAGCGAACTTGCTAAAAAAGGCATAATATTCGTAGTAGTAGATGTTGCCACAAAATTTCATTCTCCAGCACAACTTGGCGATGTTTTGCAAATAGAAACTATTCTTTCTGAACTAAAAAAAGTTAGTATGGTTTTTGACTACACGATAAAACGAAAATCAGATTTAAAAGTTTTAGTAACTGGAAAAACTAAAATTGCAGTTATTTCACCAGAAAGAAAAGTTATTAAATTACCTGAAGAAATTTTTAATAAATTAACTTTATCCTAATAAGTCATTTTTAGAAATTTGCCATTGAACCTAACCAAAACATAAATCCAACTGCAATTAAATGTAAAACCCACCAAAAGGGTTTGTATAACATAAATTTGTTCATTACTTTTTTATTCCTATTTAATCAAAATATTCCCTAAAACATATACCACCGACATCGCAAATAAATGTATCCACCAAAAACCCATGTTTGGATATCTAAAAAACTTACCTTTATATTTTGCATTCAAATCGTTTGTTCTATATAAATCAAATAAACTTTTACCAAAAACAAACTTTGCCCACAAAATTAAAATATCTGCTAAAGTAGTATTCAATACTAATGTGCTAAAAGTTATTTTACCTGAAAAATTAGATATAGAATAATGGGTCATCATAATCGTTCCTATAATAACAGTCATACCGTTTAAAAGATAAGCGTAATGCACTGTTCTTTTTAAAATAAATAAAAATGGTATTATAAAAACACTTAAAAGTCCAGAAATATAAGGTATATAATTAACCCTATCCACACTTACCGGATGAATTCTCATATGCAAAAACCATCCTCCAATTGCAATAAACACTAACCCCATAGTTAATGAAATTTTAATATAATCTCTTTGTATCATAAAACTTTTCTTATTTCAGACAATTTAGATTCATAATATATTCTTTTATTTTGTTCCACCTTGTTCATAGCATACAAATGTATTGCTTTTACACCATTTTTTATTAAATCATTGATTTGTTCAGAAGTATATTTTATTGTCTCTTCACAAACTTCACTATTCTTAGAACAACTTGATATTACACTAAGTTTAAATTTCTCCGGTATCTCTACTTTGCATAAAGTTGCCATTTTCTCTAAGTTAGAAATTGCAGTTGCTGTCATTACACCTGCAATAAGAGGAACTTTTATACCAATTTTTGTTATATTATCCCTAAATTTATAAAAATGTCTGTTATCTAAAAACAATTGTGTTGTTATAAAATCTGCTCCGGCATCCACTTTCTCTTTCAAATATTTTATGTCTGTATCAAAAGATATTGATTGAGGATGTTTTTCTGGATATCCTGCAACACCAACACAAAAATCCCAACCATTTTTTATAAAATAAACCAAATCTGATGCATAACGAAAATCTTTTAGCGGTTGTAAATCGTTTTCAGGAAGATCGCCTCTAAGTGCCATAATATTTTTTATACCTTTGGATTTTAATTCATCTAAAATTTTTGAAATTGAATCTTTTGTTGCTCCTACACAGGTTAAATGTGCAACTGCGGGTATCTTAAAAAAATTTTCTATTTTATCTGCAATTTCTACTGTTCGATCTCGTGTACTACCTCCTGCTCCATAGGTAACACTTATAAAATCCGGATTCAACAACTTTAACTGTTCTATTATTGGAAAAATAGAATCTAAACTTTTTTTCTTTGATGGAGGAAAAATTTCTAATGAAAAAACAAATTTTTTTTTATTAAGTATATCTATGACTTTCATAAACTCAAAAATTCTTTTTCTTATATGCAGATAAATAATTTTCACAATAAATTTGTCGATTTAACAACATTTCTGCAGTAACCATTTCGTTAACAAGTTCTTGATCGTTTACATCCATAATAACACTGTCTAACCCACGAGAAATTGCCATTGAAAGAAAAGTTCTGTTTATTATTGAACGGTTTGAACATTTTTGCGAAACGTTACTCAAACCTAAAATTGTTCTACAGGGAGGATTGGTTAATATCTTTATTTGTGAAATAGTTTCCAAAACTTCATAACATTGATCTTGTGCTACATTTAATGGCAAAATTATAGAATCAATAAAAATTTCTTCTGGTAAAATATTGTTTTCTTGAAACTTGTTCATTAAAAAAGCTGCAAGTTCAACCCGTTCTAAAGAAGTTTTTGGAACACCTTTTTGTGTCATTGTAAGACCGATTATTTTTGAATTATATTTTTTTGCTAAATCTACATATCTATCAACTTCTTTTTCTTCTGCAACAACAGAATTTATTATACCTTTAGAAACACCAGCCATAGATATCCCTTTTTCCATAACATCGTATTTTGTAGTATCAATTGCAAGAGTTATATCAGATATTTTTCTTACTGTTGTTACTATCCATTCCATAGCTTCGATTGGATCTGTTACAGACGGACCAACACTTATATCTAAAGCATCTGCCCCAGATTCAATTTGTTTTAACACTAAATCTTTTATAAAACTCTCATTTTTTGTTTGAATTGCTTCTCTAACATCTTTAAACATTCCATTAATACGTTCGCCTATTAAATACATTTTTTTGTCCTTAATAATTTTTTGTTAGTAATATAATTAAAAAATTGTTTTTTCAATATATAGCAAAACAATGCCCTTATGTTTACTTTATAGAAAATCTGCTAATGTCTTTATAATAATTTTTAATATTATAAATAATCCTTTTAAGCATTTTTCAATTTCTTTCTTAGTAATCTGGTTAGACTTTTTTATTGTATCAATACCAGAAATTATTACAAAAACAGAAAACATTTTTTGGTAAAAAATTTTTCCATTATGTAAAAAAACTTTTTTTAATTCTTAGATACATTAGATACAAAAAATATACCAGCAGGACAAACGACAACAACTATTACATCATAAAATTTTTTTTCATAGATTATTATTCTTCACTATAATCTTTAATTTTAGCACGAAAAAATTTTTTTTCAGATATTAAATGTTTAATTTTTAACATCTTTTCTTTTGCACGTTTTGACCTTTTACGTTTCTGACGACGAATTTTTTCTATTAATTGTTGTTTTTTGCTAAGTTTGCCTAAAATTTGTGATTCTATTTTGTCAACCAAACTTCTGCGTGCTAAAAATCTGTTTATTGACTGGCTACGTTCTTGCTGACATTTTACCTCTATTCCTGTTGGTAAATGTTTCAAATACACACAGGTTGCTACTTTGTTAACATTTTGCCCTCCTTTGCCTGATGAATGAATAAATTTTTCTATAATATCGCTTTCTTTGATATTATACTTTTGCATCTGTTGTTCTAACTCTTTCTGTTTTTCTATGCTTACACCGAAAAACATTTTTTTACCTCATAAAATTTTTTTCAAAAACTTGAAAAATTTTTAATATTTAAAGATATTATATTTTTATCATTATATCAACATTTTTGTTGACTTATACACACTTTTTTTATATGCTTTATATAATTACAGATTCACAATTTGGTAAGGTTAGTTTTTTTATAATATATAATTAGGAAGGATTTATACATAAAATGAAAATTGGAATTTTAGGATTAGAATTTAGCGGGAAAAAAAGTTTATTTTCTTTACTTACAGGTATTAAAAATATAAATTATTCTCAACAAAAAGATTTAATAGGTGTAGTTGATGTCCCTGATGAGCGTGTAAATTTTTTAGCACAGAAATATAATTCTGAAAAAAAAACGTTTACTAAAATTGAGTTTTATCTTTTACCTTCAATTAAAAAAAATTCTCAAGAAAACAAAAAGTTGATTGATGAAATTAAAGAAGTAGATATGATAGCAATTTTATTACGCCAGTTTTCAAATCCGGAAGTGTTTCATCCATTAGAAAAAGTTGATTATAAAAATGATTATGATATAATAAAAAATGAACTAATTTTTGCAGACCTGTTTTTAATTGAAACAAGAATTGACCGTATTGAAAAACAGATTGTCCGTAACAAAACTGAACAAATAGTTAAAGAAAAAAATGTTTTATTAAAATTAAAAGAAGCCCTTGAGAAAGGAATTTTTTTAAGTAAAGAAAATCTTGATAAAGACGCAATAAAAATAATACAAAACTTAAACTTTATAACTATAAAACCTATCTTTGCAATAATCAATTGTGATGAAGACAAACTGTCTCAAAAATTTTGTCTCCCAGACAATGTTAACTGTTTAAACATTTCCGTAAAAATTGAACAAGAAATTCAAGAGTTGTCTGAAACAGAAAAACAGGAATTTTTAGTTTCCTTAAATTTAACTGAATCTTCATTAAACAGATTAATAAAATTTGCTTATAACTTTGGCAATTTAATTTCATTTTTAACTGCTGGCGAAAAAGAAACACGGTCTTGGACTATTAAAAAAGGTACTAATGCACAAAATGCTGCTGGAACAATACATTCTGATATTGAAAGAGGATTTATACGTGCAGAAGTTATTCATTTTGATGATTTTAAAAAAGCAGGGTCTGAATCTGAAGCAAAAAAGTTAGGTTTTTATAGGTTGGAAGGTAAAGAATATATCGTTAAAGATGGCGATATAATTTTTTTTAGGTTCAACGTTTAATGAACTTTCTATGATTGAACTTTTTAATAAAACAAATTTTTTAATCACAATATATTTTTTAATTGGTGGCGTTGTTATAGGTATTTTGTTAGAAAAAATTGTTTTAACTAAACTTAAACTATGGACAAAAAAAACTTCTTGGAAAGGTGATGATATAATTTTAGATTCTTTAAGAGGAACAACATTTATTTTGTGTATTGTAGTTAGTATACATTTGTTAGTAAATTTTTTAAAAATTGATTTACGGTTGTATGGATTGTTAAATAGAATTTTATTCATTGTAACAGTATTGGCGATATCTGTTGTTTCAATAAAAATTTCTATAGGTTTTATTGATATATATGCTAAACAAGTTGGTGGTGTAATTCTTTCCACTTCAATTTTTACAAATTTAACCAAAGGTATAATTTTGACTTTAGGAGGATTAATAGTTTTACAAACTTTGGGTGTGTCAATAACTCCTGTGCTGACAGCACTTGGAGTTGGTGGATTAGCTGTTGCGTTAGCATTACAACCTACTCTGGCAAATTTATTTTCTGGGTTACATATCATCATTTCAAAACAAATTAGAATTGGCGATTATATAAAACTTCATTCCGGAGAAGAAGGTTTTGTTATTGATATTAATTGGAAAAATACTATTATAAAATCTTTACCAAACAATTTAATTATCATACCAAACTCTAATCTTGCATCTGCAATTGTAACAAACTTTAACCTTCCTGAATCTGAAATTTCAGTTTTAGTCCAGGTCGGTGTAAGTTATAGTAGTGACCTGGAAAAAGTTGAAAAAGTTACAATTGAAGTGGCACAAGATGTCTTAAAAACTGTTACTGGTGGAGTAGCAACTTTTGAACCATTTATACGTTACCATACATTTTCTGATTTTAGCATAAATTTTTCTGTAATTTTACGTGCACAACAGTTTGTAGACCAGTATATTATTAAACATGAATTTATAAAAAAACTTCATAAACGATACAAACAAGAAAATATTGAAATTCCATTCCCAATAAGAACTATTTATACAAAACATTACCCAGAGGAAAAATAGTGCGTTTAATAATTGTTTCTAACAGATTACCTTTTACAATAAAAAAATTAAAAAACAAAATTGAATTTAAAGAAAGTTCTGGCGGATTAACCACAGGAATAAGTTCTTATTTAGAATCGCTAAAAAGTTCCTCTTTCATACAAAAGGAACATCTATGGATAGGCTGGTGTGGAACTACTATTGAAAACAATTTAGAATCTTCTGTAAGGTCAAAATCTTTAAATCATTACAATGCTTTGCCAGTATTTTTAGACCAAAATATAATGGAAAAATTTTATACTGGATTTTGTAATAAAACTATCTGGCCACTATTTCATTGTTTTGCTTTGTATACTCATTATGATAAAGATTTTTGGGATTCTTACAAACAGGTCAACGAAATATTTTGTGAAAATATTATTAAAATATTAAAACCAACTGATATTGTCTGGATTCATGATTATCATCTAATGTTACTACCAAAACTTATCCGAGAAAAAATACCACAAGCACAAATTGGATTTTTTTTGCACATACCATTTCCCCCTCATGAAATATTTTGTTTATTGCCAAAAACTTGGCGCACAGAAATTTTAGAAGGATTACTTGGTGCTGATCTGGCAGGATTTCATACCAACGATTATACACAAAACTTTTTCAAATGTGTTCTTAGAATTTTAGGATTGGAACAAAACCTTGGTACAATAGTTTTAAATGACAGAATATTTAGAGCAGACACTTTCCCTATGGGAATACATTTTAATAAATTTTTTGAATCTGCTATTCTTCCACAGACAATAAAAGAAAAAAAACTTTTTGCCCAAATATTAAAAAACGTAAAAACTATTCTTTCTGTTGATAGATTAGATTATACAAAAGGAATATTAAACCGTCTTGAAGGATTTGAGCTATTTTTAGAAAAAAATGTTCAGTGGCATAAAAAAGTAACTTTTTTATTAATGGTTATTCCTTCTAGAATCGGAGTAGACAACTATCAACGAATGAAAACAAAAATAGATGAATCTGTTGGAAAGATTAATGGACGATTTGGTACTATAGACTGGACACCTGTAGTATATCAGTATAAACACTTACCTTTTCATACTCTTGTTGCACTATACAATATGTGCGATGTAGGATTAATCACACCACTAAGAGATGGTATGAACCTCGTTGCAAAAGAATTTCTTGCATCAAAAACTGATAAAACTGGTGTTTTAATATTAAGCGAAATGGCTGGAGCAGCAAAAGAATTAGGTGAAGCAATAATAATTAACCCTAATCATAAAGAAGAAATTGCAAGTTCGATTAAAGATGCTTTGGAAATGCCATACCAAGAACAACAACAACGTAACGAAATTATGCAAAAACGATTGCAATCTTATGATGTTATACATTGGGTAGAAGATTTTATTACCGAATTAAACGATGTGAATAAAACCAAAACAAATTATAATACAAAAATTTTATCAATAACAGAAAAAAATAATTTACTAAAAAATTTTAAAACAGCAACTAACAAAATAATATTCTTAGACTATGATGGGACTTTAGTGCCATTTTTTAATCAACCAGAAAAAACTTTGCCTGATACTGAAGTGTTTCAGATTTTAAGTACTTTATCTAAAAGTTTGTCTACTAATGTAGTTATAATCAGTGGTAGAAACAAAATTACTTTACAAAACTGGTTTAAAATTCCAAATATTTCTTTAGTTGCTGAACATGGGGCCTGGATTAAAGAATCAAATAAAGATTGGAAACTAATAAAACCAATAAATTCTGATTTCAAATCAAAGTTAATTCCTATATTAAAAAGTTTCTCAGACAAAATACCGGGTTCTTTTGTGGAAGAAAAAGAATTTTCTATTGTTTGGCATTACAGAAATTCAGATACAGAACTTGCTTCAACAAGAGCTAAAGAATTATTAGATGATCTTATTTTTCTTACTGCAAACATGGATTTACAGGTCTTACAAGGAAATAAAGTTATTGAAATTCGTAATTTTGGCATTAACAAAGGTATCGCTGTAAATTATTTTATTTCAAAAAATAATTTTGATTTTATTTTAGCAATAGGAGACGATTGGACTGATGAAGATATTTTTAAATCTCTACCACCAAATGCTTATTCAATAAAAGTAGGTTTGTCTCCTTCGTATGCAAAATTTAATTTGGAAGATTATAAAGAAGTTCGAAAACTTTTATTTGAACTGTTAAAATAATAAAAATTTTATTCCATACTAAAAATTTATTTTTGACACTATTGTCTTATACTCTTCTAAAATTTCTATTATTTTATCTTTATTTATTTCTGTTTGCAATTTTTGTTTTATAACACAACAATTTTTCATACCTTTTAAATACCACGAAATATGTTTTCTCATTTCTTTTACAGCACGAATTTCTCCAAAATATTTTATTGCACGAGATAATTGGTTAATAAACATATCAATTCGCTCTATATTTGTTGGAAAACAAACTTCACGATTATTTAATAAATCTAACGACTGTTTAAATATCCATGGATTACCCAATGCACCTCTGGCTATCATTACTCCATCACAACCAGTTTCTTCAAACATTTTTTTAACACTCTCTGCATTAAATAAATCTCCATTACCTATCACAGGTATCTTAACATTTTGTTTAACTTTTTTTATTATTTCCCAATCAGCTTTGCCTTTATACATCTGATCTCTTGTTCTGCCATGCACAACAACTGCATCAGCACCAGCATCTTCAAGTATTTTTGCAAACTCTACTGCATTAACGCTATTTTCATTCCATCCTTTACGAAATTTCACAGTAATGGGTTTTTGAGAAACCTTTTTCATTTCACTAATTATTTTATACGCTAACTTTGGTGTTTTCATTAATGCTGCACCATTTCCTGTATGAACAATTTTTTTCACTGGACAACCCATATTTACATCAATAAGACAAATGTTGTCATCTGAATTGAACATTTTCACAACTTCTACCATCACATCAGGTTCGTTACCATATATCTGAACACCGACAGGTTTTTCTTCAGGTTCTATCTGTAAAAAATTTTTAGTTTTTTTGTTATCATACAATAACCCTTTTGCTCTGATCATCTCCGTAAAAACAAGCCCACAACCTAAATTTTTACACAAAATACGAAATGTAATATCAGTAATTCCTGCCATAGGAGCTAAAAATATGTTGTTGTCAAAATTTAATCTTCCAATTTTCATCTTGTATAATAAATAATTTTTATTAAAAAATTTTTCAATACAAGTAGAAATTAATTTATATTTTTTGTATTACTTTTAGAAATTAAAAAAAGGAGAATAAAATCTATGATAAAAAATGTAGGAACAACGGACAGAATAATACGTATAATTGTTGCTGTTATAGGAATAGTTTTTGCTGCTTTGTACAATAATTTAATTGTTGGAATTGTTAGTATTATAATTTTGTTAACAGGTTTAATTGGATTTTGTGGTTTATACACAATACTTGGAATAAACACCTGTAAAACAAATATTAAAAAGTAAAATCAAAGTTTAATAGGAATTTAAATTAGTGTTTTTATAACAGTTTCAAAAATTTTTTATTAAAGGAGATTAAACAATGGCATTTGATTCTAGTTTGGACAAAAAGTTATATTCACAATCTTTTGATACTGATGAAGGAAAAATTACAGTTGCAATTTTCTCTTATAATAATGGTCCTAAAAAATTACAAATTTCAAGAGAAATCCTTGGTCCTGATGGTGAACTAAAATTTGCAAAACTTGGTAGACTAACAAAAAAAGAAGTTATTTCATTGTTACCAATCCTACAGGATGCTTTAACAAATCTGTAATATTTTGTTATTTTATTTATTGCTATTGTTTTTTGTTATATAAAACATTACATTTTTAGTTATTTATAAAACCTGTAAAATTAAGAAATGTTAATAAAACAAATAAAAAATATTAAAACAACATTAACTATTGAAAGAATAAAAAAAATATTTTAGATTATGCACAAATGTATTCTGTAAGTTTCTTATAGACAAGATTATTAGGTTAAAACACCGTTTTCTTGTTATTTTTTATGCCGGTGTGGCGGAATGGCAGACGCGGTAGACTCAAAATCTACTGTCCCCAGCGGATATGTGGGTTCAACTCCCTCCACCGGCAAAATTTGTTTTTTTAGATGTCTTCTTATTTGATAAACTCTTTCAAATTCCCAAATTTATAATTGTTTTTAATTGCATATTCAATGAAGATTTTTAATGATTCTACTGTTTTTTTACGATTCTGTCCTCCATCATGAAATAAATAGATTCCACCTGGTTGTAAATTCTTACAGTATTTATCAGCCATCTCTGCTGATGTAATATTTTGCCAATCAAAACCAAAACACCAGTTTATCACAGTTAAATTATATTTCTTTAAATATTCATCCATCCATGACCTATAATAACCATATGGCATTCTTAAATATCTCGGTTTAATACCTATGCTATCGTAAACTTCTTTTATTGACTGTTCTATCTGAAAAATCAATTCTTGCTTAACTTCGTTTAAACTTTGTTTTTTTTGTAACTGATAAAAATTTTTGTGTTCATAACAATGAATTCCAATTTCATGCCCTTGAGAATAAATTTGTTTTAACAAATCTTTTCTGTATTTAACCAATTCGCCTAAAACAAAAAAAGTTGATTTTATATTATGTTTATTTAAAATTTCTAAAACTTCTTTTGTCCATGGACCTGGACCATCGTCAAATGTTAAAAAAACTATTTTTTCTTGTGTTGGAATCCTTGTAACAAAATATTGTGAGTATTCCTGGTTAGAAAAAAGTATCGTTTTAAAAAATAGTATCAGAAAATTTATTGTAATTTTGTATGCAATATTTCTATTAGAAATCATAATTTTACTTTTAAAATTCTAAACTAAATTTCCTATATCCATAATATAACATAGTACCTAAATATAATATGTTTATTAAAAAAAACCCTATGCTGTGAAAAAATATTGTTTTAAACAATACCGTTTGTCCTAAACTATATTGTCTAACAGGATAATATGATGATGCTAATATTAAAATTATATACCCTAAAGATAATATTATAAACATCAAACCACCGAACGAAGTTTCTATTTGAACAATATCGTTAAATTCTTTTTTAGGTAATAAAATTCCCAAACAATAACCTGTTATTGTTAAAACAAACACAGATATTGTAATTATAAAAAATCCAAATAACCACATAACAAAATTTAATCCTAAAACAATATTTGATAACAATAAAACAATCCAGGCAAGTACTAATAATATAGGTAAAAATAAAAATATTTTTGAACAAAATATTTTATAAACTTTTATTGGAGCAGATTTTAATATCCACAAAGTTCTATATTCTATACTATGCTGGACAAAAACAAACCTTAATAACATCGCAGAAATAATAAACATTATACTACCAAAGTTAAAAAAAGATACCAACACTTTTACATATTGATAATTAATAGGAACTTTTGATATACTGAATATGTATATAATAATTAATGCTATAATAATAACCATTTGTGTCCATTGAACAGGTTCTCGTAACAACAATTTTAAATCTTTCATAATTACTGCTTTAACCTGAGAATTAAAAATTTTTTTTTGATCAATTATTATTTTTTTTCTTTTTTTAAATCCTTTATTTAAAAATAAACCATAATAAAATAATTTTTTTGATGTTTTTAACAATATAAAAATACTCATAGTTGAAAATAAAAATAATTTTATAAAATTAATATATATTAAATCATATTTTTTACTAACAACACCTCTAATTATTTCTGTTAACCACCAAGAAGGAGACCATCTTGCAACTGGTTTCGACATAAAATCTAAATATTGAACAATTTCTTGAAAACGATCAGGGTTTAAAAGTTTTTCTGGTTCTGTAAATCTAAACACTGAATAACTTATTGTAACTAATAAAATAAATAATACAACTGTAACATCTTTTACCTTCTTAGAAGGAATTAAATACGAAAGTATTATTGAAATAAAAACTCCAATAGAAATAGATATCAACATTTTTAATAACATTGCCAAATAAACTGTAATAAATTCAACAAATGTAATATTTTTAACATATGCAAATGCAATCAAAAATGGTGTTAATAACAGTAAAAGCATCCATGTAGATTTTATATATGTTGAAATATATTTTATAAAAAATATTTTATTTAACTTTATTGGAAATGAAATTAAAAATTCTTTGTCTTCACAACCATATATTGTAGAAAAAGAATTTATCAGTGAAGAAAATATCGTCATTACAAAAGATGTTAACATTGTTAGTGCAATTAATCTTAACATAAATATTGTACCTATTATTGGTATAGAAAAAATATATATTATTGCATAGTATGATATTATATAAGCTCCTATTAAAAAAAATATCCCAATAAAAGAAATAAAAACAAACCTAACTTTTTCTTCTTTTGTAGAAAATTTTAAATTGTTTAAAAACATTATAAAATTAAGTTTTATTATTTCCCAAATCATATACAATTTTATTTTTTGTAATATGTAAATATATTTTTTCCAACGAACTATCCGAAGATAAATTGTTATTTTGGATTAAATCCTGTTTTGTTCCACAAGCAATTATTTCTCCATTAGTAATTATTGCTATTCTATTTGCTATAGATTCTGCTAAATCTAACAAATGTGTACACAAAATTACTGTTTTTCCTTGTTTAGATATTTCTTTAATATAACTTTTTAAAAAGTTAATACTTTTAGGATCTAACCCTATTAGCGGTTCGTCTAAAATATATATTTCTGGATTACGCAAAAGTATTGACATTAATAACAATTTTTGTTTCATTCCTTTAGAATAAGAATCTATTATTTGATCAATTACTTCTACCAATTCAAATTGTTCTAAATAATAAACAAACATTTTTTCTTCAAACTTTGTCTTATAAATAGATTCCACAAAACTTAAAAACTCACGACCTGTTAATCTGTTATAAACATACGGTTCATCAGGCAAATATCCTATCATTTTTTTTATTTCCAAATTTTCAGGTGACATATGCATAGATAAAATACTTACACTTCCAATGTCAGGTTTTAAAATACCAGATAATATTTTTACAGTTGTAGTCTTTCCTGCACCATTAGGTCCTAAAAACACAAATACTTCTGCATAAAATATTTTTAAATTTATATTTTTTAACACTTCTTTTTTATCATATTTTTTAAAAACATTATAAATCTCAATTATTGGTTTGTTATTCATTTATTCATTTTTGACAAAAGGATTTATATTAGTATTGTTAATACACCTGCAGATATTATTGGTAAGATAAAATTATCATCAACAGGTAAAGGGACAAACTCTATCGCACTGGCAACCAACGAGCCAACCAATGCTATATTCCACGGAAAATAAATTATTCCACAAAAAAATGATATAATAAAAAATGATATACTTCCTTCTACACTTTTTCCCCGAGAACCAACTTTTATCCTACCAAAAAGAACTCCCATAATAGCAGCTATACTATCACCAAAAACAAGATATAATAAACTAACCGTTACAACTGATTTGTTATCAGAAAATAGTAGTATGGTTAAAAAAGCTCCTGACAACGTCCAAATTAATGTTGAAACATTTTCTCGTTCTTTTTCTCTATATGTTCCTTCAAACAAAGACAAAAATAATCTGTTTACAGAAGGATATAGTAATCTTAATGTTTCTAATATAAGATCTAAAATTACTAATGTAGCTGAAGCAGTCAATGCAACTCTGTATGGAATAAGATTATATATAACAGGATAAAGGATTGTTGCAAAATGCAAACTTTTTCGTTTAAACTCCTGCGTTACTTTAATTGATAAATTTTTTTCCATCATAAATACTCTCTATAAAATATTTTATTGTTTTAGTTAAAAAAATTAACGTATTTTTATATGAAATTTTAGTCTCAAAGTAAATCTTACTCATCACTTCTGCAAAAGTTATATTAACAGGTAACAAAAATAAAATTATACAAATTAACATTACCAGATTAATTATAAAAATCACTACTAATGAAAACATCAAACCTGAAATATTAAAATCAGATTGTCCAACAGATATTGTATATGCAGTTAAAACTATGTGAAACATTACTGTTATCCCTAATAAAAAAATAAATATCTCTATTTTTAAATTTACACTTAAAACATATTTTATTATTCCCCACAAAATTACTAAAAATATTGAATATACTGGAACAAAATATGGCGATAATGCAATAAATGTATTAACTCTATTTACAGTTACAGCACCAGAATTTTTTTTTAATTTTACTTTACTAACTTTTGCTCCACAAATCCATGCACTTATCATATGGACAAATTCATGTCCAATAACATATATTCTTATAGGATTATAAAAACAAAAATGTATTATTAAATAAAAAATTAATCCACTTAAAAATATTACCACAAATCTATCTGAAAACTCTAATTTTTGTATTATGAAAATGAATACTTTAAGAAAACCATAACAAAATGGTAACAATATTATACCATAAAAAAATTTAAATAATTTACTATTTAACATCTTCATTATAAAGGACGACCCTGTTTCTTCCCATCATTTTTGCTAAATATAACATTTGGTCAGCTTTATTTATTAAATCTTCTGTAGTATCTTTTTCATAAAATTCTTTTGCACCAACACTTATTGTTATCTGTATTTTTTTATCCAACGCAGTAAACTCTGCAGTTTCAACATTATTTCTTATTCTGTCAGCTATTTTTTCTGCCCAAAAACGATCCGCTTCAAGCAATATTATTGCAAACTCTTCTCCACCATAACGACATACTATATCAGTATCTCTTACCGAAGATAATAAAATCTTGGCAACTTTTTTTAATATCTTATCTCCTACAATATGACCATAAGTATCATTAACCTTTTTAAAATAATCTATATCCAACATTAACAAAGAAAATATTGTCCCATACCTTTTAGCACGACGCACTTCTTGTTCTAATCGTGTAATAAAATATCTGTGAATATACAATTTAGTTAAACCATCTGTTATAGCAAGTTCATATAACTGAATATTATGCAAAGCTAAAGAAATATGACTGGTCAAATTTTGTAACAAAGATAACGAATAGTTATTAAATTTTTTAAGTTTTGTTTTTTGTTCTATTAACACAAATCCCAAAAATTTTTCTCTAGCAACCAAAGGTAAAAATAACATATCTTTATCCAGTTCAATGTTCGGTAATAAAAAATTTATAGTATTACCACTAAATATTTTTGATTGTGGAATTTCATGTTCTTTTAATTTTAAATACTGTAAAATAAATTCTTGATTAATAAATATTTTGTCTAAAGTTTTGTTTAATGAATTATTTTTTAATATAAACTCTTTTTCTTCATCATCATAAATAAATACGAATACTTTGTCTACATCAACTAATCCTTTTATAAACTCTGGTATACTATTTATCAATTTTGTGCTATCTAAAAATTCAGAAATGTCTAAAGTAATTCTGTGTAATAAATATAAATCATTAATTGATTTTTCTAATTTCAAATTTATTTCTTTAAACTCTTTTTCTAAATTCTCTTGTTTTACAATTTTTGCACCCATGCCCATCTCAGGACATACTGTTAAAAAATCACACCAAACACAGCTATTATTTGGTTTGGGAACAAAATTGTCATCTAAACGAATTTGTTTTATTATGTTTATTATATTTTTTTGTACTAATTCTAAATGTTGTGGTGTTTTTATAGTAGTAATTTTTTGATTATATTGCAGATATATTTGAGAAACTTTTTTAGGGAAAAGTTTTAATTTTGTCCAACAAGCGTATGCTGATATTCCTGATTGTAAATCTTGGTCAAACTCTTCCTGAGTAGGGACTGAACCACTAGTCTTATAATCAACAATTTCAACTCCACCTTCAATTTCGTCTATACGATCAATTTTTCCAATAATATAAAAATCATCAATACGTACACGAAAATATTCATTAATATATCTTGGAATTATATTCAAACTCTGTCCTTGGGTAAAGTTTTTTAACCATGTAATAGCTCTGTGTTTATAGTCTGTTTCCTCTTCATTAGTAGAATATCCTATAGAAATCCAATTTTTGTTCAACAAATTTATTATTGTAGTATAATTTCTTTTTTGTTCTTCAAGAATAAAAAACTCTGATAATACTTTGTGAAGAGTTTCACTTAAAGAAATCGTGGCATTTTGTTTTTTATATAACTGTCCTAATTTATCTATATAGTATAATTTGAATTTTAACGGACATAAAATATATGTACTAATACTTTGTGAATCAAAATATTTAGATATTTCATTCATTAACGTTTTAGAAATATTCCTTTAGGGTTCTTTAGTAATAATTTATTATTGTCAAAAACTAATTTTCCTTTAAATATTATTTTTTCAATATTATATTCATACTTCATATTTTCATACGGTGAATAATCAGATATAGTATGTGCATCACAGTTTCTAAAAAAATACTCTTTCGTTTTTTTTATAATTAAAACATCTGCATCACTTTGAAACTTTACAAAATCACCTTTTTTAGGATATAAACCAAATATTTTTGCTGGGTTAGAAGTTAGAAGTTCTACCAACTTCTTTACATAAATTTTTCTTTTAATCCCTTCGGACAAAACACTTCTTAACAAAATTGATGTTCCTGGTAGACCCATAGGAATTTTTGTAAAATTATTTCTATTTTTAAACTTATCTCTTTTTGAAAATACACAATTGTCTGTAGCAATAACATCTATAAAATTATTATTAATACTTTCCCATAGAAATTTTCTATCTTTAAACGATTTTATTGCAGGACAACAAGTGTATAAATAATTATTATTTTTTTTAAACACGTTATCTGTAAAAGTTAAATATTGTGGACAAGTTTCTGCATATAATTTAAATTTTTTATTTTTTTTCTTCTTCCATAATATAATTTCTTTCATAGCATCTTTGCTACTAGTATGAACAATATAAATAGCAGTATTAAATTTTTTTGCATATAAAATAAACCGTTTTACTGCAGAGTGTTCGGCTGTGGATGGTCGTGATAATGGAAAATATTTAATATCTAATTTTTTTTTAGATTCTAATTTTTTTATTATTGGTTCAATAATATCACTATCTTCACAATGTGCTTCTAAAATAACATCTTTATATTTTTGTAGTTCTTCAAGTATTCTATATAATTTATTATTATCTATATACCAACTTTCAGTCTTAGGTAGAAATATCTTAAAACTTTTTATCCCAGAATTTATTATATATTTTAACTGTTTTGGTGTTTCTTTATTAAAATCTACTATTTGAGAATGAAAAGTATAATCAACAAAACTTTTTCTTGCTTCTTGCAATTTACGTTTTAATGCTTGAATCATATTTTCTTTTTTTTCTGGTATAACATAATCTATAACAGTAGTAATACCATTACATAATGCTGTTTTACTTCCTAAAATAAAATTTTCTAACGTTTTACTCCCATATCCTTTTAGCCCAAAATGAACATGAGCATCAATTATACCTGGAATAACTATTTTATTTTTTGCGTCTATGACTTTATGTTTTTTAGGAAAGATTTTTTTTTTGACAGAAACAATTTTGTTGTTTATAATCTCTATATCATAATTACCAAAGTAGCTTTTTGAAATAACAAATCCATCCTTTATTAACAATTTCATCTAAAAATTATTTTTTTGTAATAACTTTTTTAAGTATATTTTTTTTATAGACAAGTGTTTTAGGACAAATTTTTTCTTTTTCATTCAAATATGCAAAAGACATAATTATTATCTCATCACCAACTTCGCCTAACCGTGCAGCACCACCTTGCAAACTTACAATTTTTGAACCACGTTTGCCTTCTATGACATAAGTTTCAAACCTTTCTCCATTAGAAACATTTACAACAAGTACTGTTTCAAACGGCAATATATTCGCTTTTTCAATAAAATCTAAATCTAATTTTATGCTACCACTATACTTCAAGTTTTTTTCCGTAACACATAATCCTTGTATTTTTGATTTTAAAATTTTTACAAACATACCATTTTACCTTTTTATAAAATTTTATTCTACCATATAATCTTCAATTTTATATCCTTTAGATTCCAACTCTTTTTTCCACAACTGTTTTACAGGTTCTATTTTTTCTTTTGATAACTTTATCCATTTTGTCTCTGGAGGCGAGAACAATTCTATTGCTGTCTTGTACCATACATAAGCATATTTTAACGAACTCTCATTTTGTTCTTGTGTTATCTTAAAATCTAACAACTCCAACTTTAAATCATATTCTTTTTTGTCAATTTTATTTTTTAACAGTAAAAGATCAAGTTGTTTTTTTTCTTTATTATATTTTTCTAAAAAAAACTGTTGTTTTTTTTGTGGATTTTTATACCAGTCAAAATATTTTTCTGCTTCTAAATATGCACTTCGTGCACGGAAAAAAATGTCTATATAAATTGTTGCATAAAACAACAATATTCCTACTAAAACTAAAAAAACTGTTCTTTTGAAATTGTTTAATTTCATCCTTCAAAATTTTTTTTAAATTCAGAACTTTTTTCTTCTGCAATTTTTTCATATTTTGGTTTAGTATTTAGTAATTTGTGTATGTGCATAACTAAAATATCTGGTTGGACAGGTTTTAACAAAAATTCTTTTACATTAGATTCAAACAAAAACATTCGTTTAAATTCTTGATCACGAGTATGTCCCGTTATTACAACTATAGGAATTTTTTTTAATTCAAATGATATCTGAAGACTTTTTACTAATTCATAACCTGACTTTCTTGGTAACATAGCATCTAAAATTATTAAATCCGGTTTTTTAATCTTAATTTTCTCTAATGCATTAACTCCATCATATGCAATTTCAACATTGAACCCCTCATTACTTATATACATTTTCAAAAATTCAATCACAGAATCGTCATCATCAACTATCAAAATATGCTTTGAAGATGTTTCTTCTTTATTCTGCATTTCTAACATAAAACTAAATCTCCTATGTTTTCTTTTCTACTAATGTATATAAAATTTTTTTATCTTTTTCTATACCATTCTTGCAAAGATGTCGCGTTAAAATTTATTCTTGGCTCATTTTTAACATACCGTCTTAATTCTCTAATAGAATCTATAAAACAATTTGCTGCTTCTAAAGTTGTTATTATAGGAATATTATTTAATATTGAAGCACGCCTAATAAAAAATCCGTCACTAAAAGATTTTCCACGACCTGTTGGGGTATTTATCACCAGATCTATTTTGCCATTTTTAATAAAGTCTGCCACATTTGGACTTCCTTCTCCTATCTTCTTTACTTCATAACTTTTAATCCCATTTTGTTTAAAAAACCTTGCAGTGCCGGGTGTAGCAATAATTTTAAATCCCAGATTGATCAATTCTCTTACAACTTTTAACCCGTTATTCTTTTCTCTTTTGTTTAAACTTACTAAAATATTTCCTTTTAACGGAATTGGAGAATTAGCAGCAAACTGCGTTTTCGCATATGCAATAGGAAATGTCTTATCAATACCCATCACTTCGCCTGTAGAACGCATCTCCGGAGACAATACAGGATCTACATTGTTAAATTTTGAAAATGGTAATACAACCTCTTTTACCGTATAATATCGTTTTCTTTTAAAATTTTCTGTCCTAAAATTAATTTCTTTTTTAAAATCCTTAATTTTTTTTCCTAAAATAATTTCTGTCGCAATTTGAGCTAAAGGTAAATTAATACTCTTTGAAACATATGGAACAGTTCGTGAAGCACGAGGATTAACTTCTAAAATATAAATTATACCATCTTTAATCGCTAACTGCAAATTTATCAAACCACAAACATTCAATGCTTTTGATAATAAAGTTGTATACTTTTTTATAATTTGTATCTGTTCTATGGTCAATGTCACTGGTGGCATAACACACGCGCTGTCACCTGAATGTATACCTGCTGCTTCAATATGTTCCATAATGCCTGCAACAAAAACTTCTTCTCCATCACAAATAGCGTCTACATCAACTTCTTTTGCATTTTCTAAAAATCTATCAATTAAAACAGCTGTTTTTGTTTTTTTATCAGAAATAGAATAAAATGTTTTAGTTAAATATTCTTCTAACATCATATCATCATATATTATTTCCATTGCACGCCCACCTAAAACATATGACGGTCTAATTATAACCGGATAACCTATTTTTTTCACAATATTAACCGCTTCATCTAAAGTTTCTGCTTTTCCATGTTCTGGATATGGCAAAGACAATTTTTTTAACATTTTTGCAAATAATTCTCTATCTTCTGCTATAGCAATAGATTCTGGTTGTGTGCCTAAAATTTTTATTCCAGCAGACTTTAATTGTGTTGCTATGTTTAAAGGAGTTTGTCCACCAAATTGTAATATTAAACCTAATAATTTACCATTGTTACTATTAGATTCTTTCAAATACACATTATAAACATCTTCTAATGTTATTGGTTCAAAATATAATTTATCTGAAATATCATAATCTGTAGAAACTGTTTCCGGATTACAGTTTAACATTATAGATTTAAACCCTAATTTTTTAATTGCTAAAACAGCATGAACACAACAATAATCAAATTCTATTCCTTGTCCAATCCTGTTGGGTCCAGAACCTAATACTATAACTTTATTTTTTGGTTTGGATTTTATATTATATTGTAAATTTAAATTATAATTTTCATCAAAACAATATTTTTTTTCACTCATGTCTAAAACACTATCTACTCCATCATATGTAGAATAAAAATACGGTGTAGTAGCATCAAACTCTGCTGCACAAGTGTCTACTACATTATATTTTGGAAATAAAAATTTTTCTTTTCTTAAATCACGAATATCTTTCTCTGTTTTTCCTATCAGATATCCTATTTGATAATCTGAAAAACCTTGTTTTTTAACCTTTTTTATTAATTCAACAATTTTTTCTTTCTTACGCCAATTTTTTTTATTTTTTATTATTTCTATCTCAGTATCACAAATTTCTTTTATTTGTGAAATAAACCATGGATCAATGTTAGTGAACTTAAATATTTCTTCCACAGACATACCTAATTGTATTGCATATTTTATATTAAAAATTCTATCACAATTTGGCAACCTTAATTTGTACTTAACTTGTTCAATATAAGATTTTTTTTCGTTCATTGATAATTTACTTAATCTTTCAACCAATTTTGTTTGTCCAAGACCATCTCCACCTAAACCATATCTACCAAGTTCTAATCCACGAACTGCTTTCTGTAATGATTCTTTAAAATTTCTTCCAATAGCCATTACCTCACCAATAGATTTCATCTGAGAACCTAATATTTGATATGTATCATCTTTTTTGTTTTTGTCAAATATAGGTTGAAATTTTTCAAATGCAAATCGCGGAATTTTTACTACTACATAATCTATAGTAGGTTCAAAACAAACCGATGTTTTTTTGGTAATATCATTTGTTATTTCGTCTAATGTATATCCAACAGACAACAATGCCGCAATTTTTGCAATTGGAAATCCGGTAGCTTTTGAAGCTAATGCTGATGAACGAGATACTCGTGGATTCATCTCTATAACAACCATTCTGCCTGTATTAGGATTTACTGCAAACTGAACATTTGACCCACCAGTTTCAACACCTATCGCGCGAATACATTTAAATGATGCATCTCGCATTTTTTGATACTCTTTGTCAGTTAATGTTTGTGCAGGAGCAACTGTTATAGAATCACCAGTGTGAACACCCATAGGATCAAAATTTTCAATAGAACATATTACTACACAATTATCATTTTTATCTCTCATCACTTCCATTTCATACTCTTTCCAACCGGATAAATATTCCTCAATCAAAATTTCAGATATCATACTAGCCTTTAGTGCATCCTGTGCCGCAGAAAAAAAATCTTTTTTGTCAAAAACTATTTTTGATCCTGAACCACCTAATGTAAATGAAGGACGAATTATTAATGGAAAACCTATTTTTTGTGCAATTTTTTCTGCTTGAGCAGTAGTGTATGCAAAACCGCTCTTGGGAAGTTCTAACCCTATTTTTTGCATAGTTTTTTTAAACAATTTTCTATCTTCAGCTTTTTTTATTGCATCAATTTTTGCACCAATAAGTTCTACATTATATTTTTTTAATATAGATGCATTATCAAGTTTTACTGCGAGATTTAATGCTGTTTGTCCACCTAGTGTTGGTAAAATACATTCAGGACGTTCTTTGGCAATAATTCGTTCTAAAACTTCCACTGTTAATGGTTCTATATATGTAGCATCTGCAAGTTCTGGATCTGTCATAATTGTTGCTGGGTTAGAATTTACTAAAACTATTTTATAACCTTCTTTACGCAAAATTTTTACCGCTTGAGTACCAGAATAATCAAATTCACACGCCTGGCCTATAACAATAGGACCTGAACCTATTATTAAAATTTTTTTAATATCTTTTCTTTTAGGCATAGTTAAATTTTTTGTTTAAAAAATATTTCAGCCTATTTTACAAAAAAATAATAAATTATTTTTTTGCAATATGAAATTTTTCTTTATACTTATATCTATACATAAAACTTAAAAATTGGTCAAACAAATATCTGCTATCATTAGGGCCAGGAGCAGATTCCGGATGATATTGAACAGAAAAAATTGGCAACTTTGTGTGTTTTAATCCTTCACATGATCCATCATTAAGATTTAAATGTGTAATTTCTACTTCATTGTTTCCATCAAGAAAATATTTATTGTCTACCATTGTATATTTTACAACAAAATTATGATTTTGTGAAGTTATTTCTATTTTGTTAGTTTGCAAATTTTTTACCGGATGATTTGTTCCATGATGCCCAAACTTCAACTTATATGTCTTACCACCAAACGCTATTGCTAACATTTGATGTCCAAGACAAATACCAAAAATTGGTATAAGATCTTTTGTTTTTTGTTCATAATCAATAATCTGTTTAACTGTTTTAAAAACATATGAAACCATTTGAGGATCACCGGGACCATTAGACAAAATAATACCATCAGGTTTATAACTTAAAATTTTTTCACTTCTAGTTTCTGCTGGAACAACAATAATTTCACATTTATGTTCTCGTAATAAACGTAATATATTATACTTACAACCACAGTCTATTATTACAACTTTAAACTCAGTTTTTTTAGGATATCTATGAAAAACATTTTCTTTAAACTTGCAATCTTTCTTCAACTTAGAAAACGGATTATAAGTTTTTACACAAGAAACTGTTTTTACAAGATCTAACTCTCTAATCTTAGGATATTTGATAACTTTTTTTATCAAATTTTTTATTTCTGAATAATCCTTTATCAAAGTTATCATTCCTGTCATAGAACCATTGTCTCTAATATATCTTGTCAATGAACGTGTATCAACATTTTCAATACCAACAATTTTATTTTTTATAAAAACGTTTTCCAAAGTATTCCTGGCACGCCAATTTGAATAATTTTTACTATACTCTCCAATAACAAAACCTTCAATAAAAATATGTTCTGACTCCATATCCTCAAAATTTATACCATAATTACCAATATGTGGGTATGTCATCACAACAATCTGTCCTTTATACGATGGGTCGGTTATAACTTCTTCATAGCCTACTAATGAAGTGTTAAACACTACTTCACCAAAGGTATCTTTTACAAAACCAAAAAGATTGCCTTTAAATATTACACCTGTTTCTAAAACAAGCACACCGTTATTTTTTGACATTTTTTATATACTTTTATTGTAAGATTTTACTACTTTATTTAAAAAAATTTTAAAAATTAAATCCTAACAACTTTTTAACTTTGTCCCGGAAAGGTATTAGTTCTATCGGTTTTGGTAAATAATCATCTGCTCCTGAAGAAAATATCTTTGCCTTGTATTCTGGAGAATCATATCCCGTCACAGCAAAAATTTTTATATGTTTCAATTTTGGATTTCCTTTTATACTTGCACAAACTTTAAATCCATCAATACCAGGTAGTAACAAATCTAAAATAATTAAATCTGGCATATATTCTCCAACAACCATTCCTGCTGAAAATCCGTCAAAAACAGAGTTTACCTCCACCTGACTAAAAGGTTTTAACACATCTTTCACAAAATCGTGCACTTCAGGTTCATCATCAATAACTAAAACTTTATAAACCAAAATCTTTTCAATATTTTCTTTTACTTCTTTTATTGAATGTCCTTGGTCTAACATCTCTCTGATACGTTTTAATCGCAAAACACATTCTTGTTGATTATATAATCTAAACCCACCTTCCATATAGTCTGATGCACGTAAAAGTTCCAAATCGGTATAATATTTTATGGTAGAAATTGGTAAACCACACTTTTCTGCTAATTCACCAATTTTTAATAATCCTAGTTCTAACCGTTTTTGTTTGTCCATAAAAGTATATTTTTTAATCTTTCTTTTTTGAAAATATTTTTATGAAACAAAATAAAAGTAATCCCAAAATAAATGTCCAGCTAAATGTCATAAATATAATTGATTCTATGTTCATTTTATATAATTACTAAATTTTCTTTACCAACTCAAAGAATGTTTTTAAAATATCAACATAACAAACCCCACTTTCACGCGTACGCAACTCAGCTGCTCGAGGATGACCTCCGCCAGTAATCTCATTTGGATGACCAAATTCTTTTACCAACGTTTGCGCAGTATCATTTGCTAACTTGCCCAAATGTATCTTGTCAGTATTACCACGAAAAGAAATATGTACTGAACCATTTTTTTCTATATTAAACATAATAATGGCAGCTTCTTTACCTTTTGCATATTCATAAAGTTTTACTGAACCAACCATTGGCATCAATCTTACCTGTTTACCAAAAAAAAGATATAGTTCAACATCATTAATCTTTTTTCCTAAAACTGTATTTTGGTCAAATAAATTTTCTGTACTTTTTATATCATCTAAAAAATACTCGTAAATTAAACTAACTTTTTCTTTGTCATTTAACAAATTTATAAACTCATCAATAGTTGAAAACTTTTCTATTTTTAATTTGTTCATAAAAATATTAAAACAAAATTCTGGCTGATATATATCTTTTAACTTAATACTTCTATCGTTATAAAAATACTGAAATCCACCTCCTGTAATTGCAAAAAAAAGTTGTGCAAGATGGTTTAACAAATTACTTTTTTGTCTTGAGGTAATTTCAAATATTGTTGAACTTAAATTTTCTTCAGGTACAACCAAAAATTCAAATTTTGGTATAATCTTATATTCATAAAAAGGTTTCACAAACTCTGGTATAATGTTATTTAACGGATCAATTGCCCAGTCAGATTTTAATCCTATCAATGTTATAAAATCTTCTTCCTCTTTTGAAGATTCAAATAAATTAAATAATATATTCAATAACAAACTACCTGAACATTGAGTATATTTTTCTATTGAAGGATTGAACACCAAAAGATTTTCAAAATTATTTCCTATCACAGGATGATGATCAATAATTACTATATTTTTAACAATTTCAACATAGTTTTTGTAATATTCTATAGTTCCTTTGTCTAAAATAAATATTGCTGAAGGATAGTAATATTTGTTTATCGCATCTTTAACTTCTTGTTCTGAAAGTTCATACTTTGTTGGAAATAAGATTTTATTTTCAATACCAAGTTTGTCAGTTAAACGTTTAAATACAGATGCAGAAGTTACTCCGTCAGGATCGTCATGAGAGAATGTTATAATTTTCTTTCCTTTCAAACTTTTTAGCAAATTCACTATTTTTTCTAAATGTGAAAAATTACTTTTTTGTTTTTCAACAAACTCGTTATAGTTCATTGTTTCTTATCCTTTTCCATAAATTTTATTCTACTAAAAATTAAACTTTAACCAACTACGGGTTGTAAATCTAAAATTACAAGTTTATACCCATCTTTAGCAATTTCATCTTGTTCAAATTGTCCCACTACATTAAAATATACAAAGTTTTTTATTATATCTCCAATATCTGGTATATCCCAACAAACACTTTCTATCACAGATTCAGAATTTTGCAATACCAACTTTGCATACTTTTTGCCCAAACCTAAATATTTCCAGCTTGTAATCTTTACATCTTTTAATAAAAACATTGGATACGGATTTTCAGGACCACAAGGTTCTAACAAATCAAGTTCTTTTACTAAACTTAAACTTAATTCTTTAGTAGAAAGTTCTGTGTCAATTACTAATGTAGGACTTACCATTACAATTTCTTTTTGTAACTTTTTAATTTCTGTTCTAAAAAATTCGATTTTATTTTTTTGTATTGTGAGTCCACAAGCATGTTCATGTCCGCCAAATTTTATAAATAAACTTTCTAACCTTTTCAAAGTTTCATAAATATTTATTCCTTTGGGTGACCGGGCAGCTCCTGTGGCAGAATCTTCTTCTGCTATTAACAAAATTACTGGACGACCAAATTCTTTCATTATATGATTAGCAACAACACCGGTAACTCCATGTTCAACATTTTCTGCCACAACTACAAGTATCAAATCATTTTCCAGGTCGCATTGTTGTTCAATTAAATCATAAAATTTGTTAAGATTAGTTTCTTGTAAACTTTTTCTTGCATTGTTTATGTTTAATAATTTGTTAAAAAATTCTTTTGCATTGGAAATATTCTCTGATAACAAAAATTCTACTGCAATCTCAGCTTTTTGCATACGACCGGCCGCATTTAAGGTCGGAATAACATACCATGAAATACTTTCTGAATCTAAGAATGATGTTTTTCTTTTTAAATGTTCCATCAAAATCTGACATGCAGGTTTGCGTGAACGACAAAATGTTTCTAAACCTTTTTTTACAATAATTCTGTTATCTTCAACTAAAGGCATTATATCAGATATCGTCCCTAAAGCAACAATATCAAGATTATCTTCTATAAAAAACCTTATTTTATTATTCTTGAAATAATATAAATAATTAAACAGTTCTATAGTTGCAGAAACATCGTTTAATGCACGGTGTGACGGTTGATTATTAAACATAAACTCCAATGACATAGATTTTAAAGAATGTGATTTAAAGGGAAAATATTGTCTTGAAATTGCTAATGTATCTATAACTTCATTTTTTAACACAGGAAATCCATGTGCACTTAATGCATTATTTATAAATGGTAAGTCAAAATCTGCATTGTGGACTATTATTATAGAATCTTTAACAAAATTAATAAACTTAGGCAAAACATCCTTTATTGAAGGATGTCCAATAACCATTTCGTTACTAATTCCATGTATTTTGACAACATTTTCCGGAATTAAATTCTGTGGTTTTACAAGTGTTTGAAAAGTTTCGTATGGGAAAAAATTTTTTATTTTTGCTGCTGCAATTTCACATATTTCATCTTCCGTAGGTATCAATCCTGTAGTTTCAATGTCAATTACTGTATATTCCTTGTTATAAATGTTTTCATCATAAGAAATCATTAACCCCCAAACAAGTTTTAACACTACACCTACCCCAGCAAGATCCCTAAAACCTAAATATTCTTTTAAATATGGATTTATTACCGGAATATTTAATTCTTTCCTTAAACTATAAATTTCTTCTGGTACCTCGTGATGATCAGTAACAACAATATCAATACCAAGATCTCTAATGTGCCTAATCTCATTTATAGCAGAAATACCACAATCAACTGTTATTATTAAATTTATTTTGTCTTTATACTTATCTATAGTTTCAATGTTTAATCCATAACCTTCTGTCTGTGGTATATACCATGAAACTTTTGCGCCTAAATCTTTTAATGTCTTATATAAAAGTGTTACAGAAGTTATTCCATCAGCATCTCTGTCACCCCAAATTAAAATATTACTCCGGTTGTCAATATGTTTCTTTATTGTCTCTATAGCAAAAACCATATCAGAAAATAAAAAAGGATTATTTAAATAAATTACGTCAGAAGTTATAAAACGTTTAACCCTTTCCTCATCAGAAAATCCTCTGTTTATCAATATCTTTGCAAGTATAGTAGAAATGTTAAACTTATTTGATAACTCTTCTACAACAGTTTTTTCTGGTTCAGGTTTTGTCTCCCATTTGTATAATAATCTTGTCATTTAATTTCCTGATAAACTAATTTGTGATTGTTTGTTTTTTTAATTTTTGTAATTTTGTAAACTTTCTCCAAACTTTTTTTTATTTGAAAAAATTTTTCTTTGTCGTTAAAATATATATACATTATTGGTTCTTTTTCATAAACTTTATCTGATACTTTTTTGACAAATTGTATACCAACGGAATAATCAATTTTAGACGATACATTTTCTCTTCCAGCACCTAACTGCGAAATAAGATTTCCTATAAGTTTTGTATCTATATAGTTTACATATCCATCTTGTAATGAAAATATTGGTTTAACAAATTTTGCCCACGGTAAATGTTTTTTTGGATCTTCTATAACCCTAACATCACCATTTTGAAATTTTATCATCTGCTTAAACTTTTCCAAAGCTTTACCTGTAACAATTTTATGTTCTAAAATTTTGTATCCTTCTAAACTATTTTTTACAACACCTGATAATAACAACATTTTTGTCCCTAAAAAATAAATCAGTTCCATGATATCTTTTGGTCCTTCGTTTTTCAATATTTTTATTGCTTGAAATATTTCTAACGAATTACCTGCATATTCTCCTAAAGGTTGGTTCATGTCTGAAATTGCTGCTATAATCTTTTTTCCACAATTTTTGCCAATATCTACCATAGTTTGTGCTAACATTTTTGCATCTGAAAATTTTTCCATAAACGCACCATTACCTGTCTTCACATCCAAAACTAAAGCGTCTGTTCCTTCAGCAAGTTTTTTGCTCATTATTGATGCTGCAATTAAAGGTATGGAATCTACCGTTGCAGTTGCATCTCGTAATGCATAAATTTTTCTGTCTGCAGGGACAATTTTGTCCGATTGACTTATTATTGCCACACCAATATTGTTTAATTGTGTAATAAATTTTTCTTCAGTTAAATTTACATTAAAACCGTTAATAGATTCTAATTTGTCCAAAGTTCCACCTGTATGTCCAAGAGAACGTCCTGATATCATAGGAACAACAACACCACAACTTGCAACCAATGGTGCTAAAGACAATGATACTCCATCACCAACACCTCCTGTAGAATGTTTGTCTACCTTAGGGGATTTAATAGAGGATAAATCATATTTTTTACCTGAATTTGTCATTGACTCTGTCAAAAAAACAACTTCTTGTTTTGTCATTCCATTTAAAAATATCGCCATTAAAAATGCTGATACTTGATAATCAGGTATTTTATTTTTTACATAAGAATTTATTACAAAATCAATTTCTTCTTTACTTAAAAATTCTTTATTACGTTTTTTGTATATTATATCATACATTCTCATATTTTTTATCTTTTTTGTTCAAAAGATTTCAAAATATAGTTATAAAAAGTTTATCTTATTACATCTACAGTTTTTTAATTATTTCTTTTACCAATAAATTAAGTTTTGATGCAACTTTTTTGGCATTTTCTAAAACTTCTTCATGAGTAAGCACTGTCTTTGAAATACCAGCTGCAAGATTAGATACATAACTTATCCCTAAAACCTTTATCCCGCTTTGATTTGCAACAATAGATTCTGGTACAACAGACATACCCACAACATCTGCTCCTAACTTTTTAAATGCTTGGACCTCTGCTGGTGTTTCATATGACGGACCGCAACTTGCATTGTAAATACCTTCATAAACTTTTATTTTAAACTTATTAGCAACTTTTTTTGCTAACTGTCTTAATTGTTTAGAATAAACTTCAGACATATCAGGAAATCTTACCCCAAACTCTTCATTATGTGGACCTATCAGAGGATTATCTTTAATATTGTTTATGTGATCTTTTATTAAAACAATATCTCCCGGTTTAAGTGGCAATCGTCCACGAATACCACCAACTGCAGAAGTTAAAATCAAATTTTTTATACCTAATTTTTTCATAATACGAATTGGTATTGTAACTTCTTGCAAACTATATCCTTCGTAAAAATGTATCCTGCCTTGCATAATTACTACTTTTTTGTTTTCTAAAATTCCAAAAATAAAATTACCTTTATGTCCAGCAACAGTAGATTTTGGCATTCCTGGCACTTCATTGTAAGAAATTATAACCTTTTCATTTACATCATTAATTATATCACCTAACCCAGAACCTAACACAACACCAACTTCTGCACTAAAAATTTTTTTCTTTTTGTTCAACCAACAAACTGCATCGTTTATTTGTTCAAAAACTGTTTTCATAAACTTTTTAAAAATTTTGAAAAAAATTAAAAATAAAATTTTATCTCTTCTATGACAAAATTTCTTTTGTTAAACTTGTCCCTTGAACAATTTTTTTTATTTCAAAAAGGTCGTCAATGGTTTTTGCAATACAATTAAAACCTTTAATAATACCCATATGCTTGCCAGATTGAAACTTTTTATTTTTTGAATACATCATCAGTGGCACATATTCTCTTGTATGATCTGTATGTTCTAAGAATCCAGGATCGTTTCCATGATCAGAAGTTATAATTAATAAATCTGTTTCTTGCATTTGAGAAATTATTCGCACAAGTTGGTTATCAAAATATTTTAACCCTTCATAATATGACTTTATATCTCTACGATGTCCCCATAACATATCAAAATCTACCAAATTAGTAAAAATCAAAGTTTTTGAACCAGTATAAGTTTTCATAGATTCAATTGTTTTTTCAATTCCATCCTCATTATTTTTTGTATGAATTGCTTCTGTCAACCCTTGCCCTGCAAAAATATCTTCAATTTTCCCTATGCCCAAAACAATACCATTGTTTTCTTTCACATAGTCAAGAATAGTTTTTGATATAGGTTTAATACTAAAATCTTTTCTATTTGCAGTGCGTTTAAAAGTTTCTTTATTGTTACCGATAAACGGTCTTGCAATTACTCTACCTATATTATGTTGTTCAAACTCGCCTTTTCCTAACATTTCTCTTGCAATTTCACAATACTTATATAATTTTTCTACTGGAATTATTGTTTCATTAGCAGCAACCTGAAACACACTATCTGCAGAAGTGTACACTATTGGAAAACCAGTTTTTAAATGTTCTTCTCCTAAAAGTCTTAATATCTCTGTCCCTGAACAAGGAAAATTACCTAACGTTTTGGTGCCGATACGTTTTTCATATTCTTCAATTAAATCTTTTGGAAAACCATTAGGATATGTAGGAAAGGGTCTTGTAAGTATTATACCTGACATCTCCCAATGACCTGTAGTTGTATCTTTCCCTTTAGATAACTCAAGAAGTTTTGCATAACTACCTACAATTTCTATGTTTTTATCTTTATATTTTTTGTCTTCTATAAATTTATATAACCCAAGTCGTGCCATGTTTGGTAAGTTGAAATCAGAAATAGTTTTTACTATATGATTTAATGTGTCAGCACCTTTGTCTTTATACTCTTGAGCATCTGGTAACTCTCCAACACCAAATCCGTCCAAAATAACTAATATTATTCTTTCTATTAACATATCTGTCCTCCATTATAAAACAAAAACTTTTTATGTTAATTCATATGTTTTTACACTTATAGAGTTTTATAAAATAAAAATCTTATCTTCAACTAAAGGTAAAAAAAACATACTCTCTAAAAATCTAACAAAAATAAAATATTGACAAAAAAATATAAATTTTATTTATTAAATGGTTTATCATGACTAACAAAAATAATTTGTTTAAAAATTTATTCTATTTTTTAGTACTGTTTTGTTCATTCACAATTTTTTATTTTACAAAAAATTTATTATTAACTTTACTTTTTATTATCTTACCTATAGCTTTTCATTTGTATTATGATTATAAACTAAAAAAACTATTTTATTATGAAAAAATATATAAAACTCTCGCTTATATGCCAAAATATCACGAACTAAAACCATTGCTTGATTTTGTTGTTCACTCGGTATCCGATATTTTATCTGCAGAAAGATCTAGTTTGTTCCTTATAAATAAAGAAACAAAACTTTTATGGACAGTTGTTGCCGAAAATCTTGAAATTAAAGAAATTTCAGTACCTATCGGCGAAGGAATTGTTGGACATGTTGCACAAACAGGAACTTTGGTTTGTATAAATTCTGATCCTTATAAAGATAAAAGATTCTTACCTCTAATTGATCAAAAAACTGGTTATAGAACAAAAAATTTAATTTGTGCTCCGGTATTTGATTCTAAAAAGAAAATTATTGCTGTAATTGAAGTTTTAAACAAAAAATGTAAACCCGGATTTTCTAAAAAAGATGAAGATATTTTAAAAATTTTCTGTACAGAAATTGGGAATACATTAACAAATGTTTATTTGTACGAATCTTATCAACAACTTTTGGAAAGTTTATTTAAAGCATTTGCTACAGCAGTTGATGCTAGAGATCCAGTTACAAGAGGTCATTCTATCCGAACAATGAAATATGCATTTAACATTGCTACGGCATTAAATCTTTCATCTAATGAAATAAAAATAATCGAATACGCATCTTTACTGCATGATGTTGGAAAAATTGGTATTCCAGATAATATATTGTTAAAATCAGAAAAATTTACTAAGGAAGAATATGATGTTATGAAAACGCATGTTTTAATGACTAAAGAAATTTTATCAAAAATTTCTTTCCCGGAAGAATATCGTGATGTTCCTCTTATTGCATCATTACACCACGAATTTTTAAATGGTTCCGGGTATCCTTTTGGTTTAAAAAGTAATGAAATTCCTCTTCTTGCAAAAATTGTTTGTGTTGCAGATATATATGATGCTTTGATAAGTTATGATAGACCTTATAAACCTCAAGTAACACAACAAGATGCTTTAAAAGTTTTGTCCTATATGGCTGACGAAGGAAAACTTGATAAAGATATAGTTAACCTTTTTATCGAAAAAAAATTATATCAAATTGAACGTAGAGAATTTGTTCGTGTTGATAAAGAATTTGCATTTTCTTGGCGAAAACTTGGTCCTGATGATATAAAATCTGTTTTACCAATAATTGCAAAAACTAAAAATATTTCTGCAGGAGGGCTTAGGTTTTTAACAAATGAAAACCTGGAAACAAACACATTTGTTGAAGTTGAATTATATTTACCAAATCATACAATCGAAACTTTAGCAAAAGTTGTTCATTGTAAAACTTTATCAGAAAATGACACAAAAGAAATCGGCATAATGTTTATTAATCTTCCAAAAGATACTGAAGTTAGGTTAACCCAATATTTTAATAACTAAATCAAATTTCAAATATCAAACTCTTCAAAAAAATTCTTTTAACATATTTATTATTCAGTATCAGTTTTTTATCTTACTTTTATTGCGACAAAAGTTATCATAACAACTGACAATAATAATGTTACTACATAAAAAAATAGTACAACTTCTCTTTGAGTCCATCCTGAAGATAATAATAAATGATGAATATGTTCTTTATCTGCAGTTCCTATCCCTACTCCTTTTTTTATTCTTCTAATAATTGAAACTATAACATCTACAAATGGTATACCTACAACAAATATTGGAACTACAAACGATATTACAGCACCGGTTTTTAATACTCCTACTGTAGTTATACATCCTATTATAAAACCTAACCACAAAGCGCCAGTGTCGCCCATATAAAGTTTTGCCGGAAAAAAGTTGTACACCAAAAATCCTCCTGCAACACCTATCAAAATACAAGATAAAATTGCAGATAAAGTCATTTGTTGTGATATAACACCACTTTGACGTTGTAATAATGATATTGCAAAAAAAGTTATTCCCGAAATTAAAATTATCCCTGCAGCAAGACCGTCTACTCCGTCTGCTAAATTTACCATGTTCATAAAACTACATAACCATAAAATTGTAACTATCTGACTAACAATTCTTGGTAATGAAACAAATTCTGATTTAAAAGGAATATTAAATCCTAAAATCCTAACACCAAAATCCATCGCACAATATGCTACTATTACCTGAAATAAAAATTTTGTAATCGGATTTAAACCTTTCTTATCATCAATTGTTCCTACTATAATAACAAGTATTGAAGCAAAAAAAATTCCTAAAAGTTGTTTTGATAAAATTATTGTTTCTTTTACTTCATCCCATTGAAGTATATATCTGTAAGAAAAAAGTTCTCTTATCTGCGGAAAAATTTTTATTAACAAAAACAATGTTAAAAAAAAACTTAAAAACATTCCAAACCCGCCCCAGCGAGTAAGTTTCCTAAAATTTATTTTTCTTTTTGACGGTTTATCATAAATACCAAACTTTTTACCAAACCAATTCGTTGCCGGTACAAAAAGTGTTGTAAAAATAAACGAAACTATAACTGAAAAAAAATATATACTTACCATTTTAATGTTGGATATAATGAAAATTTGTCAAGTAGTTCTTTTACTTTTCCTTTTATATATGAAACAACTTTTTTTTCTCCTTTGGAACTTATAAGTTTGTCAATATAATCAGCTATCTTTATCATTTCTTGTTCTCTCATACCACGAGTTGTTATTGCAGGTGTTCCTATCCTTATTCCTGAAGTTATTGCTGGCGGTTGAGGATCATACGGAATCGAATTTTTATTCACAGTAATATTTGCAGATTCTAAAATTGTTTTTACTTGTTCACCAGTCATTTTTTGTGATCTCAAATCTACTAGAAACATATGACAATCTGTCCCACCAGAAACTATTTTGTAACCTTTTTTAGCCAAACTATCCGCTAAAGTTCTCGCATTAGAAATTACCTGAGCTTGGTATAATTGAAAACTTTTACTCATAGATTCTTTTAACGCAACAGCTTTGGCTGATATTGTATGCATCATCGGACCACCTTGAATACCAGGAAACATCATTTTATCAATCAACGGCGCATATTTTTTCTTTGATAAAATTATTGCGCCACGTGGACCACGCATAGTTTTGTGTGTAGTAAAAGTTACAAAATCTGCATATGGAACTGGAGAAGGATAAAGTCCTGCTGCAACTAAACCTGCATAATGGGCTATGTCTGCTAAAAAATATGCGTTAATCTCATCACAAATTTCTCTAAATTTGTCCCAATGAATTATTCTTGAATATGAAGATGAACCTGCTACTATAAGTTTTGGTCTGTACTTTTTTGCAAGATTACGTAATTCAGTATAATTTATCAATTGAGTATTTTTTGTTACATTGATAGGTATTACTTTGTAATATTTTCCTGAAAAACTCATTGGATGCCCATGAGACAAATGTCCACCGTGTGAAAGATGCATTCCCATAATTGTATCGCCAGGATTTAGCACTGAGAAATATACTGCCATATTCGCCTGTGTGCCAGAATGAGGTTGAACATTTGCATGTTCTGCATGAAATAATAATTTCGCTCTTTCTATTGCAATAGATTCTACTACATCAACATTTTGGCATCCTCCATAATATCGTTTGCCAGGATACCCTTCCGCATATTTGTTCCCCATAACAGATCCTTGTGCTTCCATAACCGCTATAGAAGGAAAATTTTCTGATGCAATCATCTCTAAAGAATTTCTTTGTCTTTCAAGTTCCTGTTTAATTGCTTCATAAATTTCAACATCTATTTTTTTAAGTTGTAACATTTGTTATATCTCCTTTTTGGAACAATTTTTTTATAATTATCTCTAAACAAATTTTTATTTCTTCAGCCGTTTGAATGTATACTATATCACTTTGTCCTATAGGGTCATAAATTTCCGGTTGAGAAAAAAAACCAGCATATTCTTTTAATAAAAAAGTTTTTGAACTATATTTTTTAAATTTATCTTGGATAAAATTTATATGTCCTCTGTCCATAACAAAAATTATGTCTGACTGACAAATAATTTCTTCCGAAATTCTAGTTGGAACATGATTTTTAATATCCTTTTTATCTATTTTGTATAACAAAAATACTTTTTTTAAAACTTTTGGTATTTTAAAATATGGTTCTGCAATTGTTCCACAAGAGTTTATTACAACATCTTCTTTAGCATAACTTGAAACTAATTTTTTAAAATATCCTTCTGCAAAAACACTTCTAAACACATTACCAGAACATATAAAAGTTATTTTCATGTTTTATATTTTGAATTTATATCAACATATTTTTTTGAAAGATCGGTCGTATAAAAGATATATTCTTTACAAGCATTATTTTTTTTAACATCTATAGTTATTTCATAATATTTTTTTAACATTTCTTTTCTTACTAAATCATCAGATATAAAATTATTTACTCCATTTTTTACAACTTTATACTTGCCAATATAAATATCCAATTTTTTCAGTTCTATCTTCGCTTCACTACGACCACAAGCAGAAAGTATTCTTCCCCAGTTTGGATCAGCACCGTTTATAGCAGTTTTTACAAGTAATGATGAAGATATTGTTTTTACAATTTTTTCTGCATTAAAAATATCTGAATTTTTTACTATAAGTTTTACTACTCTGTTAACACCCTCTCCATCAAATAATAATTTTTTCACTATTTCTTTTGAAATCTTGTTTATTGAAAATTTAAACTTATCAAAATCTTTACCGAAACAATCTATTTTTCTATTTTCTACAGAACCATTCGCACAAAAAAATATTGTATCGTTTGGTGACATATCTGAATCTATTGAAAACGAATTAAACTCTGGCAAAATACTTTCTACCATAATTTTATCCATAAGATTTTTAGAAATGTTTACATCCGATAAAAAAAATACTAACATTGTTGCATGCGGTTTTGATAATTTAAGTTTTGGTCCTATCATCCCAGCACCTTTTGCAAAACATACTGTTGTAACTTTTTTACCATTTAATGATATTCTATCAGAAAAAATTTTGGGTTTAGTATCTGTAGTCATAATAGCTTCTGCAAAGTTTAAATACTCTTTTGTTTTTGTTTTAACTTTCTCTGAAAGTTTATCTATTCCAGAAAAACATTTTTGTTTTGGCAATTCAACACCTATAACACCTGTTGACGCTATTAACACTTGTTCTTTAAGTATTCCTAATTTTTTTGACAAATAACTACAAATCTCTTTTGTGATTTTATACCCATTGGGTCCGGAAGCTGTGTTTGCACAACCAGAATTTGCAATTATTGATTTAATAATTTTATTCTTTCTCAAATGTTCTTCTGAAACAATAATAGAATCTGTTCTTAACAAATTTGTAGTAAATGCAGCTGAACATATAAACCCTTTCGGGCAATATATCAACCCTAAATCTTTTTTTCCTTTTTTTATACCACAATTTATTCCTGAGATTAAAAAATCTTCTGGTAAATTAATTTTCATTTTAATCCTTCTTCTTCATCAATGTTAAACATAATGTTCATATTTTGCACTGCTTGACCTGCTGCACCTTTGATTAAATTATCTATTGCAACAAAAATTTTTATCCAGTGTGGAAAGTTCTGTTGTTTACCAAAACCTATCTCACAAAAGTTTGTTCCTAACACATTTTTTGTCTTAGGCAAAATTCTATCTTCTAATATTTTAATAAAAGGATCTTTAGAATAAAACTTTTTATATATTTTAACTAAATTTTCTATTTTTACATCTTTTTCTATAGTTTTTATATAAATATCGCTTAACATACCTTGATATTGTGGTACTACATGCGGAGTAAAAAATATTTTTTCTTTCTTTTTTGATAACAGAGAAAGTTGTTCTTCTATTTCTGGGATATGCCTATGTTCTCCATTAACATTGTACGAATATGTATTGTTTCCACCAGAATTTTCATATTCTTCAACTAACTTTTTTCCTCCACCCGAATATCCACTTTTTGAATCAACTATTATCGTTTTAATAATTTTTATGATAGGAGCTAAACCTAAAATTATAGTAGTAGGATAACACCCAGGATTAGAAATAAAGTTTGACATTTTTATTTTTTCTCTGTTAATTTCCGGCAACCCATATACAAACTTATCTAATATACTTGGAAAAATATGTTCTTCTTTATAAAACTTTTTGTACAAATTAACATTTTTTATTCTAAAATCTCCACTTAAATCTATAATTTTGGGACATTTTAATTTATTTTGGCAGGAAAAATTGTGTATTTCCTTCACAAATTTCATTGAAATACAATGTGATAAACATAAAAATATAACATCACTGTTAATACAACATTGTTCATAAGTTTTCTCACAAAAAATATCTAATACTTGTTTATTAGATTTTATCCCTAAAGAAGATACAAGTTTCCCTTTATTACTGTGAGAAGCAAAAATTTGTACTTGTGCATATCTATGTATGCTTAAAATTTTCCACAGTTCTTTTCCTGTAATACTTGTTATACCTATAATTCCAATTTTAACTTTTTTATTTTTCATCTATGTACAATACTACCACTATTTCTCCTTTAATAATTTGTGTTTTTAATCTTTCTTTAACATCACACAATTCCCCACGGAAATATTCTTCATACACCTTAGTAAGTTCTCGGACAATTGTACAAAAAACTTTTTTTTCTGAAAGAATATTATTTAAAACTTCAATTGTTTTAATCAATCTATTTGGAGATTCATAAAAAACTATTGTTGTACCTTCTAAAACAAAACTGTTAATAATTTTTTCAATTTTTCCAATTTTCTTTGAAAGGAAACCTAAAAAAACTATTTTGTTTAAAGGAAACCCTGAAACTATTGCCGCACTCACAAACGCCGTAGCTCCTGGTATCGGAACAACTTTTATCCCGTTTTCTAAACAAGATTTTATTATCAAATAACCTGGATCTGAGATTCCAGGTGTACCTCCATCAGATACTAAAGCAACATTTTTATCTTGTTTTATCAATGGTAAAATTTCTTCCACACGACGATGTTCAATATAATTATAATAACTTTTTAGTGGTGTTGTTATTTTATATTTTTGACATAAAATTTTTGTTCTACGAGTATCTTCACACAAAATCAAATCTACTTCTGACAACACTCTTATTGCACGAAATGTTATATCTTCCAAATTACCTATCGGTGTTGCAACTACATAAAGAACACCTTGTTGCATAAAATTTTTATCCCACAATTTCTAACGAAAAATCTACATCTTTTGGTGAATGAGTGATTCTTCCTATAGAGACATAGTCTATGTCTAAATTTAATAACTTCTTTATTTTACTTTCATCAATTTTACCAGAAACTTCTATCAAAGTCTTAGGTAGTTTCTCACGAATTAATGTAACTGCTTTTTTTAATTGGTCATAACTCATATTATCTAACATTATTACATCAGGTTTCATTTTTAATGCCAGTTTAAGTTCTCTGTTGTTTGTGCATTCTATCTCAATATTTGTAGTATAATCTAACCTATTTTTCATCTGAACCAAAATTTCTTCCACAGGAAGTTTTTTGTGCATACAAACTAATAAATGATTGTCTTTAATTAAAACCATATCATCTAATCCATCTCTATGATTTTTTCCACCACCACATACTACTGCATATCTTTCCAAATATCTTAACCCGGGATGAGTCTTGCGAGTGTCATAAATATCAAACTTACCTCTTGATAAGTCAACATATTTTTTAGTTGAAGTAGCAATACCGCTTAAATGTTGTAAGAAATTTAATGCTACACGTTCTCCTGTAAGTACTGCACGGGCAGAACCTTCTACTATTGCTACAACTGTATTAGGTTTAACTTTATCTCCATCAGAAACTTTTGCCCGCCACTTACATTTTTTGTCCAACTGTTTAAAAACTTCTTTTACAATAGGTAGTCCACAAATAATACCTTCTTCTCTTGAAACAATTTTTGCAACAACTTTTACCGTAGGCGGAATAACATTTTCAGTAGTAATATCTCCTTCCCCAATATCTTCTGCAAGAGAATTTTTTATAACTGACAAAACTTTTTTTTGTTCAAGTTTTATTTTCATTTACTAAATTTTCTCCTTGTGGTTTTTTCTATTTTTTAGTACCATTTCGTTAAGGATTTTTAGTTTATCTCTATATATAATTGCAGTTTCAAAATCAAGTAATTCTGCCGCTTTCTTCATCTGTGTCTCTAACATATTTTTTATAATATTTACATTATTTTTTGTAACAATTTCTTTTGAAAAATCTTTTATTTCAACAAGATGCTTATTTTTTGCTTTTAATTGAAATTCTTCTATATCTTTAACTGCTTTTATGATTGTCCTCGGGACAATATTATGTTTTTTGTTATATTCTAACTGAATCTTTCGTCTTCTAGACATTTCTGCTACAGCAGACAGTATAGAACTTGTTTTTTTATTTGCATACAAGATAATTTTTCCATCAATATTTCGTGCTGCGCGACCTGAAATTTGTATTATTGTAGTTTCGTTTCGTAAAAAACCTTCCTTATCAGCATCTAAAATTGCTACTAAAGAAACTTCTGGCAAATCCAATCCTTCCCGTAATAAATTTACACCAACTAAACAATCAAACTCTCCTGCACGCAAATCTTTTATTATAGCAATCCTACTTAGTGCATCAATGTCAGAATGAATATATTTTACACGAAACTTTTGTGATTGCAAATATTCACACAAATCTTCTGCAGTACGTTTTGTTAAAGTGCTTATTAAAACACGTTGTTTTTTGGCAATTACCTTTCTTGCTTCTTCAATGATATCTTTTACTTGTTTTGTTGCAGGTTTTATTATAACTTCAGGATCTACCAAACCTGTGGGACGAATTATTTGTTCTACTACATTATTATTTGATCGTTCTATTTCCCATTGAGATGGTGTTGCTGAAACATATACTGTTTGATCTATTAAATCCAAAAATTCATCAAATTTTAAAGGTCTGTTGTCAAGAGCAGAAGGTAACCTAAAACCATAATCTATCAACGTCTGTTTGCGCGATTTATCTCCTTCATACATACCTTTTATCTGTGGAATCGTTACATGAGATTCATCAATTATACATAAAAAATTTTTTGGAAAATAATCTATTAAACATTGTGGTCTTGAACCTGCAGGACGACCTGAAAAATGTCTTGAATAATTTTCTATCCCATGACAAAATCCTGTTTCTTGAAGTAATTCTAAATCATTATTTGTTCTTTGTTCTAACCTTTGAGCTTCTAAAATTTTTCCACAAGAACGAAGTTCTGCTAATCTTAAACTCAATTCTTCTTTTATACTTTTTATTGCATAATCAAATTTTTCCATTGAAGTAACAAAATGACTTGCCGGATAAATGTAAGTTTTTTTATATTTAACAATAATTTCGTTAGTTAACGGTTTATGTTCATTAATTTCTACAATTTTATTTTCACAAAATTTTATCCTTATAAAAGTCTCCAAATATGATGGCCAAACGTCTATTACATCTCCATAAACACGAAATTTGTTTCTTGAAAAATCTATGTTGTTACGTTCATATCGTATCTTTACCAAATCTTTTGTAAGATGTTCCATTGTCATATTTCTTCCAACTTCTAAAAATATCCCCATGTTTTGAAAATCTTCCGGCGAACCAATGTTATATATACAAGAAACAGATGCTACTACAATAACATCTTCTCTTGATAATAAACTTGAGGTAGCTTTTAACCTTAATCTGTCAATATGTTCATTTATTGAAGCATCTTTTTCTATATAAGTATCTGAAGAAGGGATATAAGCTTCCGGTTGATAATAATCATAGTAAGAAATAAAATATTCCACTGCATTGTTCGGAAAAAATTCTTTAAATTCAGAATATAACTGTGCAGCTAAAGTTTTGTTATGTGAAATTATCAGTGTAGGTCTGTTAATGTTTGCAATAACATTTGCTATTGTAAAAGTTTTCCCAGAACCAGTCACTCCAAGTAAAGTTTGATCTTTTACACCAGACAAAATTTTTTCAGTAAGAATTTTTATTGCTTTTTTTTGGTCTGTAGCTGGTAAAAAAGGTTGGTATATTTTAAATTTATTCATCTAAAATTTTTTTACTATCAAATATCGTGTCTAAGTATGGAATCATTTCTTGGTCAGTTAAATTACTTATTATTGGAGTTATGGAAATATACCCATTTTTTATCGCATAAACATCACTATTTTTGTCTACAACGTTATTTTTTATCAATCCACTCTTTAGCCAGTAATATGGTATACCGAAAGGATCCTTTTTTGTATGAACTATATTTGCATATCTTCTTTTACCTAAAGTAGTAATTTTTATACCTTTAAATTTATTTTCTGGAAAATTAATATTTAGTAACCCTTTAATTTTTTTTTCATAAACTTGTTCTACAATTGTTTTGACAACTTTTGCAACTTTAGAATAATCTCCTTCTTTAACTAACGAAACTGCAATACCTGTCGCACCTAAAAACATTGCTTCCCTGGCTGCCGCAACAGTACCAGAATATATAACATCCTGCCCAAGATTTGCTCCCTGGTTTATTCCTGAAATTACAACATCTGTCTTTTGTTTATGAAACTCTATAAATCCTAACCGCACACAATCTGCTGGAGTACCTGAAACAAGGTATATTTTTTTTCCATGTGCAACCACCTGCCGTACACGAACTGGAAATAACAAACTTAAAGAATGACTTGATGCAGACATTTCTCGTTCTGGAACAATAACTAAAATTTTTCCCAAAGATGAAAGTTCTTTTACTAACGGCAACAAACCTAAACCAAAAATACCATCATCGTTTGTAATAATTATTTTCATAATTTTCTAGTTATACAATTTATACTTCAAAATCATTTTTTATTTTGCAAAATCTTCCACCCGAGTTTCTCTTATTGCAACAATTTTAATCTGTCCTGGATATTCCAATTCTTTTTCAATCTTTTTTGAAATATCTCTGGTAATAACGGTAAGTTGAGCATCGTTAATCTCAGTAGGTTCTACCATTACTCTTAATTCTCTACCAGCATAAATTGCATATGCATTTTGTACACCTCGAAATGATTTCGCAATTTTTTCTACTTTTTCAATTCGTTTTATATATTGTTCAACAGAATCTCTCCTTGCTCCTGGACGAGAAGCAGAGATCGCATCTGCTGCTGCCAATATAAAAGCTTCTACGCTTGCTGGTTGAGTAACACCTTCATGGTGGGATAAAATTGCATTTAACATTTTTTCAGATTCTCCATATTTTTTTGCGATCTCGGCTGAAAGTTCGTGATGCATTCCTTCAACTTCATGACTAATAGCTTTACCTATATCATGCAAAATCCCGGCTCTTTTACAAAAATTTATATCTGCTCCAATCTCAGCAGCAATACTTCCTGCAATAATTGCAACTTCTTTTGTATGTTGTAATTGATTCTGACCATAGGAAGTTCTAAATTTTAATTTACCTAAAAGTTTTAATATCTCAGAATTTAGTCCAACTACACCTATTTCTAATGCTGTATCTTCACCAATTTTTTTTATATAATCCTCAAACTCTGATTTAGTTTTATTAATAACCTCTTCAATACGTGCTGGATGTATCCTACTATCTTGTATCAATTTTTCCATAGCAATTTTTGCTATCTCACGTCTTACTGGATCAAAAGATGATATTATTAAATTCTCAGGAGTATCGTCTATAATTATGTCTACCCCGGTTAACTGTTCAAATGTTCTAACATTTCTTCCTTCACGACCAATAATTCTACCTTTTAACTCATCCGGGATAGTTACAATAGTTGTTGTATTGTCTGTTGCAACTTCTGATGCTACACGTTGCATTGCAATTACTAAAGTATCTTTTGCTTTTTTCTCTACTGTTTCTTTAAACTCATCTTCTTGTTTTTTAAGTTTGACTGCATATTCTTGTTTTACTTCTTCTTCTAAACTTTGTAACAAAATTTTTTTTGCTTCTTCCTGTGTTAACCCTGAAATTTTTTCTAGAATTTGTCTTTGTTTTTCTTGTTGTTGGTGCAACAATTTTCGTTCTTCTTCAATTTTTAACAATTCATTTTTTAAACTACGTTCACGATCATATACTTCTTTTTCTTTTCTATCTAAAATCTCATACTTTTTATCTAAATTTTCTTCCTTATACCTATTCCTTTTTTCCCATGCAGATAATTCTTGTCTTTGTTCTCTTGTACTTCTTTCAAACTCTGCACGTTCTTTTTCTATCAACTGTTTTATTTCTTGTTTTGATTTTTGGATCTGTTCATCAGCAGATTTTTTTGCTTCCTGAATAATTTTTTGTGCTTGTGCTTCCGCAGAATTTATTGATGATCTTCCTTGAATATAACGAACAAAATAGCCTATTATGATACCTGTTATTATTGCAACTAAAATTAACACTAAGTTCATTTCTTTTCTCCTCTTTTTATAATTCTTTTTTCTGTTATTACATAATCTAATTTTTTGTCATAAATATCGTTCGGCACATTAGCAAGTAATTGTTTTTCATAACAAACTCCAACTGAACAACTTTTTGTGCTGCTCAAATATTTATCGTAATATCCACAACCAAAACCTATTCTAAAACATCTTTTATCAAAAACTATACCTGGAACAAATATTATATCTAATAACCTTTCATTTTTTAAAACCTTGGTTTTTTTAGGTTCAAGAATGCCAAATTTGTTTTTATAAAATGTCTTTTTACTAACATTTCTACCAGCATATTTTATAATTAGTTTCTTATTCTTAAAATCTACAACAGGAAAATAAAACTTCTTACCTGTAGATTTTTGTATTAAGCTTAATATATTAACCTCATTTCTATGTGGATAATATAACAAAACATTTTTTGCTTTAACAAAATTATAAAATTTTAATATATTATCTACTATCTGTTTACTTTTACTACAAACATAATCTTTTGCAAAACCATCTCTTAAACACAAATATTTTTTTCTTAAACTTATTTTTTTTTGTTCAATATTTCTTGCCATTTCTCTAACCGTTGTTTAATTTCTTTTTCAAATCCAATCTCTTTTGGAAAATAAAATCTTTTATGTTGTGGCAAATATTCTTGTTCAACAAAACCATCCATAAAATCATGTGGATACAAATATCCATTGCCATGCCCTAACGTTTTAGCATCACGACTACCATCTTTTAAGTGTTCTGAAACTTCTCTAACATTACCTTCTTTGACTTCTTTTTCTGCATTAAAAATTGCCATATATGAAGCATTAGATTTCGGTGCACAGGATAAATATGTGACTATCTGAGACAAAATAATTTTTGCTTCTGGCATACCAACAAATTCTATTGCGGTTAAACCTGATGTTGCTAATATTAAAGCAGTTGGATCTGCATTACCAATATCTTCACTAGCTAAAATTATTAATCTCCTCAATATAAATCTTGGATCTTCACCTGAACTCAACATTTTTGCCATCCAATAAAGTGCCGCATCAGGATCGCTCCCACGAACAGATTTTATAAATGCCGAGATTGTGTCATAATGTGCATCAGAAGATTTATCATATTTTAGTGAGACTTTAGGAAAACACTGTTTAATAATTTCTAAAGTAATATTTTTATTATTTGTTGACAATAAGTATGTTGTTACAACTTCTAACAAATTTATTGCTTTTCGTGCATCGCCATCAGAATATTTTAAAATATATTCCATAGCGTCATCTTCAATATTTAAATTGTATTTACCAAAACCTTTTTCTTTATCTGCTAAAATCTTTGTTATTATAGTTTTTATATTTTCCAAAGACAATTTTTTAAATTCTATAACCACAGACCTCGAAATTAATGCTTGGTTCACATAATAATATGGATTTTCTGTTGTTATCCCGAATAAAACTATATTCCCATTTTCAACTTCTGGTAATAAAACATCTTGCTGATACCTGTTAAAATGATGAATTTCATCCAAAACAATAATTATTCTTTTATTAAAAATTGTTCTATAATGTCTGACTTCTTTAATTATTTCTTTAAGTTCGGGCACACCTATGAGTGTAGAGTTATATTCTAAAACTTTTGATTTTGTCTTTTTGGAAATAAGTTTTGTTATAGAAGTTTTCCCTGTTCCTGAAGGACCGAATAGTATCACAGAAAACAGTTTGTCTTGTTCTATTAAAGTTCTAAATATTTTTCCATTAGAAATTATATGTTCTTGACCAACAAAATCAGAAAAATCTTCTGGAAGAAATTTTAAAGCTAACGGTTTTTCAAGTATTAAATTTTTTGTTTCATCAAAAAAGTTCATAGTAAATAAAATATTCTTAGGAAGTTTAAAGTTGTAGTTAATAAAGAAAAGTTATTTTAATGGCAAAAAATATGACTGTTTATTTCGTAGGTAACACTGCGTCAATCTGTTCTACAAGATTTTCAATCACATTCTCTAATCGAACAATTTTTTCCTCTAACTTTTGTTCAATATCTACCTGTCCAGCAGCAATTTCTAACGCTGTAAGGGCATAACTCTGTATAGTATCTGGATTGTTTGCTTTTATTGATTTATATTTTTCGTTAACATTGTTTGCAATAAGTTCATAATACATCTCCAATCCAGGTTTTACTTTCATTGGAATTGTTATGTTACCAATTTTTACATCAATAGTTTCTATATTTTCTTTGTTAGTTGCCATTTTTAACTTTTCCTACAAATTTAAACTACCTGCGAAATTCGTTTAACTAATTGTTTAATCTTTAGTTTTACAATATCAGTTTTTGACTGTAAAGAACTATAACCTTTTAACAACCCCTGTAAACGTTTGTTCTCCTCCTCTAATAATTTTGTATCTGATTCTAATCTTTTGTTCTCTGCAGTTAAAAATTCTATGTGCTTTATACTTTCCTGAACTTTGGATTCTAAGATTGACACTTGTTTTTCTAAATTATCAACCTTTGCTATTAAACCAAAAGATTTTTTTATTTCTAACATTCTTTTTAACTATAAAAAAAATAAAACTAATTCAAGCGTTACATAAAAATATATATCATATCTGAACTTAACAAAAAATTTAGATTACAAATATTTATTATTACCAAAAAATATTGATAAAAAATATTTTATTTAATATTGAGATATCACTTAAGATGTAAAAAAATTTACAGAACTAGTTCAATAAAAAATTTTTGCAAATATTTTATGAAAAAATTTGATTGTAGTTGTATCGGAAGAATATGTATTGATCATATTGCTTTAGTAAAAACTTTTCCAAAAAAAAATTCTAAAGTTCCAATTTTAAATTATAAAACTGAGATCGGAGGCCAAAGTGCAATATCAGCAATTGCATTGTCAAGGTTAGGACTAAAAGTTAATATTTTAAGTGTTGTTGGCAATGACGATAATGGTAGATTAGCGTTAAAAATTTTACAAAAAGAAAATGTTTATACTAAAAATGTTATAAAAACTAAAAAAACACCTTTGGCTTTCATATGGACAGAAAAAACTTCTGCAAAAAGAACTATTTTATACCAAAAATTAAACACTAAAATTTTGTTCCATAAGAAAACTGTTATTTATACAATAAAAAATTCTGATTTTGTTTTAGTTGATCACCAGGGAATAAAATATACTATACCTTTTTTAAAACATTTTAAAAAATACAACACAAAAATAATTTTTGATGCAGAACGGTTAAACAATGATGTAATTAAATTTTTACCTTATATTGATTATCTCATTTGTAGTGAAGATTTTATTTTAGAATACAAAAAACATTTTAAATTAAAAACTGTTTCTGATACAATAAAAAAATTATTTTTTTATGGCCCAAAAATTGTTTGTGGCACGTTTGGCGAAAAAGGTAGTTTAGCTGTGTTTCAAAACAAATTTTATTTTTCCAAATCCATAAAAGTTCAGGCAATAGATACCACTGGTGCAGGAGATGTTTTTCATTCCGGGTTTATTTTCGGACTTGTACAAAAATGGGACATAAAAAATATACTAAAATTTGCAAATTTTGTTGCAGGAAAATCTTGTACTAGTTTAGGTGGTGTAGAAAAAATTCCTTACTTTAGACATCTACCAAAATCATACAAAAAATTATGCAGAAAAAATTAAAGTTTTTATTAATTAATCCACCAATATATGATTTCAGCGCATATGATACCTGGGCAAAACCGCTCGGGTTACTTTATATTTCCAACATACTAAAAAGTTTTGGACATCAAACAATACTTATAGACTGTATGGACAGAAATTTACAAAATGTTGTAACAAAAAATCTTGATGGTACAGGAAAGTTTTTTTATGAAATAGTAGAAAAACCAAAAGTTTTAAAAAATATTCCATTATATTTTAAGCGTTACGGATCATCAAAAGATTATATAAGGAAACAAATTTTTTTACACAAAGATGCTGATTATGTTTTAATTACTTCTATAATGACTTATTGGTATTTAGGGGTAAAAGAAATAGTTTCTTTAATAAACGAAACTGTTCCAAAAACAAAAATTATTCTCGGTGGAATTTTGCCTATATTACTGTCTAAATTTGTTAAAAATATGTTTAAATATGAAAATATATATTTTTATTCGTCATCAACATTGAGCAATTTTTTAGATTTTGTCTTAGGGAAAAATCTTCAACATAAAAAGTTTGATGAATTTATGAATTATCCAGAACCAGATTTCAGTTTTTATCAACACGCACCTTATGTCGTTTTACGAACTTCGTATGGATGTTTTTATAATTGCGATTACTGTTCATGTTCAAGTATTATCGATAAGTATAAAACTAAAGAAGAAACACAGATTGTTACTGAAATTGTGTCTCTTTATCAAAAAACTAAAACACAAAATTTTGTTTTTTATGACGATGCATTGTTTGATTTAAGCACAGAACGTTTTAAAAAAATTTTTTTAAAACTATCCGAACTTAAATTACCAATAAAATTTTATACACCAAATGGTATTAACCCAAAGTTTATAAACAAAAAAGTTGCACAACTAATGTTTGACTTAAATTTTATAGATCCGAGATTAAGTCTGGAAACTGTTAACGACAACATACACCACATAATTGATAAAAAAATTGATTTAAGAAGTTTTGAATCTGGACTAAACAACTTAATTTTAGCTGGGTTTAAACCTTATCAAATTTCAGTATATATTTTAGCAGGATTACCACAGGAAAAAATTGATGATGTATATAATAACATTAACTTTTTATCAAAATATGGAGTAAAAATAAGACTTTGTGAACTCTCGGTTGTTCCAAAGAGTAAAATATTTTATGACTATGGTCTTGATGATAATGTTGATCCTTTATTATATAACAATACAATCTTTTTATTTAACGGCATACCGGGAAAAATAAAACCATGGTGTAATTATGAACAAATTCAAAAATTAAAATTATACGTTAAATCAATAAATAATAAAAACAAGGAACAATTATGTTCGACACACACGCACACTTGTTTGACAAAAAACTAATCTTTAGATTAGATACTATATTGTCAGAATTAAAAACATTAAATTATACTGGTATCGTTTGTATTTTAGAAACTGAACAAGAAACTGATTTGTTTTTGGAGTTTTATAACAAATTTTCTTTTCTATATTGTTCCATTGGTATACATCCACATAATGCAGACAAATTTAATTTAAAAAATTTACATAATTTATTTAAAAAACTTTATCCCACAAACCGTTTAGTTGCTATAGGAGAAATAGGTTTAGATTTTTATTACAATTTCTCAAATAAAAATTCACAACTTGATTGTTTTAAAAACCAAATACTTTTTGCAAAAGAAGTTTATAAACCCGTAATAATTCATTCAAGACAAAGTAATTCTTTAGTAATAGACCTGCTTAAAAAATATGATATTAATCAAGGTGTATTTCATTGTTTTAGTGGAGATGTTAAAGAAATGCGCGAAATTGTTAGTTTAGGGTTAAAAATTGGTATAACAGGAATTATAACTTTCCCAAATGCTGAAATTTTAAGAAATGTAGTAATATCTGCTATGGAAAAAAGTTTGGTTGTAGAAACAGATTGTCCTTATTTATCGCCAATACCTTTTCGCGGAAAAATTAACTCTCCATTAAATTTAAAATATATTATATCCAAAATTGCCCAAGTTAAAAATTGTGATTTTGCAAAGTTAGAAACTATATTAGATGAAAATTCAAAAAAATTATTTAACTTATAAATGGAGGTCATAAGTATGACAAAATGCCAAAATTTTAAAAATAACTTAAAACTTTGTAATTGTACATATGAACCTTGTTCAAGGAAAGGAATCTGTTGTGAATGTATTTCCTATCACAGACAGCAAAACGAACTTCCTGCGTGTTATTTTTCACAAAAGGACGAAAAAATCTATAATCGTACGATAAGTTTTTTTAAAACAAAAAATTAGTTTTTAACTTTTGCTATATAATAGTTTCTTCAGTGTCAATATCAAACAGATGTAATTTGTCCAAATTAACTACAATTTCTATAATTTGGTTAGGTTTTGCTGTATTATGAGGATCAGCACGGAGAACAAAATTGTTTTTTCCACTACTTAAATGTAGATATATTTCAGAACCCATAGGTTCTATTAAATCAACTGTTAAAGTTATAACAGACCCTTCTTTTACTGTTCCTGAATAAAAAAGTTTATCATACATATTCTCTGGTCTTATACCAAGAATAACTTTTTTACCAACATATTTTTCTAATCGTGGCTTAAAACTTTCTGGCAACTTTAGTTTAAAAGTTCCTTCATCAACTAAAATGTCGTTATTGTCTTTCTCAACCATAACATTAACAAAATTCATCGGTGGAGAACCAATAAACCCAGCAACAAACTTGTTCTTTGGAGTATCATATAATTTCATAGGAGAATCGATTTGTTGAATAATACCATCTTTCATTACACAAATTTTATCACCCATAGTCATTCCTTCAACTTGGTCATGGGTAACATAAATAATTGTTGTTTGAAGTTTTTCATGAATTTTTTTTAGTTCTGCACGCATCTGAACTCGTAATTTTGCATCAAGATTTGATAACGGTTCATCAAATAAAAACACTTTAGGTTTTCTTACAATAGCACGCCCTACAGCAACTCGTTGTCTTTGTCCTCCAGAAAGCTCTTTTGGATATCTGTCAAGTAGATGTTCTATACTTAAAATCTGTGATGCTTCTCTAACTCGTTGTTCAATTTCAAATTTAGAATACCCACGAATTTTTAGTCCAAAAGCCATGTTGTCATAAACTTTCATATGTGGATAAAGAGCATAATTCTGAAATACCATTGCAATATCTCTATCTTTTGGCAAAACATTGTTTATAACTTTTCCATCAATATAAATTTTACCACTGGTAATTTCTTCCAACCCGGCTATCATTCTTAACGTAGTTGTCTTACCACACCCAGATGGACCTACTAAAATTGCGAACTCTTTATCTTTCACTTCCAAATTTATATTTTTAACAATTGTATGTTCACCAAATTTTTTTACTACATTTTCAAGTATTACTTCTGCCATAAAAATTTTCTCCTTGAACTATATATCTAAAAAACAATAAAACACGGTGCTTATGGGACAAAGTTAGAACCCAAATTCAAAGCACCTTATCAATTTGACTAATATGAATTATACAAACTAAAAATAAAAAAATCAAGATTAAAAATTAGAAAAATGAAGTTGATAAATTTATCATTTGGGAATTATCGTCGGAAGAAAATTTGTCAGGAGGGTATAAACCATTACTGCACTAAAAATAATTCGTTGTAGGTCAACCCCGTTAGATGTTTATTTATCTAACGGGGCAAGCCACCAAAAGCGGGCGGGCAAAAATTCATTTCCCCCAGACCCCCTTTTCTTTTTGCCCGCACGCTTTGATAATCGTTTGAAAGCATATGTGTTCTTTTTATACACAAAATATCAAAACAGTGAAAATGCTGGATTGGTTATATTTTTTTCTGGCACTATGAACAGGTCTAAAAAACTGATGCTTGAATTACTAACTCGGTAGGATTTTAGAAGATAAACCCAAGTGAAAAGATATGTGAGAAACCGATGTCACCATATGGAATGAAAGCATAATCAAATGTTAAACCTCTCCATTTTGTTCCAATTCCTGCTTGAAGTCCACTAAGACCACCTGTCTCCACAGCTGAATTATATCCCATTCGGAAAGCAAAGATTTGTCCTACCCACCGTTCAAAACCAATCGCAAAAGACATTTTTCCAGCAAGAGGTTGGTTAAGGTCGAGATTGAAATTAAGCATTTTCCCTAAAGGTGTGAGGCTAATACCGGCTTTAATATTTGTAGGAAGAGTATTTCCTTTTATTTCAGGTCCGATATTTTGGATCACAAAACCTGTTTTTATTATGTCCGAAGGAATATATTTAATCCCAAAATCACCCGCAAAACCTGATGTATTCATTTGAGCAATCTGTTGATTTATAAATTTAGCACATAGTCCTGCAGCAAATCTTTTACTAAATTGCTTTCCCCATCCAACCAAAATCGCTGCTTCAACAGTATTAAACTTTTGTTCGGTCTCTACATATCTTCCGAGTGAATCCTCTTTAGTTTGTGGAATACTTCCTGAATATAGAGCAATCCCACCTATGCTGAATGTTCCTGCTTTTCTCATCGGCTCAGCATAAGAAATGAAATTGTAGTTTAGTCCTTCCAAATAGATAATATGGCTTACACTAATTTCCGTTCTTGCTAAGTATCCCAACCCAGCCGGGTTCCAATATACGCTATCAGAACTTTCTATATCGCCGACATAAGCCCCACCCATGCCTGATGCTCTGGCTGTTGGATATACCATAAGAAACTGTGCTGCCGTTGAGCCCGCTCCTTTACTATATATATGCTGATATAAAGTTAACAGCGAAATGCAAGAAATTACAACCGTTATCAAATTCCTTGTTGTTTTCATTTGATTACTGCTATCTTCCCTGATCTTTTATGTCCTTCTGGATCAGATATAAAGTAGATATATATCCCGATTCCTATTTCCTCATTAGATTCGTTTTTTCCATTCCATTCTACTTTACCCGAAATACCATCATTCTCTGTCGTTCCTGGATTTAAAGTTTTTACTAACCGGCCCGTAATATCAAAAATTTTTATAGTTGAATTCTTTGTTAGCCCTTCAAATTTTACAGTTCCTCTCACTGATTTTGAGAAATCAACTGGATTAGGATACACAACAACATTCTCAAGAGTTGTTGCTAAAGTGCTTCCTATGGTATAAACAGAAAAGTGTTTAACTTCAGCTTTAACAACCTTCTTATTCTTATCCACGGTATTGACGCCACCATCAGCAACGACTTCCCACTTGTTTGTGTTTTCATTCAAACATAACATTTTTAATTCGTCAACAGATATATCAGTGCCATCAACTATACCGTCGTTGTTATTATCAATATATGGTATTTCTATAGTAACGAAATCCGTAAAACTGCCATATTCGCTGCCATCAGATTTTAATGCATTCAGTGCTCTTACAATCGCTGATATAACTCGTCCTTTTGTAATCTTTTTATTCGCTTGGTCAACTTTCTGTTTTTCTTCGTCATTCAAATCATCTAACAACCGTATAAAAACTTGTACATCTACAATGACAGCATTGGGTGGTATTGTAACTTTTGTATTCGGGTCTTCTGAAGCTACAATTGTTCCACCACTTCCTGCAGAGATTAAGACTGCTACATTGATATTTACTTGTGAATAAAGTGAACCAGCAGTTACTCTTATAGTATTAACTTCCGCCTGAGCTAAATTTTGTGTAAATGTAACCGTGGCTTTACCTTTACTGTCAGTAGTAGAAGTCGAATTACTCAATGTTCCATTACCTTTTACTACTTCAAAAGTTACTAAACGGTTTGCTACCGGATTACCATAAATATCTGTAACAACTACAGTGACTAATGACGATTGCCCTGATATAATAGACCCGGGATTTGCTGCAACATCCAAATTTGAAGCCACACCAGCACTTACTGAAACAACATCGCTTAAACCTGTTCTCCCGTTTCCGTCAATAACTTTTATCCTGATATCCTCCGCTTTTGTATAAGTTTGATAATTGACAGTGACCGTTCCATTTGCTAAATTAGCACTTGTTACGCCAAGCACACCTGTGCCAATAAAAGATTCATTTCCTGCTAATACCGCTTGAATGGTTACATTCCCCGAGTAAGTAGGTAGTGTGTCACCGGTAATATTTTTTGCATTTATGGTGATGGTGAAATTTGTCCCTGCCACTACATTTAATGGAGCAGTAACTTCATAGTGGTCTAAGACAGACGACCTTATATTCACTCCATTTGAACTTGTAATATTACTCAATAACCCGGCACCATTTTCCGCACGAATTAAGAAATAATAAGTAGTCCCAATATTTAAATTCAAGGCGGATGCTGTAATACTCAAAACATTTCCTGTATATGTCCAATTCCGGATATCTGTATTTGATGGAGTAGTCCCAATTGCATACCAATATCCCTTTATACCACTTTCTTCATCACCACCAGTATTCCAGTTTGCAGACAATTCAATAGTAGAAAAAGTAGCATCAATATCGCTACCCGTGCCATCATTTACTAAAGATGGTGCATTAGGTGGAGTTAAATCAATCTTAATTCCATCACTTACTGCTGAGTAATTTCCTACCAATCCTGCAGTATTTTTCGCCTTTACTTTAGCATAATATGTAAACCTGTCCTGGAGATTAG
>CALDDQ010000011.1 GCA_937936785.1 uncultured Endomicrobiia bacterium
AAGATTTAAGTGAAGAATTATAAGATTCCTCGCCTATCGGCTCGGAATGACAGTTCTAATTGTCATCCCGAACGAAGTGAGGGATCTTAATAAAAGGCGAAAGATTCTTCGGGCTTTGCCCTCAGAATGACAGGTGAAAAATGGCTCGGAATGACAGTTCTGATTGTCATCCCGATCAGAGCGAGGGATCTTTATGAAAGACCATAACTACTATGTTTATATTCTTGCGAATTGGAATAATAAAGTTATGTATATAGGAATAACAAACAATCTCCAAAAAAGTATTTACTAACATAAAAATAAATTGGTTGATGGATTTACAAAAAAATATAATTTGACAAAACTTGTATATTATGAATGCAGAAAAGTTTAATCAATACTTGTAATAAGTTTGTAAATTTAAGAAGTGTGTTAGAAGATGAAATAAACCAAGAAAATGAACAGCGATAATATTGACTAAAATAGGCGATACAAATGATTTTGATAACTCAAAGAATTTATGTGTGTATGATAGTTTGGTGTCGAGTATATATGAAATGCACGGAAGTATACTAAATAGTCAGATTACTCAGTGGTTATAAAATACTATGAACAATGCAGGTATAAAATAACAGATACTAAAGGGTTTTATGAGATAATAAAGCACAAGAAAGGACAAATGCGGCTACTTAAAAAATTTTTAAGTATGAGTTATTATGCTTTTAATAATTATGTGGATATTTAAGATTTTGATAATTTTTTATCATAGGATTAAAAATATAAATTAAACAAGATGATTAAATTTTCTACTTAGTGTTTGAAATTTATTATAGGAGTGAAGTTATGAAAAGAGGAAAAATAAGAAATTTTATATACTCTTTTTTAGAATTTGTTTATTTACCAATAATCTCCGGTAGATTAAAGGGAAAGTTGTGGATAATGGGTTGTAGTGGAAAAATTTTTCGGTTTATAACTACGACATACGAACTTCCACAGACGAAGTTGTTTGAAAAATATGTTAAAAAAGATGGTGTGGTTTATGACATAGGTGCTCATGTGGGGTATTTTACATTGCTTTCTTCTTTATTAGTTGGTGATATCGGAAAAGTTTATGCATTTGAGCCTAATAAAAAAATTTTAAAATTATTACACAAACATATAGAAATAAATAAATGTACAAATGTTGTAATAATAGAAAAAGCAGTTTCTAATACAAATTGTTTAGCATCTTTTAGTATAGGGGATGGAAGTTGGGATGGCAAACTTTCTAAAACTGGTGAATATAAAGTTGAAACTGTAAAATTAGATGATTTTGTTACAACGAATAATATTCTTCCGCCAGATTTGATTAAAATTGATGTTGAGGGAGAGGAATTGAATGTTCTTATGGGAACAAAAAATTTGTTAATAAAATTCTATCCTGTAATATTTTTGTCTGCACATAGTCAGGAATTGTATAAAAACTGTTCTAATTTTTTAATATCATTAGGTTACGAAATTAGCGGTGTAAATAAAATGAAAGATCTAATTGTTGGGTATAAAAAAATAGATAGAAATTTATAAAGACTGCGTACTAGAAATAACAAAAAGTGAAAAACTCAAAATAATATAATAGAAAAAATGAAAATATCAGATATATCAATAAAGAAACCGATTTCAGTTATTGTTTTGATGGTAACTGTCTGTGTTGTTGGATTCATCTCATTTTTACACCTGCCGGTAAATCTTCTCCCTGATATAACTTATCCGATGATAAAGGTCTATGTTTACTGGCGTGGAGCGACACCGGAAGAAATTGAAGACAACATCGCTGATATTATTGAACCCAAGATGGCTACAGTGGATAATCTTGACTATCTTGAAAGTGAATGCACTGAAGGACTTTATACTTTACTTGTTAATTTTAGTTATGATGCGGACCGGGACATTGCTTACCAGGATGTGCTTGCAAAAATGGGACTGGTCAGGAAAAAACTGCCGAAGGATGCTGATGAGCCGCTAATTTTCAAAGCAGACCCATCGCAACTGCCGGTAATGGATTTAATTATTACTTCTGATGAGTGGGATATAGTGAAACTGCGGACCTGGGTTGAGAACTATCTGAGTTTGCAGTTTGCTTCTGTTTCAGGAAATGCCGGCACTGAAGTATCCGGTGGAGCAGTCCGTGAAATAAGGGTATATCTTAATCCACACAAGATACAGATGCTTGGGCTATCAATTGAAAAAATAGCCCAACGGTTAAAAGAAGAGAATATAGAACTTGCCGGAGGCAGAGTAACAACCGAACGGAAAGAATTTATTGTCAGGACAAAAGCATATTATAAAGACCTTAACGAGATAAAAAATCTGATTATAAGTAATGATAAATATGGAAAGAACATATACTTAAGAGACATTGCTGAGATAAAAGACACAAGCGATATTCAAAGGGTAGTTACTCGGTTGAACAAAAAAGAAGGTGTTAAACTTTCAATATTCAAGCAGGCATCGGCAAATACTCTTGATGTAGAAAAAGGTGTCCAGCAAAAGTTGAAAGAATTAAAAACGATTCTGCCGGCCGGAGTTAATATAGGTGTTATTTACAATCAGGCAACATATATTCGTTCGGCAAACAAAGGAGTGCGTGATGCTGCCGTTATTGCAGGAATACTTGTTGTTTTGGTTACAGCGTTATTTTTAAGTGGTTGGAAAAGGGTCTTGATAATGGTTATTACCCTGCCGGTTTCTCTTTTAGGGACATTCTTTTTTATGAAACTGTTCAACTTTTCTATAAATATATTTTCGTTGGGCGGACTGGTTGTTTCTTTTACTGTTATTCTTGATAACAGCATCGTTGTTCTTGAAAACATTACCAGATTACAAAAAGAGAAAAAATCACAAAATATAATTGCCGAAGCAGTTAATCAGGTAAGTCAGCCGATATTTTTTTCAACACTTACCTTTATAGCGATTTTTCTGCCGTTCCTTATGATACCAGGATTGACCTCATTATTATTTAAGGAATTGGTTATTACTGTAAGTGTTGTTATTGGTTTTTCACTTATTGCAGCGCTGACAATCATTCCTGCCTTATCAAATCTGCTTTTCAGTGAGACCGATTATAATATGCGTCAAAACCTGGCCAGCAAATTCAATCTGGTTGTGGACAAATACCTTAAACAACTAGAGACAGGATATTCCCGGATAATTACAGATCTGGTTAAAAAACATAAAAAGATGGTAGTAGTAATATTTGTTTTTCTGTTGGCTGTTTCAGTTTTTATGTTCAGATTTCTCGGGACTGAATTTTTACCGAAGGCAGATGATGGAATGATTACTGTCAAAGTAAAAATGCCGACCGGGACGGCAATGAAGGAAACAGATAAAGTATTAAAACAAATTGAAAATATCGTTAAGGATTTGCCTGGCATAGAAAGTTATTCCACCATTTCCGGTGGTAAGGTCTGGGGTCTGGTAACTTATGAAATTCCAAATGAAGGTGAAGTCAACATACAATTAGTACCAAAGAACAAAAGAAGGATAAGCACCGACGGATTTGTAGCAAAATATGCAAAAGAGATACAAAAGAATGTGAAATATCCGGGCGCAAAGGTTATGGTATTTCATACCAAAATGAAAGGTATAAGACAGACAGGAGCATTTGATATTGAGATAGAACTTCATTCGCCTAAAACCACATCACTTGTGGAGATGTACGAAACGGCAACAAAAATTGTTTCAAGAATAAAAGATATGGGAGATATAAGCAATCTGGATATATCAATGGATATAGCAAAACCTGAATACCAATTCCTGGTGAACCGGTCAAAAACAGCCGACCTGGGTTTAAGCGCAACTCAGGTTGCGGGGACAATAAGAACTTTGATTGACGGCCAGATTACCACATATTATAAAGAAGGTGGATATTTTTACCCGATTCGTCTGGTTGTTGACGAAAAATATTTTAAAGGAAAGGAAGATGTATCAAATATACCATTATTTACAAAAAGTGGATTAATTTATCTTCGCGATGTTGGTCAGTTGACACATACGGTTAATCCTGTCAGTGTTAATCGTCTTGACCAGATGAGAGTTATTAAAGTTACTGCCTCTGTGTTAAGTGGAAATGTAGGAAAGGTTACAAGTGAGGTTTACAAACAGGTCAAAGATATACCTTTACCGGCTGGTAGTTTTCTGCGCACAGGCGGTCAGGCGCAGATGATGCGAGAAAATTTTAAGAATATGGTATTTGTAATTTTGCTTGGGATTTTCTTTGCGTTTGTTTTACTGGCGGTCCAGTTTGAATCTTTGCTTTTACCTGCGGTGATAATCCTTACGATGTTCTTCCCGCTTACGGGTTTTGTGTTTATTTTGCTTGTTACACATATACCGCTTGGCGTGACTGCATTGATAGGAATCCTTGTTTTGATTGGCATGCTGATAAACCACTGGGTTCTGGTATTGTCTTTTATAGAGGAACAGATAAAAAATGGTGAGAATGCAAATATAGAGGAAGCGATTGTGAAAGGAGCATCGTTGAGGATGAGTCCTATAATTATGACATACCTGACTGATGTTCTTGCTCTTTTTCCGTTTGTTCTGGCTTTAGGCGAAGGGACAGAGATGTTAAGGCCTTTAGGTGTTGCGGTGGTCGGCGGTATTACTTTTTCCCTGATTGTAACTTTTATATTTCTTCCAACGTTTTATCATTTAGTAAAAAGTTATTTCATAAAAATAAGATAAATGAAAAAGGAGGTATAATAATATTTTTGAACAAAAAAAAACAATGAAAGAAAAAGTGGAAGAAGCAAAAAAGATTTATTTTATGAAAGAGTTTAAGGTGTTTATGAGAAGTATGCAAGGATTAACTGATGATGATTTTGAGAAACCTGTGCCTACAATTAAGAAAAAAATTCTTGAATCAAAAGAGATTGAGCCTTTTGAAATGTTTGAACGTGTTATGAGAGAGGTTGTTTCTGAATGGCAGAAGTCCGCTCCTTTACCGGTTAATACAGAATGGCATCATTTTTTAGTTCCTGGTATAATTATTACTGCTCTTAAAAATGCCGGATATTCATTTGTGGACAAAGACGTAGAAGAGGCAATAAGCAGAGGTGAGAAATTGTCAGGAGGTTCTTGCGGTTTTGCCGGTAGTTGCGGTGGTGCTTACAGCATGGGAATAGTCGGAAGTATAATTAATAAAACAAATCCATTACATGAGGAGAAAAGATCTGAAATTATGAACCTCGTTGCCGATACCTTGAAAGAAATCGCTAAATATCCTAGAAGATGCTGTAAAAGAAGCAGTTATATATCAATACAGAAAATTGTTAAATATTTAAGGGATACTGGATATGATAAAATTCCATATAGAGACAATATCAAATGTCAGTGGTCATCACAAAACAAGATGTGTTTTGGCATTAAGTGCCCGTATTTTAATAAATAAATGGATGCATAAAACGATGAAAAAAGTTATATTTTTTATGGCTGTTTTTTGTTCAAGTTTGTTTCAAGTGGTTCATTCCCAAGAGACATCTTTTGATACAGAATTAAGTGCACTTAGAAAAAATATTTTCAATATGTGTTCTCAACTTCAAGCGGGAAAACCAAAAGAAAGTCAGGAACAGTTGTTAAATGATATTGACAATATTATTAACAGTTGGCAGGAAATTAAAAAGAAATATACCGAGAATATCCCGGCAGAATATTCTAAAGATCCTGAATGGAAAAATTATTTTGATGAAGCGGAAGATAATTTTTTGATTATGAAACAGAAGGTTGAACAACAAAAATGCAAAAGAGCAGCACAGTTCTGTGGACATAACTGTGCCTTATTTGTTAAAATGCATAATCTAAATGGGAAAACTACTATAACGGATAAAATGTTCATAGTCAGACAGAATATAAGAACATCTTTTAGTATGGCTAAATCTGATAACTGGAGCGGTGCAATAAATACTATTGAGCAAAATAAAAGTATTTTAAAAAAGTTGATAGAATTGTGTCCAGATGAAAGAGCAAAAGAATTTAAATCTGATTTAAAAATTCTTTTTAGTATTGATGATGAATTAAAACACATAATAAAAACAAAAAACATTGATAAACTAAATCAACAGTTTAAAAGTATAATTGAAAATTTTAACAAAATATATTTTAAATATCTTTAATAAAACATTGTACAAAGACTTGACATATAAAAAATTTTTTATTATAATATGCCCATAAGCACATATTAGCATATGAAAAATTTAGATATAAAAAATATTTCTAATATTTTTAAAGCATTGTCTGAACCTTTAAGATTACGAATAGTACGGTTACTTGTTAATGTAAAAGGTGGGTTATGTGTATGTGAGATTGTAGATGCGCTACAAGAAACACAATATAATGTTTCTCGGCATTTAAGTGTTTTAAAAGACATCGGATTAGTTAGAGATGAAAGAAATGGGATATGGGTTAATTACAGTTTATTTATTCCTTCTAATAAATTTGAACAAAAATTTTTAGATGCAATAAAGTTTATTTCAAACAAAGATGAAGTTGATTTTATTAGATTGAAAGAACGACTAAAGTTAAGAATTAAAGGTAAATGTGTAGTTGGTTATCAGATAAAAAAGGAGGATAAAAAAAATGGATAATAGAAAAAGCATAGAAGATTTTTTACAAGTTTTTAATAATTTTTCTGAGCAAGAAAAAGGAGAAGTAATAAAAATTTTAATGCCAAAATTTTGTGAAATAATAATGAAAGATAAATCAATTATTCAAAGAATTATGCCAGATTGTATGAAAATGATGAAAGGAATGAATTTTCCAATGAAAGATATGATGTCAAATATAATGGATAAAAGTTGGTAAAACCATACAAAATTATGAGTAATGAAGATAAATTTGTATTATGAAATTGAGTAAAAAAGAATGGTTTTGGTTTATATGTATAATTATACTTTATGTAATAGCTATTTTATATGTAGCATCACATAATTTATCCTGGGACGCACTTTTTAAGGCAGGAATATTACAACCAAAAGGTGTTACTGGTTTAGAAGCACGGGTAAAAGAAATAGATACACCTCTAAGCTGGAATATCCCTCTGGTAATCTGGTATATAATCATTAAAGGTGCAGTGCTTCTGGTAGAACTTTTGTCTTATTGGATTGTTGGAATGTTTATAGCAGGATGTCTTGTTGTTTTTGTCTCTTGGGAAAAAGTGAAACAGAAGATGGGTTATGGCGGATTTGGAGCAAATTTAATTGCTACTGTTGCCGGTAGTGTTATACCTATATGTTCTTGTGGTATCGTACCTGTGCTTGCAGGTATGGTAGAAGCAGGAATTCCTTTAGGACCTACACTTGCATTTTTAATTGCTGCACCAATGCTTAATGTGCCAACAGTATTTATGACTGCTACACTTTTAGGTAAAAAGATGGCTATTGCAAGAGTTATTTCAGTATTTGTTATTTCAATGTCCGTAGGGTTGATTGTTTCTTATTGGCAGAAGAAAAAAAAGGGATTAAGACATCTCGTTAAGATTTATGTTCAACCAAACCTTCCACATGAACTACAGAAATTTGCTTATTCAGTGTCGTTAAAACTGATTAAAAAACCTGATGGTCTTACATTAGAAGAAATTGGTCAAGAACATAAAGATAAATTAGAAAAACTTGAAGAAGCGGAAATAATTGAACAAACAAAAGATGGCAAATGGTGTCTTATTAAAAGAGATACTAACAAATACCAGGCAGGGTGTATGGTTTTACCTCAAGGTTATCATGGGACTTTCAAACAGAAAATTGTTCAGTTATGGAAAGTTTCCTGGCGATTATTCTTTGCTTTGAATTATTATCTTGTTTTATCAGTAATTATTGCAGGTGCGATTAGGGTTTTAATTCCAACAAGTGTAATCGTTAACTTCGTAGGTGGCAAAGGCCTAAATTCGGTGCTAATTTCATCGGTTGTGGCGATGCTTGCTTATGTTTGCACTTATGTAGAGGTTCCCACTGCAATGGCATTGATTGCAAAAGGTATGGGTCCCGGAGCAACACTTGCATATCTTTTAGGTGGACCGGGTTTAAGTCTTCCGTCTATAGCAATGCTTTCAGGTGTATTTAAGCCAAAACTTTTATTTCTTTATGTAGGTTTAAGTTTTTTAGGTTGTGTAATTGCAGGATATATATTTAATTTATTTTAACAGGGGGAGATATTATGAGTGTTAATAACAAAGTTGTAAGAATTTTTACTATTCCACTTCAATATCCTTGTGGAACAAATTCAAGTTGTTGTGGACCAATAGGACAAAGTGAAGAAGAAATAATGAGTATTTCTGATGCTATAAAAAATTTAGGTGTAGAGGTAGAAGTTCAAAACACAATGGACAAAGGTTTTGCTGAAAAATATCCTTCAGTAGCAAAGTTGTTAAATAGTTTTGGTCCAGGGATTGTTCCTGTTTTATCTATTGGAGATGAGATTATTTCTATGGGTGTGCCTACAATTGAGGAAATAGTTCAGGTAGTGAAAGAAAAAATTTTATAATAATATTTTGTCAGGTTATTTTTTAATGAATTTTTAATTAGTTTCGCAGGATAGATATAAACGGATAATAAACTGTTTTAAATTTAAAATAAATAATTTTAGTAGATTAAAATTAAAAATTTTATTAACAGGTAATAAACTAATTTTTTAATTTTTTTGGGATTATGAAAATTCTACAAAGAAAGTTAACAAAACTAATTTTTTAAGGAAGTAAATAGATGTATCCAAAAGAATTAAAATATCATCAGTGTCATATCTGGGTAAAATTTGAAGATAAAAAAATAATTGTTCTTGGATTGACAGAATATGTTGTCAAACAAATGGATAAAATTTTGCTTATAGACACAGTGAAATCTGGCAAGAAAATATCAGATGAAGAGAATCTTATATCAGTTCTTACACCAAAAGGAAAAATAGATTTTAAGTCATTCTTGACAGGGAAAATCCTTGAAGTCAACAATAATGTTTTAGAAGAACCAAATATTTATTATCTGACTGTTATTCCAACTGGATATTAAAAATAAAAATTACAAAAATACCAAGGTTGATGTCTTACAAAAAATATAAAGAGTTGATCAATGCATAATAAGTTTAGAATAGAAATTTCAGAACAGCAGATTGAACCAGAAAAAAATATTGAGATTGACAGAAATTTATTTCTAAAATAAAATCAAAACCTGAGGCATCTAAGGTAAGTCCTGGGGGAGTGTTGTTAACTATTTCCGATGAAATTAAATTTTTTCTTTATCATTTTTTAACACAGTTCTAATTTTATGTTTTATTTCTGGCAGACGCTCTTTGATAGTTTTCCAAACAATTTCATAATAAATTCCAAAATAAAAGTGTATAATTTTATCTCGCATTTTTGCCATATCTGTCCATGGAATTTCCTTATACTTTTGTCTTATAGTTGAAGGTATATTCTTTGTTGCCTCGCCAATTACTTCAATTTCTCTTATGACAGCGCTTTTGGTTTTTTCATCCTTCATAAATTCATCAAAACTCATTTCTATAACAAAACTTTCTATCTTTTCTATTGAGTCAAGAATATCATTTATAAAAAGTTTATAATCCCTTTTCATATTTCTACTGTTTCACTCAAAATTTTATCTCTCAGTTCTATACGCAAAGCAGGTTTTGGCACCAAATCCACCTTCATGTCTAAGATATTTTCAAGATATCTTTCAATCTCAATAAACTTCAAGAGGTCTGGCACTTCATAAAAATCTACAAGAATATCTATATCACTATTTTTTTTCTGTTGATTTCGGACATACGACCCGAAGACGCTGAGTGATTTAATTTTATATCTGTTTTTCAGTTCTTCTTTGTATGGTGCAAATTTTTTTTTAATTTTTTCCACTGGTTTCATATTTGTACTCCAGCGACTATTGTTGTTGCAAGGATTATATCCTGTAATGTCATAAAAAAACACCTACCTTTTGTTTTTAATAAATTATATCAATTGCTCACCCAAATGTCAAGTTAGTATGACAAAATCCACATTTGAGATTATATCTTATATTTTATTAGTAAAAGTTTAATAAAAAATACAAAGAGTTCTCTGTTAAAACAGAAACTTGTTTTCCCGAGTGAAACATCTAAATTTAATTTTATACAAAATTCTTGATTTTACCAAAGTTTTTTTACTGCTGACATTTTTTTTAAAATTTCAAAAACGCTATAATATAGTGGACAATTTTCTAACTTAATAAGAACAATGATTACAAAGTTTACACTTAAACGAGATATCATGGTAATCGTATTTCGTAATTGGGGGAAATCAAGTTTCTACAAAGAATTTTTGGACCAAAATTATGTAGAACAAAGGTAACAGCAATATTTTTTGGAGTTCGTTTTTATTGGCTATTACTCCTAAAAAAAAATTAGTTTTGTTAACTTTCTTTATGAAAATTTTATTGTTTATATACGACAAAATCAAAAAAATGATACATAAAAACATTACCTCCCAAAAATGGATCAAAATACATCATCAAAAGGAGGTAAAAAAACTATGAACAACAAAACTATAACAACAAAAAACACAACAATAACAACCAACAACACAAAAACTGATACAACTAATCTATCAAATAAAACAACCAAAACAAATAAGATAACAAAATATCCTAATATATTCTGTCCACGAAGCGGCTCTAAAAACCTTACAAAATATGGCAAAGATCAAAAAACTAAACTGCATAAATTTCAATGCAAATCTTGTAGAAGACAATTCGTCCCTGACAAAAATAAATCTCTTTCTTCCCGCCACAGACCCATTCACGGTCTGTGACCACGTTGTGCAGACACACTAGACATTAGAAAAACTAATAAATCTTCTATTCAACTTAGATGTTCTAATAGACCTAATTGCAAATTCTCTTTATCTTATAACTTCAAACTTAACAAATCTTTCTATGACGCTGCTTTAAACTCAAAAAACTTCTTTACTTTGCCTAAGTTCTTTAAATTCCATTTAGAAATGATACTTTATGCTTTAAGATTTTATTTCAAACATAAACTCTCTTTAAGAGAAACTAAACAGGAACTCAAAATCAGATTCACTAAAATTAATCCTCATTCGCATGTAACCATATTAAAATGGGCTAACAAACTTTCTTATCTATTGTCTATCTCTTTATTAAACCCTACTTTTAACCTCTCCTCTTGTTGGCCTGTATGGTGCATAGTTGAAACTGTTATTAAAATTAACGGGCTTAAATATTACTTAATCGTCGTATTAGATTATTATTCCGGTTGTGTCATATCGTGGTTTTTATCAACTATTAGAGATGCTCAATCCGCCCAATATCCTTTATCTTTGGCTAAACAAATAACTAAATCTTCTCCAAACTTCATCATCTCTGACCACGCTCTAAATATTATTCTCGCTGTTGTATCTTGTTTCAATAACTCTACTTCTCATTTCCAAGTTGACCTCTACTTTTCAAACACCTTCTATAACAACAAACTTGAACGCTTCTTTAGCAATATCAAATCTAAACTTATATCAAGAAAAACCTTTAAATCCTTTAACTCAGCTGTCGCTTTCTTCGTTGTATTATTCTACTTACACAATACTTCTAAATCTACTCCCTATATTCCTCAACTGTCAAAGACCACTTTAGTTAGGAGTTTTTTGCTATGCCTTGCTTAATCTATATTAATTTTGTATCATCATTTAAATATTCATCAAAAGTTAACAAAACACTAAAATCAAAATATCATAATTTTATATTTTAAAAAAATTCTAATATTAAAGAGTATAAAATATTTTTTAAAATTTCAATAGCAAACTTTTCATATTAAAAAAATCATATTTTACATTAAAACTTATTTTAGCAATATCTCACCATCAAATACATGATAAACTTTCCCTTCTAAAAATAAGTTTGATACTGGAGATATCATATCTTCCGGATCATTTTTTGTAAAACTTATTGTAAGTTCCTCACCACTTTTTGTTATACAATTTACCGGTGAAAAAACAAGATTTTTTATCCCCGCAATAACTGAAGATGCCGTGACACCTGTCCCACAAGATAATGTCTCAGATTCAATACCACGTTCGTAAGTGCGCACAATTAAACTGTTTCTATCTTTTACTTTTGCAAAATTTACATTTGTTCCGTTAGGAGCAAACATTTTATGATTTCTTATTTCTCTGCCTAAATTGTTCACATCAATTTTTTCAATTTCATTGACAAAAATAACTGTATGTGGAACACCTGTATCAATAAAATTTATACTCAGTTCTTTCCCATTATCAAGTTTTATCAAAAAATCTGTTTTTATTCCTTTAGGTTCTGTAAGTTTAATTTTTATTCTATCAGCACGTTTTATTTCTGCAGTAATAACTCCTGCATCAGTGTCAAAATTTACCAAATCATCACATAGTTCAAGTTCGTACGCATAGTGTGCAATACATCTAGCTCCGTTACCACACATGCTCGCTCTTGAACCATCTGCGTTGTAATATACCATCTTAAATTCACAATTAGATTTTATTGTTGGTTCTATTATTAGCAAACCATCTGCTCCTATAGAAAATTTTTGTGCACACAACTTTTTTGCAAGTTCGGGGTATGTTTTACCCAAAATTTTTTTGTCAAAATTGTTTATTATGACAAAATCATTCCCTGCTCCCACATATTTTACAAATCTTAATCTTTTCATATTTTATACCTTAATATCACCCAAAATTTTTTTTAACTTTTTTTTACACTTTTTTTCATTTTAAACATTTTAATATATTCTATATTTTTTTATTTATTAAACTTATATCCTTAACAAATTTCTTTTCTCACCAAATCAGAATATTTTTCACGATCACGGATTTTATAAAATTTATTTTCACTAACCATAATCTCTGCAGATTTAGGTCGGGAATTATAGTTAGAACTCATTGAAAAACCATACGCACCAGCACATTCTACTACTAAATAATCTCCGTTCTCTAAATTAGGCAACAACCTTTTTTTTCCTAAAAAATCTGACGTTTCACACACAGGACCTACTATATCATAATAATCCATATTTTCTCCAAAACAATCTGTAACCTGTATCGGAACAATGTTATGATATGCACCATAAAATGCTGGTCTTATTAAATCTGTCATACTTGCATCTACTATTAAAAAATTTTTATTTCCAACGGTCTTATGATACAAAACTTTCGTTACTAAAATACCACTATTGCCTATAATATATCTTCCTGGTTCACAAATTATAATTAAGTCCTTAGAAACAAATTTTAATAAATTTTTCATCAATTTAACAGGAGTCGGCGGTTCTTCTGTTTTATATTTTATCCCCAAACCTCCTCCAATGTCTAAATATTTAATTTTTATACCTATTTGTCTTAGTTTAGGAATTAAACTAACAACTTTTTTAGTTGCAGCTAAGAACGGATTTATTTGCGTAATCTGTGAACCTATATGAAAATGTAACCCTTTCGCATCTAAATATTTTTGTATACTTAAAAATTTAAAGAAATCTATCACTTCGTTTATCGGAATACCAAATTTTGTCCCTTCTTCTCCAGTGGAAATATGTGAATGTGTATTTGTTTGAACATGAGGATTTACTCTTACTGCAACCAAAACTTTTTTGTTATATCTACCTGCAACTTTGTTAATCAAAATTGCTTCTTCTTTTGACTCTATGTTAAAAATTAAAATTTTATTTTTTATTGCATAAATTATCTCTTGCTCAGATTTGCCTACACCTGCATAAACTATCTTTTCTGGCTTTATTCCTGCATTCAATGCACGATAAAGTTCACCTCCACTGGTTATATCAACACCACCACCTAAACCATTTATTATTTTTAAAATCTCTCTGTTAGAGTTTGCTTTCATTGCATAACATATTAAGTATGCCCTATCTTTTAACGCAGAATCGTAATTCTTATAGTTTTCTATAATTTGATTTTTAGAATAAACATAAACTGGCGTTTTATAAGTTTTTACCAGTGTTTTTAAATCTATATTTTCAAAAAATAGTTTGTTATCTTTATAATGCAATTTTTCTGTTACTAAAAATATTCCTTTTTTCATTCTATTTTTTCATAATATCACAAACTTTTTAACATTTTTTTTAAATTTTTTATTTGTACTTTTACCTGTTTTACTGAAGTCCCACCAAAAGAGTTGGTAGAATTTACTATGTTACCAAAATCTAATCTTACTTTTAACTCATTAAAAATTTTTTTATCAATTTTTATCGGAGATAAAAGTTTATTATACTCTTCAATATTCATAGAAGTTAACCTAATTTCTTTTTCCTTACAATAATTTACACAATTGTTTACAATTTTGTGTGCTGACTTAAATTCTATCTTAAACTTATTTACTAAAAAATTGGCAAATTCTGTTGCTAAAATATAATCAAATTTTAACGATTGGAGCAACTTTTTTTTATTTAATCTTAACTCTTTAAAAATTTTATTTATTACCTTCAAACTATTCTTTGTCTCATCAACACTGTTAAAAAGATAAATCTTATCTTCCTGCATATCGCGGTTATAAGTCAACGGTAAACCTTTCATCAAAGTAAGTATGCTAACCAAGTTTCCTATAACTTTTGCACTTTTTCCACGAATTAGTTCTAAATAGTCCGGATTTTGTTTTTGAGGCATAATTGATGATCCTGTAGTTAGTTCTTTTGGCAATTCTATGTATCCAAAATTAGGGTTTAACCATAAAATAAATTCTTCACATATCCTGGACAAATGTATCATTAAAACTGAACAACAAGAAATAAATTCTATTATAAAATCTCTGTCACTAACAGAATCTACCGAATTTTGTGATACATTTTTAAACCCTAAATAATTTGCAATTTTTATCCTGTCAATATTAAAAGTTGTCCCTGCAAACGCAGCACAACCTAAAACTGAAACATTCACCCGTATATAACAATCTTTTAATCGTTCAATGTCGCGTTCCAGCATCCAAGCAAAACTTAAAATATAATGGCTAAACAAAACCGGTTGTGCAGGTTGTAAATGTGTATTTCCACACATAATAATATCTAAATTTTTTTCTGCTAAATTTATTATTGCTAAAATTGTTTCTTTTATAAGATGTATTATTAATTCTATTTCTTCTTTTAAGTATAATCTTTCATCTGAAACAACTAAATCATTCCTACTTCGTGCTGTTCTTATAATACCAGCTAAACTTTTTGATTTGTTTTTTAGGTTGTTCTCCAAAGTTTTCTCTACTGCAAAATGAATATCTTCTGATTCTAAAATTTTTGGCAAATTTTTTTTCAAATTTGTCAGTAAACCTAAAATTTTTTTAGCATCTTTTTTGTTAACAACATTTATTTCAACTAAATTTTTTAGATATGCAATGTTATTTTCTATGTCATACTTTGCAAGAATTTTGTCATAGTCAAAAGAAGAAACAAATTTTTTTAATAAATCTTTATCTGAAATATTCATTTTTTCTCCGAATTTATTTTTTTATACTAAAATTTAAATTGTGAAAAAAAATTTTTAATTTTTTTGTATCTTTCACTACCAGAATAATTTTTTATCAAATCTATAATTGCAGAACCTATAATTATCCCGTCAACATATTCTATGATAGGTTTTACTTGCTCAAAGTTTGAAATTCCAAACCCTGCACAAATAGGTTTTTCTGTTTCTCTTCTAACAATTTTGACAAAATTATAAAATTCTTTTGAGAAACTTTTTTTTGCTCCAGTAGTACCTGTAGTTGTTACCATATAAACGAACCCGGATGAATTGTTATAAATCAACTTTCTTCGTTTAAAAGTCGTTGTTGGTGATATTAAATATATTATATCAATTTTATATTTATCTTTCAATGAAATATTATTGAATGTGTTAAAAATATTTTTTTCTTCAGGAATCAAATCAGGACATATTATTCCTCTTATTTTTAAAAACGCCATTTGCCCAAAAAATTTTTCTTTACCATAAACTATCACCGGACTTAAGTATGTCATTAAAACAATATTAATTTTTTTTGAAAAATTATTTTTATCTACTAACTCAAAAATTTTGTCTAAATTAGTTTTGTTTGATAATGCAACGTTAGAAGCATACTGTATAGTTGGGCCATCTGCAGTAGGGTCTGAAAACGGTACCCCTACCTCTAAAATTTCTATACCATAATCAATAAAAAATTTTATCAGTTCAACAGTATCTTTTAACGTTGGAAACCCAGCTGTAATGTATGGTAATAACTGTTTTTTTTTAAACAAATTTTGATCTAACATTTTTTCTAACTATTAATTTCTAAATTATCTGCCTTAATACTAACATTATCTTGTAAAGGCAACTGTTGCACCTTTTTTAACTTTTGTTCAATTGTTCTTGACTTTTTTTCTGCATCTTCAATTGTATTTGTAGCTTCTTGCAATTTTTTGTGAACTTTATCCAATAAATCACCAAACTTGTTAAATTCAGTTTTTACTGTATTTAACAAAATCCAAACTTCACTTGAACGTTTTTCTATCGCCAAAGTTCTAAACCCCATCTGTAAACTGTTCAAAAATGCTACAAGATTGGTCGGACCTGTTGGAACAACATGATATTCTCTTTGCAATATCTCAAATAATCCGTTTATTCTCAAGACTTCAGCATATAACCCTTCCGTAGGTAAAAACATTACACCAAAATCTGTTGTATATGGTGGATCTAAATATTTGTCTTTAATATTTTTTGCTTCTAATTTTATCCTTGATTCTAATTGTTTTAAACTTTCTTCGATTAAATTTTGATCTGATTTATCATACGCTTCTACTAATTTATTATAAATCTCGTTTGGGAATTTTGCATCTATTGGTAACAATACTTCTTTGTTTTTTTCTCTTCCTGGAAGTTTTATTGCAAATTCTACCCGATCATTACTACCTTTTTTTGTTGCTACATTTGTTAAATACTGGTCCGGAGAAAATATTTGGTCTAATATAGTTGCCAACTTTATCTCTCCTAATATACCTGTGGTCTTTACATTTGATAACACTTTTTTTAAATCTCCAACACTAGAAGCTAACAGATGCATCTCTCCTAAACCTTTATGTACCTGTTCCAATCTCTCACTAACTATTTTAAATGAAACACCAAATTGTCTTTCTAAGTTTTTGTTTAATGTATCATCAACTGTCTGACGAATTTTTTCTAACTTTGTATCAAGCTCAAACCTGATTTCTTTTATATTATTATTAAGTTCAACCCTATTTTCTATTATCTGTTCTTTAACTTCTTTTTCCATCCTATCCTGGGTTTCTTTAAACACATTAAACTTAAAATCAAAATCTCTAAGTTTTATCAATAAAAATAATAAAACTGTTACAGTTGAAATTAGTATTATAATACTTACAAGTAATATCATATATAACTTTTTTAAGAATTTATTTTCTTCACAACATCCAAAATTTGTTCAATAGAATCTAATTCAAAATCTGCACCCGTATTTTTTGCTTGAGGATGTTCACCCCAACGTGCAAAAACTGTCACAAGACCTGCTTTTTTTGATCCTACGACATCTCGTTCTGGCCAATCGCCTACATACAAAACTTCTTTTACATCTAAACCAAGTTTTTCCACTGCTAACAAAAATGGTTTTGCAGACGGTTTATACTCTTGTGTATCATCAAATGTTATCACTAAATCCATCCAATTTATTAAATGTGCTCTAGTTAAACGATTATAACACTGTTCTGCAGGAGCATCAGAAATCGTTCCAAGGCGCATTCCCATTTTTAACAATTCTTTCAACACAAATTCTACCTTCGGATAAGGATATGTTGACATATCACGCCCCCTTTGATAACCTATCACTCCAGCAGATAAAATTTTATAATCTAACCTACCCAACTTTGAAATAATAAGTTCGTCTAAAGCACGTTGGCTTTCAATATGTGTTCTTCTGTATATTTTAAATATTTCTTTTACCAATGACTGTTTTTCACCTGGTAACCCAGCGTTTAACATATAATCTACTGCAAGTTCTACTGCGACATTTTTCATCCTCATAAAATCTACCAATGTATTGTCTAAATCAAATAATACTGCTTTAATTTTTTTTGTTTGCATAATAATTTTTTCCTTAGTTAAAAACAATTTAGTTAGTTAATTTTATAATATTTAATTTTATTTTTCATCAAATACTAACAAAAAAAATTATTCCGTAGAAAAAAAGTATCTCTGCTTATCTTTCGGGACATACCATTTTACAAAATTCCATCTAATTCCTGCTTTGGTAAGTTCTACATTATTAAACCGTTTATGAACCACAGATAATACATTTGGATAGTATAAAAATATGTATGGTATATCAGAATGTATTATCTTATGAATCTTTTTATAAATTTTTTTTCTTTTTTCAAAATTAAACTCTGTTCTTCCCTGCTCTAATAATTTGTCAACTTCAGAATTGTTGTAAGAAACAAAATTATACTGACCCGGATTTGTTTGTTTTGAATGCCAGATTAAATACTGGTCAGGATCACGACCTAAATTCCAACCTAATATTACCATATCAAAGTTTCTTTTATTAATATAATTATTTATGAACACCGACCATTCTATAACTTGTATTTCTATATCAATACCAACTTTTTTAAGTTGTGTCTGCAAAATCTCTGCTGTTAACTGACGCATTTTGTTACCTTGGTTTGTTATAAGATTAAATTTTAATTTTACAACTTTTTCTTTATTCCCTTCAACAATCTTCTTTGTTAGTATAGAATCCTTGTCCAAAGTTTCCCACCCGGACTGCGATAACAATTTTTTTGATAGTTCAGGATTATATTCAAAATCTACCACATCTTCATTATAAGCCCAGGATTGTGCTGGGAAAGGTCCTGTCGCCGATAAACCTTTATTAAGCAATACACCTTTTATAATTTCATCTTTGTTTATTGCATGCGCAATTGCAAGACGGACATTTTTGTCTTTCAAAAAAATATTGTTAAGATTAAATCCTATGTACGTATAAGAAAATGATGGATATTCAAATCTGTTGTAATAATGAAAAGATTTATTTCTAGATAATGACTGGTCCGGTGTTAAACTCATTGAATCTATGCTTTTATTTAATAATTCTAAAAATTGAACACTCTGGTCTGGCACTATTTTAAAAACATATCTAGATATAAAAGGTTTTCCTTCAAAATAATCGTTATTAGATACAAGTTCTATTTTTTCATCCGAAACCCATTTCACAAATTTGTATGGTCCAGTACCAATAGGAGCACGATTTGCCGGGTTTTTGTGAAAATCGTATTTGTCAGTATCAAAAATGTGTTTTGGAATTATCTCTATACCCCAAGATTCTAACGCGGGAACAAAAGGTTTTTTGTATACGAATTTTATTGTATGATCATTTATTATTTCACATTTTTCTATTAACAAAAAATCTGATGAATAGGGAGTTTTTATATTTGGATCTATGAGTTTTTCATATGTAAACTTTACATCATCTGCAGTAAAATTTGTTCCATCATGCCATTTAACATTTTTTTTTAAATAAAAAATTATTTCTTTCCCGTTATTTTTTATTTCCCACCTGTCTGCAAGATCGCCTGTTAAAACTAAATCTTTGTCATATTTTACAAGACCGTTATATATTAAAGAATTTATACTTGCAGAAGCAGAATCGCTTGCTAATACCGGATTTAAATATGAAGCATCTCCAAGCAAAACATCAATGAAAATGTCTCCGTAATCTTTTGCAAAAAGTGTAAAATAACAAGTTAAAAAAATTATGATTAAAATAAAATATTTTTTCTTGCTCATTAAATATTACTTCGGCAATAATTCTACTAAAATTCGTTCTTTTGAAAATGTTTTGTTTATTACTTTTCTTACTTCATCTAAACTTATTTTATAAATTTCTTCTATATACCTTGCATCAAACTCATATCCTAAACCTATTATTTCCCAAAAACCTAAATACCAACCCTGCCTTAGAGATGTCTGATGATCTAACAAAAATCTTCCCTTTATTTTTAGTTTAACTTCTGCTAAATCTTTTTCATTAAAAATTTTGCCTGTTTTTAAATCATAAATTATTTTTTCAATTTCTTCTTTCGCAAGATTTATCCTAGATGCATCAAGACCTATATAAATTATAAAATGGCTCGTTAACAATTTTGTTGGATAAATACTGTTTGTTTCATAACATAACGAATTTTCTTCTCTCAAAATTTGAAACAATTTACCACTCATCCCACCACCTAAATAACTGTTTAATATTTTCATCGACATATATTCTTTCAAAAAATCATAATTTAACGGTGCAGACAAATAACCATACATCAAATATCCCTGTTGAAATTTTTTATTTTTTGTTATAACTTTGTTTTTTATAACAGGTTCTTTATACTCTATATTTTTTATATTTGTTTTCTTTATTTTTGGGAAATACTTTTCTATCATACCTTTTGCTTCTTCAAACTTAATATCACCACATACTACAAAAACTATATTTTTATTTTTTTCATCAATACCATAAAATTTTTCCCAATGGTTTACTATATCTTTCCTTGAAATCTTTTTTATTGAATTTATATCTCCTATATCTAATCTACCATATGGATGTTTATCATACATTTGCGGAAATAAATAATCTGAAGCAACACTGTGAATACTATCTTTTCTTGACATTATTGAGGCTATAATGTTCATCTTTTCTTTTTTGATTTCTTCTTCTGGAAAAATAGGATTATAAAATATATCTGACAATATCTCTAACGATTTTTCAAAATTTTGTTTTGATAACGAACAAGATAATGTTGCATAATCAGAACTTATGTCAGCACTTATGGAACCACCTAGATATTCTATCTGTTGTGAAATTTGTTCCGAAGAACGGTTTTTTGTGCCTTTAACTATTATTGTCTGAGTAAGATTTGCAACACCACTAAGTTTACCATCAGTTATAGAACCCATTTTAAGAAATATTAATGTACTAACTACTGGAATACCAGTATTGTACTTATGAATAAAAGTTGCACCGTTGGATAAAATTTCTTTCCTAACATTTTTGGTAAAATTTGTTTCAGATAAACATAAGTTTTTGTTCATAAAAATTATTCCTAAAATTATTATAAATTTAAAAACCATAATTTTTAAGGTTCTAAAGCACTTATTACAAGATAATCCCCATATCGTGAAACAAAATTTTTTATATCATCTGAATTAACCTGGTTAATTTTTTCTACATAAAGTTTTAGTTCGTCCAAAGATTTAAACATATACCACCAAGCAAAGTTTGACGCTTGTGAATGAACTGTTTCGTTATCAAAATACCATCTTGTATTTATTATTTGTTTAGCTTTTATAAGTTCTTCTTCTGAAACACCATTTTGTTGAATTTTTTGTAATTCTTGTTTTGTTTCTTTTATTACTAAATCTAAATTTTTTTGTTCACAAATTCCTGAAATATAAAATATTGATGGACCCATTTGTACATAAAAACCACTGCCTATTTCATATACTAACTGTTTTTGTTCACGAATATTTTTGTATAACCGAGAAGATCTTCCTTCTCCTAAAATTACTGATAAAACATCACCTGAATATTGAAAATCATCATCTATATTAGGACCTAAAAAACCAAACAAAAAATATGTCTGCTGAACATTGTGTTTATTTATTTCTACAACATCACTTTTTTTGTCTTCATAAATTTGTGGTACTGGAAAAATATTTTTTTCATCAACAATTTTTCCAAAATTGTCATTAATCAAAATTTCAATTTCTTTATCATCAAAATCGCCACATATACTTAAAACCATATTTTTTGGATTATAAAATGTTTTATAATATTTTATTATATCTTCTTTAGTAAAATTTCTAATATTTTTTTCATTGCCGATAATTGTATACTTATAATTAGATTTAGTAAACAAAAGTTTGTTAAAATTTTCAAATAATACATTACCGGGATTATCCTTTGAACGTTTAATTTCTTCTATCACAACATTTCGTTCTTTCTCAAGTTCATCATCCGGAAATATGGCTTCACTGACCAATTCTTTAAGAATTTTTATTGCATCAGATAAACCTTCTTTAGGAATGTCAGTAAAATACATTGTATATTCTTTCGAAGTTCCAGCATTTAATATTGCACCATAACTTTCTATTATTTTACTAATTTTACCTACATCATAATTTTTCGTACCTTTAAAAACTAAATGTTCTAAAAAATGCGAAATACCGTTGTTCGTGTCATCTTCAAACACAGAACCTGCCTTTACCCATACCTGAACAGAGACTAAAGGTAAATTTGTAATTTTTTTAAGTATTACTGTGAGGTTGTTTTCTAATTTATAAATTTTAAAATCGTAACCAAAAATGTTCATATCAATCTTTTCTCCATAAATATTTGTACAAAAAATATATATTACTACAAATAAAAACCCGAATAATCGCATATTAGTTGTTATCTTAATATAAAAAATATTCTTTATATTCAACATAAACAATGAATTATTGATAATAATACAATAATTTTATATATAATAAAACATGAAAAAAAAATTTTTTGTTTTATCAATAATTTTAAATCTAATTTTTGTTTTACCAGTATTTACAAAAAATAAATCCGACTCTTTTCTAAAAAAGGCACTCTGGTGGCAATTAGTTGATGAAAAACAAAAAATTATTCAATGTGAACTTTGTCCAAGAGAATGTATCTTACAACCAAACCAAAGTGGATATTGCACAGCTAGAATTAATAAAGATGGAACTTTATATACTTTAACTTATAACAAACCTGTATCTTTAGCAGTAGATCCTATAGAAAAAAAACCTGTGTTTCACATGCTCCCAGGAACAAAAAGTTTTTCGTTAGCAACTGCAGGATGTAATTTAAGGTGCATCCATTGCCAAAATTGGGAAATATCACAACGTCCACCGCAAACTATTCAAAGTTATAACTTTACTGCAGAACAAATTGTTAAAATGGCAAAAGAAAGTGGCGCAAGAAGTATTTCTTATACGTATACAGAACCAGTAATATTTTATGAATATATGTTAGACATTGCAAAACTTGCAAAAAAAGAAGGATTAAAAAATGTTATGGTCACTTCGGGTTATATAAATACTCCTCCTTTAGAAGAATTAGTAAAGTATATAGATGTGTTTAGGGTTGATTTAAAAGGTTTCTCGGAAGAATTTTACAAAAAACTTGCTTTAGGAAAATTACAACCTGTTCTTGAAACATTAAAGTTTGTAAAACAAAGAAATAGTTTTGTGGAAATTATAAATTTAATAATTCCCACATTAAACGATAATCCAGATGAAATTAAAAAACTTTGTTTATGGGTAAAAGAAAATCTCGGTGATGAAACACCTATCTTTTTTAGCAGGTTTTATCCTATGCATAAACTTACTAATCTTCCACCAACACCAGTTGCAACTTTAGAACAAGCACATAAAATTGCTAAAGATATAGGATTAAAATACGTTTATATCGGCAACGTTCCCGGACATCCATATGAAAATACTTTTTGTCCTAAATGTAATAATATTGTAATTGGAAGAATAGGTTATTCAATAACACAAAATAATCTAAAAAATGGAAAATGCAAATTCTGTGGTTATAAAATAGTTGGTATTTGGGAGTAAAAAATACTTACAAAAAAATTTTTTTTCTAACCATCTAAACTTGAATTAATTTTGATGAAACAAAAAATTTGTTTGACCCGATGTGATGAACCGTTTTTGCTTTCTGCGGGATTAAATAGTTATCATATAAATTTTTCTCAACTTCACAATAAACAACTTTGCCAACAAACAATGTCACTCCACTAAAATCTTTTCTAAACCATAATTTTGTTTCAACAAAACCAACACAATTTTTCAAATGCACAGTATCAACTTTTTGTCCAAAATCATATTCTATATTAAATTCACTAAATTTATCACTCTTTATTCCTGAAATCTTACCTGTATCATTAACTATCTTTAACATATCTACTGAAGGAACATTGATTACAAACTCTTTATATTTATTGATTAACTTAGCCGTATAATGTGATGATGCAACACAAATTATTACCATTGGTGGCTCGTCATTAAGCGGTGTTATCCACGCAACCGGAGATACATTCTTTATTTTTTTGTTCCCAGAAGTTATTAACACACAAGGACCATGGTTAATTAGTTTATAATAATTTTCTACCTCTAAAACTTTTTTCATAAGTTGTCTTATACATAAAATTAAAAAGGTCAAGCATATACTACACAAAATTTTACATTATAACTTACTAAAACTTATCCAATTCAGGTAATAATTTTGCTTGACCTTTATTTTTATCTTATTTATTTTTTCTTGCTAACGTTTCTGGTAACGAAATTGGCATTTTACCTTCTAAATCTGTTGCAGGTTGTGGTATCACATGCACAGCAACCAATTCACCAACTTTTTGTGCTGCAGCAGCACCTGCTTCACAACTTGCTCTACAAGCAGCTACTTCTCCTCTAAAAAGTACTGTCACTAACCCACTACCAATTTTTTCCCATCCAACCAATTTCACATTTGCTGCTTTTACTGCTGCATCTGCCGCTTCTATTAATGCTATCAAACCTCTTGTTTCTATCATCCCTAACGCTTCCATTTTTCCTTCCTCCCTAAAAAATTTTATTTTTTTATATTAAATTTTTTTTAAACTTTCAACTTTAAACTTTTTATTTTTAACCAAGCCTATTTTTTCCCAACAATAAAAATTTTTTCTCCGTTAGATACCAAAGCAGCATTTGCTTCATCTGTATCTAAATGACATTCAGTAGCATAACTTGACGAAACTCTGCATATAACATCAGAAAAAATTGTTTCTCTACCTTGAGACGTGTCTCTTTTGCCTGTGCCACATAAGATTTTTACTATATCTTTATCATTTAATCCTAATTTTTTTGCATCTTGTGGGGTAAGATGTAAGTGTCTTTTTGCAACTATACATCCTTCTTTTAAATCAACTCTACCTTTTGGACCGATAAAACTTATTCCTGCAGAACCTGCTAAATCACCTGATTCTCTAACAGGTGGTTTAATACCTAAAACAAAACTATCTGTTATAGAAATTTCTACCTGTGACTGTTTTCTTACAGGACCAATAATTCTTACATTATCAATTTGTCCTTTAGGACCTTGAATACTTATTGTTTCTTTACAAGCAAACTGTCCCGGTTGCATTAAATCACGAATATTAGTTAACTTATACCCTGTTCCAAACAATAATTCTAAATCTTGTTGTGAAAGATGACAATGACGATTTGAAACATTAACTATAATAGGAAATTCTTCAAACTTTATTCTTTCAATAACTTTTTTTGTTATTTCATCAACAATTTTTTCTTCCATAATTATTCTCTTACTTAAAAACTATTACTACAAAAGACAAATTTAAACTTTTACATTTATGAATGTAAACTAAATTTTATCATACATCACCAACTTATAAAAACTTTCTACTTCTAACGAAGCACCACCTACAAGACCACCATCAACATCTTTTTGTGCCATTATTTCTTTAAAATTTTCTGGTTTTATTGATCCACCATACAAAATCCTAACTTTTTCAGAAGGTATAGAACCATAAATTTCAGCATATTTTTTACGAATAAACTCGTGCACTTCTTGTGCTTGTTGTGGAGTAGCATTTTTACCCGTACCTATTGCCCAGACAGGTTCGTAAGCAATAACAATTTTTTCTGCATCTAAAGTACTAAGTTTTGACAACGAACCTTTTATTTGTTTGCCAATAACTTCTAAAGTTTTACCCTGTTCCCGTTCTTCTAAAGTTTCTCCTATACAAACAATTGGTATAATACCATATTTTAGTGCAACTAACATTTTTTGGTTTACAAAATCGTCTGTTTCTTTAAAATATTTTCTTCGTTCTGAATGTCCAAGAATAACATATGAACATCCAACATCTTTTAACATTAAAGGACTTATCTCGCCAGTAAACGCACCTTTTTCTTCAACATACATATTTTCTGCACTAAGTTTTACATTTGTCCCTTTTAACATTTCACCTGCTACAAATAATAATGTATACGGCATTGCTATAACTATTTCTTTATCGTAAACATCTTTTACTTTAGGTAAAAAATTGGTTATAAAATCTTTCCCTTCGGAAATTGTTTTATACATCTTCCAATTTGCTGCTATTATAGGTTTTCTCATAAAATATTACTCCTTTATTGTTTTAAATATAATATATTATGTTTTTTTATAATATTCAATATTTACTCTATTTACTCTCCATAAACCCTGTTTCTACCCATATTTTTTGCTGTGTACAACATTTTATCTGCACGGTAAAGAAGTTGTTCCGTTGTTTCTTCAACTTTAAACTCAGCAACACCAAATGAACTTGTAACATTTATAACTTTGTCTAAAGATATAATTTTTCTTCCAGCAATGTTTTCTCTCAACCTTTCTGCAATAACTTTTGCCATTTTAAGATTTGTATTTGGTAAAATAACACCAAACTCTTCTCCACCATACCGTCCTGCAATATCTGTTAATCGAATATTATCTTGTAAAATGTTTGCAACTTCTATTAAAACCAAATCTCCTACCTGATGACCGTAAGTGTCATTAACCTTTTTAAAATGGTCAATGTCAAACATTATCAATGAAAGTTTTGTAGAATATTTTCTTGCTAAAAAAATTTCTTCTTCTAAACGTTTGATAAAATAATTATGATTAAACAACTTCGTCATCGCATCATTTACTACTTTTTGATATGTTAAACAATTGTGTATTGAGACAGAAACTTGTTCCATTACAAGTTTTAATATTACTTTTTCAGTATAACTTGATGGAAAACTATTTCTTACCGGATAATGAAGATTAATAACACCATAATTAATGTCTTGATATTTTAATGGGATAACAACTAAACTTTCTTTTTTAACATTTTTATACCCTACTTCAAACATTTTATAGTATTGTGGTGACATTGATACATCTCTAACAAAAGTCATTTTACCTTCTTTTAACGCTTGCCCAGCAATACCTTCACCAAGTTTTAATTTCAAACCACGAATTGCATATTTAGAAATATTTTTTCCTACTTTAATACGTAAATTATTATTATCATCTAACATCATTATTGAACACCGTTTTGGATTTAACATTATCATTATTTTATCTACAACTAAAGGTAACACTTTGTCAATCTCTAAACTTGAGAATAAATCTGAAGTAAATTCTGTTACTATGGAAAGTTTTTTTAAGTTTAATGAACTTATATACGCATAAATTACTATTCCTAATATTACAACAAAAGTTGTTATCACGAGTAATATTATCATTTAATTATTTAATTAAGAAAAATAAAATTAACACTAACAAAATTATAAATAAAAAATTTATTATTTTTCTTCTATTTTGAACTTTTGGATAAATACTTGTTTTTAAAACTACACTTTTTAACGAAATCAATCTTGAAAAACAAATTCTACAATATTTTGCTACTTCACGATTCTCTGTCCCACAAATTGGACATTTTTTAGATTTCATTTTTTTTTGTAAATTTTACCACGTCAATAAAAATCCTGCCACAGTAGCAGTCTGTAAACATGCGAGTGTTCCTGCTACTAACGCTTTTATACCTAACTTTGCTAAATCATGTTTTCTTTTTGGTGCTATCGAACCTATACCACCTATTTGTATACCTATAGATAAAAAGTTTGAAAATCCACACAACGCATATGACAATATTATTGCTGTCCTTTGTGAAAATATTTGTGGATTTTCTAAATATAATTTTGACATGTTCGCATACGCAACAAATTCGTTGAAAAAAGTTTTTTGACCGATAAACTGTCCTGCAATTGAAATATCTTTTAACTCTATCCCCATAATGAACGCTATAGGTGAAAATAGTAACCCAAATATTTTGTCAAAAGATAAACCTTTTGTAAATTCAAATGGTAACAAATTCCCTAAAAAACTTAATAAAAAGTTTAACAAATATAATATCGCCATAAAACTTATCAACATAGCACCAACATTTAACGCTAACTGTAACCCTAAAGTTGTCCCATTAGCTATTGCATCAATAACATTAACATCTTCAGATTCATACTTAACCTTTACATATCCTAAAGTTTTTGGTTCTTCAGTTTCTGGAATTAATAGTTTTGCAAATACTAACGCAGCAGGAGCTGACATTACAGACGCTGTCATTAAATGTCCTGCTATATCTAAAACATATTTGTTCAATAATCCAACATATGCAGCCATAACACCACCTGCAATTGTTGCCATACCACCAGTCATTACTGCTAAAAGTTCTGACCGCGTCATATCGTTTACATACGGTTTTATCATTAACGGTGCTTCCGTCTGGCCAACAAAAATGTTTGCAGAACAAGATAAACTTTCCGCCCCAGAAATGCCCATCAATTTTACCATCAGGTGAGCAAAAAGTTCTACCACTTTTTGCATTATACCAAAGTAATACAAAACTGACATAAAAGCAGAAAAAAATATTATTGTAGGTAAAACTTTAAATGCAAATATATAACCAAATTTGTCAGTATCACTTACCAGACCAGCAAAAATAAATTCTGCACCTTTATCAGAAAAGTTTACTATTGTAATAAATATTTTGTTAAAAATTTCAAAAAACCATCTTCCAGGAGGAGTTTTTAACACGAGAAAACCTAATAAAATCTGTAGTATTGTGCCCCAAAATATTGTCTTCCACAAAATTTTTTTTCTGTTTTCAGAAAAAAACCAACCTATCAAGATAAGTATTACTAAACCAGCAAAACTTATCAGATTATTCATTTATTATTTTCTCTATAAAAACATAAAAAAATCTAAAATGCCACGAGAGGGAATTGAACCCTCACATCCGCCAGGGGACCCGGGATTTTAAGTCCCGTGCGTCTGCCAGTTCCGCCATCGTGGCATTTTTGTGTTCTTATTGATTATAAAATATCATTTTGTGTGTCAATAGTTATTTTTTAATTAAAAAATTGTTTAAAAAACATCCTTTAGTTTGTTTGAAAATTGTTTTGTATAAAACAAACTTTTAAAATTTTTTTAAATTCTTGGTAGGAAATTATATTCTTTTTAAAACAAAAAACTATTATTCCACATATAACTATGTTTTTTACTAAAAAAATTTTATTTTTCATTTTTTCTTTCTCAATCAGAGAACTAATTTTTTTTCTATCTCCACCACTGATTAATACAACATTCGGATTTAAATAATTTATAAAATTAAGAATTCCTTGTTTGTAAAAATTGTTTATCCCAGATAAAATACAACTTTCTGTATCTTGACCACATATAATATTTAGCTTTTTATATTTTACTAATGGTAGTTTAGAAGCATTATTTTTTAGTGTTATTAAAGATAAATTTATCCCGGGAAAAATTTCACCACCAGAATATACTCCATTTTTGTTCAAATAATCTAATGTTAAACATGTTCCACAAGATATAATCACAACATTTTTTTTAAAAAAATTTTTTGCTGCAAAAATTCCTAAAATCCTATCTGAACCAAGATTTTTAATATCATAATTTATTTTTATATATTTAGTTATATTTTTAAATGACAAAAATCTTATATTTTTATTTTTTGAATATCTTTTTTCAATTTTGTTCACTACACAAGAAATAAAAAATTGTGCATTAAAATATTTTTTATATAAGTGTTTAAAATTTTTAGTATGAATTTTGTTATACTTTATATCACCATCATAAACTATATAATCAACAAAAGTATTACCTATGTCAGCAAATATTATTGTATTATTATTTTTAATTTTCATACTGTTTACTGATTATAATTTATTTTATCCTACCTTACCTAATTGGATAAATTCTTTATTTCTAACTTCTAAATTGTTCATTAACAAATTTATTTCTTCAAAAGAAAATTTTTCTTCTAACACAATATTTTTAGCATATTCCTTTGCTTTAGATAATATATCACTGTATTTTAATACATCAGAATAATCAATTTCACTTTTTCCATGTTGAGAATAACCAAATATTTCTCCCGGGCCACGTATCTCAATATCTTTTTGTGCAATTTTAAATCCGTCATTTGTCTCTAACATAACATCTACTCTTTTTTTTGCTTCTTCAGTAGTTATATTACCAACTAAAATACAATACGACTGTTTATCTGCTCTACCAACACGACCACGTAACTGATGTAATGTTGACAAACCAAACCGTTCCACATGGTTTATAAACATAACTGTTGCATCCGGAATATCTATTCCAACTTCTATAACAGTTGTAGAAAATAAAATTTTATATTCACCTGATTTAAATCTTAACATCTGTAACTGTTTTTCCTGAGTTGTCATTTTACCATGTAAAATACCACAAGGATAATTTTTAAATATTGTAGTAGACAATTTTTTATACTCTTCAATCAAAGATTTTAACTCTAACTTATTTTCTTCAATCGTAGGGTATACAAAATATATCTTTTCTCCAAAAGACAACCGTTCAAGTATAAATTCATATGCCACAGTTTCGTCTTGATAGAATCTTGTCTCTACTGTTTTTCTACCTGGAGGTAGTTCGTCTAAAATTGAAATATCTAACTCACCATATAAAGTCATAGCTAAACTCCTCGGTATTGGTGTTGCTGTCATTATTAAAACATCTGCTAGAAGCGATTTGTCATACAACTTTTTTCTTTGTAAAACACCAAACTTATGCTGTTCATCTATAACAATAAGTGATAAATTTTTAAATTCAACTTTTTCTTCTAATAATGAATGTGTTCCTATTAACAAATCTATTTCACCATTATTTAGTTGTCTTAATATCAAATCTTTTTCTTTTTTTGGTGTTTTGCCTAAATATAAAAAAATTTTTATGTTTTTGCCAGTGATAGGATTAAGTAATCCATCAAAATATGTCATTAAATTAAAATAATGTTGTTGCGCTAAAATTTCTGTCGGTGACATAAACACGCTCTGGTACCCATTTTCTATTGCTAACAAAATACATGATACCGCAACTAAAGTCTTTCCACTACCTACATCTCCAATTAAAATTCTGTTCATTGCAGTTTTTGACATCATATCATTAAACAAATCTTTAATAACTCTTTTCTGGGATGAGGTAAAATCAAAATTATTTATTGTAGAAGATAACTTGTGTTTAAAAGGTGTAAGCAAAAATTTTTTTAACTGATATTTTCCTACTTTTTCTTTGTTCATAAGTTGTTTTTTTAATTTTTGTACTTGTATCTGTAAAAATAAAAATTTGTCAAACATTAACCTTTTTTTTGATTCGTTATATAACTGCCACGAATCTGGGAAATGAACATTTTTTATAGCAGAGTTTAACTCTAAAAATTTTTCTTTCTCAATCACGAATTTTGGCAGATGTTCATTAAAATTTATTTTCTTTATTGTATTATAAACCAACTCTCTAAACCACTGTTGTTTTAAATTTGTATTTAAAGAATATATCGGCACTAACCTTTTTGTGTGAATAGTTTCTTCTTCTAAACTTTTTAATAATTCATAATCTTCAACCAATACCTCAGGAATACGTTTTATCTGACCAGAAATTTTACCATATGCTATAATATATTTATTCAAATACTCTTGTCCGATATGTTTCTTAAGAGTTGTAAATACATCAAATTTTTTGTTTATTTTTTTGAACCAAATAAGATTTAATAATGGAAACTTCTTTATATCTGTCTCTATTGTAACTTTAAAAATACCAAACTTGTTTTTTGTATATACAATCTCATAAGTAACTATTTTTCCAACAACGGTAATTTTTTGAGATAATGTTATGTTGTTTTCAAATAAAGATAATTTTCTTCTATCTTGTATATATCTAGGAAAGTAATATATCAAATCTTTTACACAATAAATACCTATCTTGTTTAAAAATTTTTCTCTACGAAGACCTACAGTTTTTAAATATTTTATTGAATCTGAAAGTTTTATCATATTTTATTTTTATATAAAATTTTGTCTAATATTTACAGCATATCTTGAATTTTATATTTAAAGAATATATATTTTACATTAGAGAAATTAATTTAATTGAGGTATTTGTTATGAAAAAAAGTTGTAATTTAAAAAAAATTGTGTCCAAAATTAAAAATTTGTCAAAACCAGAAAAAAAAGTCTTAGTTGAACGAAGAAAAGCTGACAGAAGAAAATCTGACAGAAGATGGATTGGCAAACTTTATAACGATCCTAACCAAAACATTCATCGTTCACAAGATCGTAGAATAGGTGAAAGAAGAAAATCGTAGTTGAAATATACTATTTTTTACTTTGAATTTTTTTTAACCTTTCTTTTAAATTCTTAGCATATTCACTAATAGCATCTACATATGACCATTGTCTGTTATATGCAAAAATAGCTTTCCGTTTACTTTCTTCTGTCTTTCCAAAACCACATTTATGCAAATAATTACCAACAAACCCTATTGCATCAGCTACACTCATTGGATCTATAACTCCATCATTGTCAAAATCTACTCCAAAATTTTTATATGAAGACGGTAACGATTGTGCAATACCAAATGCACCTGCATAACTGCCTGAAATAGCAAATATATCATCATATAACTTTCCTTCTAAATCTATAAAATGTTTAATTTCGTTTAAAACCCATTTCCTGTTGTTAACATACATAGAAACTAGCGCATTTATAACTTTCCATTTTCCTACTTTCCTACCAAAATTACTCTCTATCTGTAGTATTGCAACAATATATTCTTTATCTACCTTAAACTGTTTTTCTGCTTTTATTAAAAAGTTTTTGTTTTCCTCAATAAAATTTAACGATTGTTCAAAAGATTTTTCAGTAAAAATTCCCATAAACGGTGAAAAATAGTTCGCTTTATTCATAGTTTTAATTTGAATTGGTGTCTCTTTATAAACTTTAAACCTTTTATCTGAAAAGAATTTTATTGAATAACCTGCTTCATGCAATTTTTCTTGCAGTTCTTTAATTTTTTCTTCTATGTACAAATCTGTCTCTCCAGCAGTAAGAATTGAATTACCATTTACAAAAAAGAATAATATTAAAAAAACTATAAATTTCATTTTTAAAAGTGAAATTTGTTATTTATTTTTGTTTTATTTTTGGTTTTAATTTATTAACACTTTTTGTTTTATTATTTCTTATATTAGTCTTTTTGTTTCTTTGTAAATAAATATTTTTTCTTTGGAAAGTATAGAATTTACTATTTTTAACATTTTTACTTTTGTTTACTTTAGCAAAAATAAAATTATTTGTCCCAAAAAATATAAACATAATTGATAAAATAACAACATATATTTTCTTCATAATTTTACCTCCAATTATTATTTTTAATCATTTTAAAGATATTTTAAATTTTTTTGCAACTTTTACCAAATTATAAAATATTGGATGAGGAACTTCAAATCTTGATCTAAATTCTGGATGAAACTGTACTGCTATAAAAAAAGGATGGTCATATCTTGATGACAACTCAACAATTTCTGCCAGATTACCAAAAGGATGTCTGCCACTTACTAGTAAACCATTCTTTTCTATTATAGGTATAAATTTATGATTAACTTCATATCTATGCCTATGTCGTTCATAAATTTTATTTGTACGATATATTTTATTAGCTAAAGTTCCTTTTTTAATTTTGCACAAATACATTCCTAATCGCATTGTTCCACCTTTATATTTTACCATTTTTTGGTCTTCCATTAAATCTATTACAGGATACTGTGTTCTTGAGTCAAATTCAGTAGAGTTGGCTCCTTTTAGTCTACAAACATTTCTTGCAAACTCTATTACTGCACACTGCATACCTAAACATATCCCTAAAAAAGGAACTTTATTTTCTCGGGCATATTTTATAATATCAATTTTACCTTCAACACCACGTTCTCCAAAACCACCAGGAACAATTATTCCACTAACATCTTTTAATTTTTCATAAAAATCTTTTTCTTCAACATTGACATACCTTATATTTACACCAACTTCATTATGGATACCAGCATGTATCAATGCTTCTAAAATACTTTTGTAAGCATCTTTTAACTGAGTGTATTTGCCAGCAATTGCAATAGTTATCTTATTTTCCATAGTTTCAAACTTTTCTACCAACTTTGCCCAGTTAGAAATATCACATTTGCGCTGTTTTAACTTAAGTTTTCGTAGTAAAATTTTATCTAGATTTTGTTCTTTTAGTATTAGGGGAACTTTATATACACAATCTCCAACATCAGGTTCCAAAATTACAGAATCCACCTCTACATTACAAAATAACGAAATTTTTTCTTTTACTTCACGACCAACATTTTTTTCTGTCCTGCAAACTATTATGTCTGGTTCTATCCCTATTTCTCTAAGTTTCATTACACTGTGTTGTGTAGGTTTTGTTTTTATTTCTTCTGCAGCTTTTATATAAGGTAAAAGTGTAATATGGATATAAGCAACGTTTTCTTTTCCAACATCTAACCTTATTTGTCTAATAGCTTCCAAAAATGGTAAACTTTCAATATCTCCTATAGTTCCACCAATCTCTGTAATTACAATATCTTTTTTACGAGATATTTTAAACACAGATTTTTTAATTTCATTTGTTACATGAGGAACAACTTGCACCGTTTTACCTAAATATTCACCATACCGTTCTTTGTATAAAACAGATTCATAAATTTTCCCTTGAGTAATATTATTTTTTTTTGACATATTTTGGTTTAAATACCGTTCATAATGACCTAAATCTAAATCTGTCTCAGAACCATCATCAGTAACAAAAACTTCTCCATGCTGATATGGGTTCATTGTCCCAGGATCAACATTTAAATACGGGTCAAATTTTAATACATCAACTTTGTACTTGTGTGCTTTTAACAACACACCTAAAGAAGCCGTAGTAATTCCCTTTCCTAAAGATGATACTACTCCTCCTGTAATAAAAACAAATTTTGTTTTCATACCTTTTTCTCCAATATTTTTGGATTTATCTCATACCCATTATTTAATAATTTACTTTTAAAAAATATTTTTTGTCCTTTTATAAATAATTTTTTTGTCTCTAACAATTCTAAAGTTTTTTTAATTAATGGAATTTCATATTTCAATCCTTTTTCCCTTATTTTGTTAAAATCAAATTTTTTTATATTAAACTTTGTATAACACAAAACTGGACCACGATCTATTTCTTTTGTAACTAAATGTATCATTACACCATGTTCTGAATATTTTTTAAAAATTATTTCTTTTATTACTTCATCCCACTTACCTTTCGGACCCCAGGGTAATGCTGGATGTAAATTTATAAATTTCATTTTTTTACACATATCTTCACTCAAAATTAACATATATCCAGCAAGCAAAATTATGTCTACATCAAAATCTTTAATTAATTTATAAACTTCCTCATAATATTTTTTCCGCCAAGTATTTATATTTTCTTGTCTTAATTTTGGCAAGTATCTTTTAGAAGAAAATGTTACTAAAGAAATTTTTTTGTTTAATACATAACGTATAAATTTATCTGAATTATCTGATTCACCTAATGCTCGGTTTATAAAAACAAACTTAAGTTCTATATTTAACTCTTTATTTTTTATTGCAGTATATATGTTTTTAAATATTTTGATAGATGTTTTACCTTTGGAAGTTGAAAACCAACCAAGTTTTAGTTTAGAAATCATAATTTATATAATAACAACTTCAGATATTGGTTTATTATTTTTTTCTATCTCTCCAATAACAAATCCTTCATTACCAAGATATCTTAATACACTTTTTGCACAATTTTTATTAACTACAACTATCATACCTACTCCCATATTAAATGTTCTAAACATTTCTTTTTCACAAATTTTTCCTTTTTTCTGTATTAGTTGAAATATTTTTGGAACAACCCATAAACTTTTATTAACCACAGCTTTCATACCATTAGGCAATATTCGCACAATGTTATCATAAAACCCTCCTCCTGTAATATGTGCCATTGCTTTAATATCTCTGTTTGGTCTAAAACTCTTTAATAAGTTTAATATAATCTTAACATATATCTTTGTTGGAACCAATAAAAATTTTGCATACTTTTTTTGTTCATCTATTTTAAAAACTTTTCTAACTAACGAATATCCGTTTGAATGTAACCCTGAAGATTTTAATCCTATCAATACATCTCCCACACTAACATTTTCTCCTTTAATAATATTATGTTTTTCTACTAAACCACAAGCAAACCCTGCTAAATCATATTCACCATTTTTATACATTCCAGGCATCTCTGCAGTCTCACCTCCCATTAAATTACATCCTGAAACTTTGCATCCATACATTATTCCTCTCATAATATCTTTCATAACTTTTAAGTCTAACTTTCCTACTGCTATATAATCTAAGAAAAAAATTGGTCTTGCACCACATACAATAATATCATTAACATTCATCGCAACTAAATCTATTCCAATAGTATCGTGTCTACCAACTAATTGGGCTATTTTTAATTTTGTCCCAACACCATCAGTTGTTCCTACAATAACCTGATTTTTATTTATCTCATAAAACCCACTAAAAAAACCTATTGAAGGAACATTTTTTTTAATCCAGTTAACAAAAATGTTTGCTCTATCAACATCAACTCCACTTTTTTTATATGTTAGCATAAATTTTAATCTTGTTATTTTTTAATTTGTTATTAAACCTTTTTTTCCTATGTCTTTCCTGAAATGTTTACCTTCAAAATCAATTTTTTCAACTGCAAGATAACTCTTTTTTATTGCTTCACCTAAACTATTGGCTAATGATGTTACTGCCAAAACTCTTCCTCCAGAGGTGTAAAAATTATTATCTATAAATTTTGTCCCAGAATGGAAAATTATTACATCATTCATACTTTTTGCTTCTTCTAAACCATATATTATTTTCCCAGTTTCATATTCTTTTGGATATCCTTTTGAAGCAAGAACAACACATACTGCAAACTTATCTTTAAATTTTAAATTAACCTTGTACAAACTTTTTTCTAAAGTAGCACTTACAATTTCATATAAATCATTTTCAACCAAAGGCAAAATAACTTGTGTCTCAGGATCCCCAAACCTACAATTAAACTCTAACACATATGGTTGTTCATTATTTTGTCCAAGATTTTCTATCATTAAACCAAAATATATAATTCCATTATAACCTAAACTATCGTTTTGTATTCCTGATAAAAATCTCTTCATTATTTGTTCATAAATTTTTTTTTCTAACATTTCACTTACGAACGGCACTGGCGCAAATGCACCCATACCTCCAGTATTTAAACCCATATCGTTATCATATACACGTTTGTGATCCTGAGAATGTTTTAACGGAATTATAGTTTCACCATCACAAAATGCAATAACAGAAATTTCTGTTCCATCAATTTTTTTTTCTATTAAAACTTTTTCACCCGCAGAACCAAATGTTTTGTTTTTTATCATATCTATTATTGCTTCAATAGCATCTTTTTCATTATCACAAACTATAACCCCTTTACCAGAAGCTAACCCATCTGCTTTTATTACTATGCCTTTGGGACTGTTTTTAAACATTTCTTCTACATAAAACTTCGCTTTACTAATGTCATCTGCAATTCTATACTCAGATGTTGGTATTCCGTGGCGAACCATAAATTCTTTTGCAAATATTTTACTTCCTTCTAACTGAGATTGTTTTTTTGTTACACCAAAAACTTTTATTTTCCTGTTAATTAAATAATCACTAAACCCTTCAACTAAAGGCTGTTCCGGACCAATAATTACTAAATTTATGTTCTTAGACAATATAAACTGATATATTCTATTAACATCTGTTAATTTTATTTGTTCGGTCTTAGCAAGTTCCAAAATACCTGCATTGCCAGGAATACAATATATGTTATTTATAACCTTAGATTCCCTTAATTTCCAAACTATAGCATGTTCTCGTCCTCCACTGCCTAACACTAATACATTTACCATAAAAACCTCTAAAAAAAAGTTGTTTTTTAATTATAAGATTTTTTAAGATAAGTTTCTTGTTAAAATGTTATTTTACATATTTTTTAATTTAAAATCAATCTTACATATGTGAATTTTTATTTAATTAACTCCAACATTAATTTTTCTAATTTATAACAACTCTCTTTTATACTATCTGTTTTTTGAACAAAGAAAGGGGTTCCATAATAAATCTGTGCTTTAGTAAACGGAATTGGGATTAAATATTTATCCCAATTGTTTAACTTAATTTTATGTTTAATTTTTACTCTAGCAGGTATTATTGCAATACCTGTTTTTTGTGCTAAAAATATTGCTCCAGGTTTTACCTTGTAAACAGGACCTCTTGGTCCATCGACTGCAAATGCAGTATTTTGTCCTTTAGAAAGTTTATCTAAAATTGATATTGTTGCGGAAACAAAACCTTTTTTTGTAGAACCTCTTACAATGTCAAACCCAAATTTTGACAAAATCTTACTTTGCAACTCTCCATCTCGTGATAAACTACTCATTAAAACTAAGTTTTGGTTTCTATGTGCAAAAACTAACAAAAACTGTTCTCCATGGAAAAATGTATATATTACATTTTTATTTTTAGAAATTATTTTTTCTACTTGTTCAAATCCTGTTTTTTTTATTCTTACTGTTCTTGAAATTGTTTGAATTATTAGCCATCCAATATAACTTAACAATTTGTGTTCAAACCAATAACCGAACTTTGTTTCCCTAAACTTTTTTATTCTGTTAAACAAATGTCTCATTTACGAATTGTTAACAACATTATTTCTTGTTAGAAAACCAAAAAAGATAATTTACAGAAGTGTATTTTGGTCTAAAAATATTATTATCATAACTAACCGAAATTTTTTCCGGATTGATAAGTTTAAACACTTCAGAAATCAATTCTTTTGGAGAGTTAAAAATTGTACTAAGTTCATAATTCTCTTCCGTTTGTTCCTGCAATATCTTAAATACAAAACGTAGTGACGAATCTAAGTATTCTAACAACAAAACTTCTAAAACAACATTTTTTAATTCTTCGTTTTCTTTTTTTTCTAATTCTTCCACTTCAACACCTAAAGTAGAAACTATAAATGTTATCAAAGATGCATTTTTAGGTATTTCAATAAATTTTTTTATTTCACTAATTACAGAACTTTTTGTCTCATATGTTTCAAATAAAACTGACGAAGATAGTAAATCTGAAATTTGTTTATCATACATCTGAACTAAAGTTTCTATCTCAGGAGTAATTTTAATATTTCTTTGTTTTAATTCATTGTAAACTTCTCTAAACCGTGGAGTAAGTTTAAACTTTTTTATTTTCATACATATATATTAAACTATTTTTTATCTATTCTATTTTTATATTCTAAAACGAATCCTGATGCTATAAATATTGAAGAATAAGTACCTATAGCTATTCCAAAAACCATAGTTAAACCAAAATCTTTTATAACTTCATTCCCAAATATAAATAATGACAAAACTGTTGCAAAAGATGTTGTAGAAGTTAATATTGTTCTTGAAAGTGTCTGGTTAATACTTTTGTTCATAATTCTATCAATAGATTCTTTGCGTATTAAATATAAATTTTCTCTAATTCTATCAAAAGTTACTATTGTGTCATTTATGGAATATCCTATCAATGTTAATAAAGCTGCAACAACAGTTAAAGTTATCTCTCTACCTAAAACTATCAAAAAACCTAAAGTTAAAATTACATCATGAAACAATGCCAAAACCCCTGCTATTCCCCATATTGAAGATTTAAACCTAAAACCTACATATATAATAATACCAATTAGCGAGAAAATTATTGCATACATCGTTTGTTTTGTCAAATGTCTACCTATAGTAGGACCTACATATTCTATTCTCATAATTTCATATGAAAGTTGATTTGTATCAAAAATATTTCTTATATTTTTTCCCATTTCATCACGTTTTTGTTCACCAGTTTTTATTCTTATTATATATTCTTTCTTATCTTTTTCTTCTGACAAAATTATATTCTGTATATCAAATCCTTTAACTCCACCATCAGATAACATTTTTCTTACTTCTTCTATTGGAACATTTTTATTAATAACAACCTGAATTAAAGTCCCACCAGTAAAATCTAATCCTAAATTTAGACCTTTAACTATCATTAGAAAAATAGTTATAATTATACCTACTGCAGAAATACTAAAAAAAATATTCCTCTTGTTAATAAACTCAAATTCTTTCATAGTAAAATCTCCTAATAAAATTTTTATTTAGAATAATTGTTTCGGATTAATTAAATTTTTTTCCATTACAAATTCGTAAATGACTTTCGTAACAGTAACTGCAGTGTATATGTTTGCAATTAATCCTATCAACATAGTAATTCCAAAACCTTTTATTGGACCAGTTCCAAAACCAAACAAAAATACTGTAGTAATTACTGTTGTTAAATTTGAATCTATTATAGTAATCAATGCTCTCTGATAACCTAAATCTACCGCAACACGTAAAGTTTTTCCACTGCGTATCTCTTCCTTAATTCTTTCCAAAATTAATATATTTGCATCAACACCCATCCCTATCATCAAAACTATACCTGCTAACCCGGGAAAACTAAATGTCGCACGAAATGCTGACATTATTGCTATCACTAAAAATATGTTTAACAATAAAGCAAAGTTTGCAATTATACCTGATACTTTGTAATATATCACCATAAAAGTTAATACAAGAATTGTTGCTATCAATAACGCCCTTAACCCTGTAACTACAGAATCTCTACCTAAAGAAGGACCTACACTACGCTCTTCTATAATTTTTACCGGAGCAGGTAATGCACCTGCTCGCAAAATTGTTGCTAAAAATTTTGCTTCTTCAATACTAAAACTACCTTCAATAATAGCTCTTCCATCAGGTATTCTTGATTTAATCGTCGGTGCGGATTGTACCACACCATCAAGAACTATTGCCAATTGACGATCAATATTTTGTTCTGTAACTTTTGAAAATATTTTTGTCCCATCTCGGTCAAATTCTAAAGAAACATGTGGTAAACCATAATCTCCTCTACCAAGTTCTAACTTTGCTGTAGTTAAATATGCTCCTGTAAGTTCTGCTGTTGATTTTACTAAATAATAACTTTGTTCTCGGCCAGGCATTAAAACATATCCCGTAGGAACCATCTTTAACACTTCTTGTTCCAAAACAGCTTCGTTCGGTTTTAATCCTAATTCACGAATTTTATCTGCTATTTTTGATAACTGCACACCAGTTTCTACTAATCTAAATTCTAAAAGTGCCGTCCTTCCAATGAGTTCTTTTGCAACTTCTGGATCTTTCACTCCAGGAATTTGTGCTGAAATCCATCTATCACCCTGTTTCGTTATCAACGCTTCTGAAACACCATATTGGTCAACTCGGTTTCTTATAACTTCTATCGCTCGATCAAGTGCATCTGAAACATCTACACCTTTAGGAATTTTTTCTTTATCTACTTCCAAAACAAGATGTGTCCCTCCTCGTAAATCAAGTCCTAAATTTAAAATTTTCTTTAATATAGGATCTTTCTGTCTAACCAATTCTTGTCGTTGTTGTTCTGGCATTAAGTACCATTCTACAGTTGGAAAAATGAAATAAATGCTTAGTCCTATTATTACTAAAAAAATTATAGCTCTTACTTGTAAGTTCTTCATAAAAAATCTCCTATGAAATCAATATTATATTTATTACCTATAAAACTTTTTGTCCATTGATTAAAAGTTCGTAACTATGTCCAAAATAATTTGCTGCACGACGACATATAACAATCCGAGGCATAAATATTTCAAAATATTCTATTATTTGCGAAATCTTTGTATCTATACTAAGTTGAACAGAAATTATTTTTTTATCTTTAAACACTTTCACAACACTATTTTCAACTGCATAATTTACCCTGTCATGTATGTCAAATGATATCATCTTAGGATTTCTTACCCTATCCTTGTGAACATCTGATTTATCTGCTAAAATTAATGCCGCCGAAACTTCATTAACAGGTTCTCCAACTTCTTCTTCATGATTTCCTATTGCAGAAATTATTTTTGCAATTTCATTAGATGGCATTGAAAGATTGTCCAAAATATCCATCGCTATCACAGCAGAAGATTGACCATGCTCTTTTCTATTTATTACATTACCAATATCATGAATATATCCAGCTATTGCAACAAGTTCACAGGTCCTATTATCATAATCTAAACTTTCCAAAATATATCTCGCAGTATCACTTACAAATGTTACATGCCGAAATCCATGTTCTGTATAACCTAAAACTTCTAAATTTTCATCAGCAGCTTGAATAAAATCTTTTATTAGTTTATTTTCTTTTATTTGTTGTAAAGTTACCGTCATAAATGAAATAATTTAATTATTTTTTGTTTGTTCATCTTTTATTACCTGACTAACTGTGGTCTTTAAAACATTAATTTTTACATTTTCAGCAATTTTTATCTCTAAAATATTGTCTTTGATGTTCGTTATAGTCCCATAAATACCGCTAGATAATAATACATTATCTCCTTTTTTTAGTTCTGAAATCATTTTTTCATGTTCCTTCATTTTCTTTTGTTGTGGCATTATCATTATAAAATAAAATATGAAAAATATTATTATTATTGGCACAAAACTACCTAATCCAGCCCCACCAGTTTGTCCACTTGAAGCAACACATTCCTGCGCGTTTAAAATTGATATAAACATATTTTCCCTCCAATTAAAATTTTAAGTTTTAATTTATACAATAAAATACTTGTTTAATCAAGATTTTTTATTTAATTCTTATCCATACCAGAACAATCATAAAACTTACTTGCATCAAATTTTTTTGCTAACCTGTAAAAAAAAGAATATCCTACTATCCGCACTGATCCTTTAGAAAAATTTATTTTTGTATTATACAAAATATCTAAAATCATATGCGACCAAACACCTATTATTAAACCTAATAAAATATCATTCTGAATATAAAAGTATAACAAAACTATAAAAAATGTAATTTCGTATGAATGAAAAAATAAAAATATTTTCCTAAAATTTCCATTGTGACACTTGTAGAAAAATTCTTTTATGTTAATAGATACACTATTTTTTTCTATAAAATAATCTATTAAGTGATCTACGTCAATTAAAATCCCTGAGAATAATGAAGTTATTGATATAACAAAAGATTTAGTTAAAATGTACGTGGAGGTTGAAATTATAGTAGCACTTAACAGATGCGCAGACAGTTTCATATTTTGTAATTTTCTAACTTAAACCCACAATTAGGTTTATAACAATACCCTTTCTCATAATGAGATAAACAATTTAAATCTTCTTCTTTATCAATTTCTGACAATATTAAATCTGAATAAATTCTTATATAAAAATTTGCTCTTGAAGCAGCATCATATTTAAACCATTCTTTTCCCCAACCAAAATCTCTTTCATATTTACTCCTTACAAGTCCTGCTATATGTTTTGGATGCCAGCCAAGTTTTAACAATACTCTTGTCAATGTTTGTAAATTTGTAGGTTTTAGTAAATGTTCGTTTGGACATATTAAACAGTGTCTAACACATAAAGGTAAAATGTTTGTGTCAAATATATCATAAGTTTTTGACCACATATTTGGTTTATCATGTTCTACTTTGTCAAACTCTGAATGTATCTTAAACAAGGAAGAATTTTTATAATCATTTATTATCTTTGTTAAACTAATATCATTTTCTGGAATTATACAATCAACTTCTTGTGCATAAGATAAAATTTTTTTAAAATCAGTTCTCATTGATAACAATTCTTTATATCCAAAGTATTCCTTACCTAAATACTCTCTTGGCAGGACTATAAATGGTTGTATGTTTTGTGTTGAAAACTTAAATTTGGAATAAATTTTATGTTTCTGATAACTTGAAAATGGAACACGAATGTCTCTTAAATAAATCGGATCTGCATACATAGATAGGTCAATAGAAATCGCTTCTTTATTTTTTCCCACACTAACATCACCATAAACTACGGGTAATCCCTTGTAATCTTTTAAATTTTTATACAAAACATTAGATAAGTATTCCAATATACGTCCAGCATTATGAAATCCTTGTCCACAAATTGTTGAAACTTTTTTTTGTCTTCGTTGTGAAACTGTTGAATATTTACCTTTTAAAGTTGATTCTATATCGCCAATTGATAACAACTCTTGGTGAGATTTAGATTCAAAAGGTACTTTAAAAACAAAATGATACCCTTGCCCTGTTTGTATTGTAATAAAATTTATTTTGTAATAATCATAAATTTTCTTAAATCGTTGATAAATTTCTTCCAGTTTAAAATAAACTTTTTGTGGGTTAAAATATGCTTCTGCATTATATTTTATGTTATAATACTCAAAATCTAAAACAAACAAAGTGAAATTTTTATCCCAAACAGATCTAAAAATGTCCGCCCCTATGTCTAATAACCAAAAAAATTTTTTATTGTTCACAGAAAGAAAAAAATCTGACTTTGTTATATTTTCTTTTACACCGACTAAATACTCACAAGAAAATTTTTCTGGATCTAACTCCGAAGAACCACAATATTGCGAAATTTTTTGTTGAACAGATATATTTTTGTAATATTCTTTAATATTAAACATTTTTACTATCTCTCTGACAAGAGTTTTATTCTTTCTTTATTTATAATCTTTATTTTATTATTATAACTACGAACTAAGTAATTAAGTTTTTCTAACAAACTTATTATCCTTGAAACAGTTTCTCTATTAGCCCCAACTTTTTCTGCAAGTTCTGTTATAGAAATATTAACATTTCCATCTTTACCTAGAAATTCTAACAATGTCTGACTAACCCGTGCTAAAACAGGTTTAAAAACTAAATTTTTTATCTCGTGATCTGCAGAAAGTAATCTTTTAGATAATATCTTAATAATATTCATAGCAATTGAAGTGTTTCTCGCAATTAAATTGTAAAAATCTTTAAACCTAATGACTCCTACAACAGTTGGCTCTATGCATTCACACGTAGCGGACCGCATTCCAGTAAAAAAACCTATTTCACCTAAAACATTACCTGACTGCAAATAATCAATTATTTTTTTCTTATTTTTTTCTCCTAAATAAACCACTACCTTGCCTGAAATTATAAAATATATGTCTTTTCCAAAAGTTGATTCAATAATAATTTTTTCTCCACGATTATAAAATTTTTGTTTTATCAAAGAAGCAATTTCTAACAATTCTTTCTTTTCTAATCCAGAAAATAATACCGACTTTGAAATGTATCTGTATAATAACTTATTTTTTGATTTCATTGTAAATATTTCTCTAATTCTTCAGAACTTATAACACCTCCAGACACCACTACTTTTAAAGCATCCTCTATGCTTAAACTTGTATTTATTATATCATTTTTATTTACAAAAATAAAAAAACCTGTAGTTGGATTTGGAGTAGAAGGGACAAAAAGTCCTACACGGTTCATCTTTTCAAAATCTGTAGTAACTATACCTATACTATAGATACCTTTTCTTGGATATTCTATTAAAACTACTTTGTTCCATTTATATCTGTTATATTCAAATATAAAATTTATCAATCTTTTGGATGATATATAAATATCTTTTATTAAAGGAATATTTTCTAACATATTCTCTATCAACGACAATATTTTTTTTCCAAAAATGTTGTTTGCTAAAAGTCCTATTGAATAAATTAAAAACATTGAAACAAAAAAACTTATAAAACGTATAAATATCTCATTTTCTATCCCTAATACGTATATGGAAATCCCCGCAACAAACGGTCTTGCAATATTTGATACCCAACGTGTAAAAATTAGTATAATAAAAAAAGTTATCCATAACGGAAGTAAAATTAGTATTCCTGTTAAAATATTTTTCTTAACCTGTTTTTGCATTTTTATTTAAATAAATATCTTACTCCTAACGATGGAGCTAATGATATTGATGTCTTAGGGCTAAAATCTATTACTGGAGCAAGTATGGTAAAAATTGTAAATGGGATTTCTTCAAACCTGTATTCCGCACCTAAAATAAATCTTATCCCGAAAATGTTTTCTATCATTGATATATAATTTTTAGATTCTAACTTAAGACCTATGCCCCAATAAAATGGTAGTTCTCCTGTTAAATCTTTTTTTTGAATAAATTTGTGGTCTTTTATTAAATAATCTATGTGAAAATAAAAATATTCTTCCTTTGTGTTAAAATTTATAGCCATAGATATAGAATCTGATTTTTTGTCTTTTAAACTAAATCTGTCTATTTCAAAACTTAATCCCTCTGGATTACCAAGTATAATTCCAACACCATATTTTGTATCTTTAGAATATAACATACTAAATAAAAATAATGTATAAAAAATTAATATAAGAATATTCCTCATAATTATACTTCCTTAAGGTTATGTGTTTTTATCACTCAATAACTTTTTCTACTTTAAAAAATGTATTTAAAATTTCTGGAGCGTTTGCTAAAATTTCTTTTTGTAATTTAGTTTCTATGACAATATCTTCACGATAATTGTTGTTAACTTTGATTTCATCTTTTAAAAGTAAAACTGCATGTGAGATAGGTTTAACATTATCTGTGTTAACTTCTTTAAGTTTCGACATGTATCCTAAAATATTTTCTAATTGTTGTTCAAGTTTTGTAAGTTCACCTTCTGTCAATTTCAATCTTGACAGAAATGCTATATGTTTTACGTCTTCTTTTGTTATTATTTTCATATTTTTAAAATTTATAAAGTTGTTTTTATAATGATTATAATTTAATTTCAATATCCAACTTTTTTTAAATTTGTATAACCTAAGTGTAACTTTCTTTTTTCTCCATCAGTAAAAATGACAACAACTTTGTCTCCGGAAGGATCCCTAAAAATATCCAACACACGACCAATACCAAATTTATCATGTTGAACATATTCTCCTGAACGTAAGTTTTCAATTTTTACTTGAGACTCTAAATTAGTATTTTTATCTAAACAATTTTTTTCTTGTTTTGTTTCTTGTTCTGAACTAATTTTATCAAAAAAATTTAATATTTCATTAACAAACCTTGATGGGTGTAAATGTGTCTCGACACCCCACAGCCGTCTTGTTGAAGAATATGTTAAAAACAATTTTTTTCTAGCACGAGTAATTCCTACATAACACAACCTACGTTCTTCTTCAATATCAAGTATGTGGCCATTAACTGCCCACCAAACAGGAAATATCCGTTCTTCAAGACCAGTTATAAAAACTACGTCAAATTCTAACCCTTTCGCTGCATGAATAGTCATTAAAGAAACATGCTCGTTTTTTTTAAATAAATTGTTTATATCAGAAGTTTCTGTTAAATCTACTTTCGTTAACAAAGATACCCGCGTTAAAAATTCCTCCAAAGTCTGAATGTTATCATCAATTTCATAATTTTTTGCAGCTGAAATTAATTCTTCAATATTTGCAATCTTATCTAATATTTTTGGATCGTTGTGAGTTTCACCCAACCTTTCCTGCAACATTTTTGAATATCCAGATTTTTCTAATACTAATCTTATCAACTCTGATGGCAACATAGTTTCAGAACTTGTTTTCAATATGTTATATAAACCCAAAAATTTCCAGATAGAATTTTTTACTTTCAACGATAATTCTGTTTCATCAACTTTTATTACTTGTTCCCATAATGAACTGTTTTTTTCCTTTGACAATGCATCTAAATACGCAACCGTTGTGTCACTTATACCACGAGATGGATTGTTTATACAACGTTTTAAAGAAATGTTGTCATTAGGATTTACTAAAATTTTTAAATATGCTAAAATATCTTTAATCTCTTGTCTTTCATAAAAACCTACCGAACCAATAATTTTATAAGGAATACCTTCAGATTGAAATATCTCTTCAAAAACTCTTGATTGTGCGTTTGTCCTATAAAAAACTGCTATATTGTTTAGTTCATATTTGTCCTTAAAATTTTCAATTTGTCTTGCTACAAACCTTGCTTCGTCGTATTCAGTGTTAAATTTTAAAACTTTAACATCGTTTATTGAACAATCATCATTATCAGTCCATAATTTTTTTTTTGCACGGTGTGAATTGTTTGATATTAAAGCATTAGCAATTTCTAAAATAATTTTTGTAGAACGATGATTTTTTTCTAACTTAAATTCTTTGGCATTTGAAAATTCTTTTTTAAAGTTTAATAAATAACTAACATCAGCACCACGCCATGAATATATTGCTTGATCATCATCTCCAACAACACAAATATTGTTATGTTTTGAAGATAATATCTTTGACAGTGTCGCTTGAGATAAGTTCACATCTTGATACTCATCAATAAGTATGTATCTAAATTTTTCCGTATAATATTCTCTTATTTTACTATTATTTCTCAGGACTTCAACGGTTTTCATTATTAAGTCACCAAAATCTAATGCATTAGATTTCTTAAGTTTCTCTTGATATCTAATATATATTTCAGAAACAATATCTCTAAACGGATCTTTATATATAAGAGTATTAATTTTATATGATTCACTGTCTAACAAACTATCTTTTGCACGGTTTATCATATCTTTTATTACATCTAAACTTAATTCTTTTTCAGAAACAAGCATCTCTTTCATACACTCTTTTATTACTTGTTTTTGTTCTATCTCATCATAAATAACAAAGTTTTTGTCTAATTCTATATTTAACGCTTCTTTTCGTAAAAAAGTTGCACAAAAAGAGTGAAATGTTGATACCCAAACTTGTTCTCCTTTTCCTAAAACAAGTTTTGCAATACGTCGTTTCATCTCATCTGCAGCTTTGTTTGTAAATGTCATCGCAAGAATGTTTTTAGGATTTACTCCTAAACTTAACAAATATGCTATTCTATACGTTATAACTCTCGTTTTACCACTACCTGCTCCAGCAAATATTACTACTGGACCTTCAGTGTGTTTCACAATTTTTATTTGTTCTTCGTTTAAATGTTGAAATAAATTGTTCATTTTTATTTGTGTTCCAAAACCGTTACAGTTTCTAAATGTTTTGTAAATGGGAACATATCAACTGGAATAACTTTTTTTATTTTATAAAATCTTACAAACGTTTTCAAATCTTCTTTCAAAGTTTCTAAATTACAAGATACATATACAATTTTTCCTACACCACTCTCAGATATCTCTGTTAAAACTCTCTTGCTAAGTCCAGCCCTCGGCGGATCTACTATTATAGTAGAAAGTTCTGTTGCAAATTTTGATTTTGCAAGTTTTAAAATAAACGTTTCAGCATTTGTATTCTCAAATTCTACATTACTAATATTATTAAAATTAGCATTTTCATTAGCAATTAAAATATTTGTTTTTGACGAATCTATACCAATAATTTTTTGTACTTTTTTAGCAACTTGTAAAGTTATACCTCCACTACCACAATATATATCTAACACATTACCACCTTCTGTCTGTTTTACTACTATTTCATATAACTTTTCACAACAAGAAGTGTTTGTTTGAAAAAATGTAAGAGGAAATATTTTATATTTTATTTCATTTATTTTTTCTTCTATAAAATCTTTTCCATATATTTTAAATATTTCATCTGTATATGCATTGTCAGAAACTTTATTGTTTATACAAACATATATAGAACCTATTTTTTCTTTTTCTATTAGTTTAGCAGATAAATTTTCAAATATTTTTTTTTCAAAATAATCAAATTGATATTTAGAACCTGTGATAACAATATTTACCATTAAATCATCAAAAGTCTTACTATGACGTATCGAAACATATCGTATTTTCCCTTTGTGTAATATTATGTCATATGGCAAAATATTGTTTTCTTTCATCCATAATTTAACAATATCAAACACTTCTATAATTTTAGGATGAAAGTTATAACATTCTTTCAAATCAACTATTTTACTAAACTTACCCTTTTGTCTTAAACCTATAAAAATATTATCAACAGTTCCTCCAACTGCAAATTCCATCTTGTTTCTATAAAATTTTGTTGTTGGAGAAGGAATTATTTCTTCTACTTTTTCTATTACAAAATCACATAAAATTGTTTGTACATAATCTTGTTTTAATTTTAAATATTCTTCATATGACAACTCTAAATTATCACACCCACCACAAGTTTTATAATGCATACATATACTATTTTTAGTATTCATAATATTTTGCTTACTAAATTATTCTCTCATCCTTTTTAACATAATTATCGCTTTTTCATTTTTAGGGTCTAATTCTAAAACTTTACCAAACTGTTGTGAAGCAAGATCTAATTGCCCCTCATAGTAATAAACTATGCCTAAATTTAATCTTGCATCAACTTGTTGTGGATTAATCTCTATTGATCTAGAATATGCTTTTATTGCATTTTGTCTTTGTCCGGTTAAAAACATAATATTTCCTAAATTGTTATATGCAGCAAAAGATTGCGGATTTAGTTTTATTGCTAAAAAATAGTTTTCTATTGCTAAATCAAATTGTTTCTCTTTTGCATAAATCCAGGCTATTTTTTCATAAATTATTCCTTTGTCCGGAAACTTTTTTTTCAGTTCTAACAATTCTTGTAAAGTTTTTTCTTTGTCCAAGATTTTTTCGTCAAAAAAATCTTGTTGTTTGTCCAATTTATATTTTGCAACATAAGGTCTTAAAATATGTTGTAACACACCATTGCCAATATCTTCAATAGAAAAATTTATACCTTTTTTAGAAACACTTGCATAACTTAAAAAAATTATTCTCTTTTGAGAAACATCTACAGAAACAATCCCTAATATAAAAATAGTAAAAAAAATCAGTAATACTTTTATAAATCTTTTCTTAAAAAAGTTTAATTCTAATTCTTTTAGTTCACATATTTCTCCTATTACCAATCCCATACTTGCAAAAATATATACTCCGGATATTATAAATCTCATATCCACACTAAAAAAATTTTGTACCAAAACTCCTATAATAGCACTAACTAAACCATAAACTAAATACTTTTTTTTAAAAAATTCTGTGCTTAAAAAATTTTTTATACCTAAATTTTTATCTCTAAACTTTACTTCATTTTCAGAGATTGTAATATCATTAATTCTATTCTTACATTTAAAAACTTCATAAAAAAATATAATAAATATACTACAAAATAATAAAAATCCAACTACACCTGTCTCTGCTAAAAGTTGCACATATTCATTATGAGCATCGTTTATAATAAACTGTTTTTGTGGCCAGATAGAACGCAAATTATCCGAGGCAAAGTTGATAAATTCTAAATGAAATTTTCCAATTCCTATTCCATAAATAGGTTTACTTAACCACATTTTTATTGTATCTAACCATATTAAAAAATGTGCCTGTTGTCTTGACCAAATATCTTTTGTATAAAAAATAAATATTACAAAAACTATTAAAATACTTATTAGATAAACAAATTTTTTTCTCGATCTTATAGTTAAGTAAATCAAAACACAAATTGATATTGTAAAACCAATAAATGAAGCACGAGTTTTTGTATAGTATAACGTAAGCAAAGAAATTATAAATATAAAAAGTAATCCAAATATTTTCATTATATTTGATAATTTATTTTTTCTATAAATATTTTTATCAAAGTAAAACAATATTAAACTAATTAATATTGGTAGATAATTTACAATATGAACTGCAAAAAATATCGGATTGCCAAACATACTCATAACTCTATCCATCTTCGGCACTTCAAAAATCCAAACTCTACCATAATGTTGAGAATAACCATATAAAACTGCTAACCCAGAACCAAAAATCCAACTTAATAACAAGATTTTGTAATACTTAGAATTTATTAAAGAAATTATAAAAAACACTAAAAAACATAATATCCACCTTTTTAATTCTGTAAAAGAAATTGCATGATCATAGGCAAAATAATAATGTAAAATAATATATCCTAACATAAAACTTATTGGAACATAAACTTTTGTTTTTCTAAAACAAATAGTTGCATTTATGATAAATATAAATATTATCGTTGCTACTGATAAAAAAATCAGTAACTCTATTGCTAATAATTTAGGTCGTGTTATCTGTATATCAGGAATTATTGGTACAATAATAAAAAATATTGAAAACAATACAGTTAAAAAAACTGACAACAAATCAAATTTATTACTGTTTTTGCAAATATGCATATTTTAATTAGTTAGTTTCTAAATCGTTAATTATTCTTCTGACTAAAGATTCTGCTTCAGATTTAGTTGAAATTTTCTTCAAAAACTGCGCTTCTCTAACTTGTTCTAATATTTTACCAATCATAGGTCCTTCAGATAAACCAAACTTTTTTATTAAAACTGTGCCATCAATCAATTTTGGTATTGATTTATTCTTTTTATAATCACAATATTTTTTTATAATTTTTTTTACAAACTTTTTAAAAACAGGCATCTCATTTAATTCTAAATCTTTTTTTCGTTCTGGAATTGAATCATAAGAATATCTATCCGCTAAAGATATTATTATTAAAGGAAAAATCTTGTCATCTAACTGATTAAATAATCTAAATATTCCTTTTTCTGTTAACTCTTTTGCATGACATAAATTGCCAATACGCATATGATTTTCTACTAAACTACAGATTAACTCTGTCTCGTTATTGCTTATTTTCATCCTTTTTAAAATTTTATAAGTTATTTCTTTTGACTTCTCTTCATGATAAAAAAATCTTATTCTACCATCAATATTTTTTAATACATGAGGTTTTGCTATATCATGAAATAAGCTCGCCATTTTTATATCAAAAACTGCGTTTGGATATTTTTTTAAATATTCTGTTACACTTTTACTATGAACACCAAGTATTAATTTTAAATTTTCTAAAACAAATTCTACCTTTTTATATGTTAATTTTATATGTTGCCAAAGACCTTCTTTATGAAAATAAAATTTTTTAAATTTGGTATTTTTACCTTTTTGTTTTACAAATTTAATCTCAGAAAAAATAGAGTCTAAAATTTTATTTTTATCCATCCACTCTAAAACATTATAAGATTTAACACTGAATATTTTTTTTAATTCATCAACAATTCTCTCTTTAGATATCTTGTTTAACTTTTTAACATTTTTTCTAACTTCCTGTTCTACATTGGCATCCGGATGAAAACCAATACTCATAAACCTTGCCGCACGTAATATTCTTAATGCATCGTCACTTAAAGAATTTTTGTTTACTAACTTTATTTTCTTTTGTTTTATATCCTTTATACCATTAAAATAATCTACTACTTTACTAACATCAAATTTATTTTTAGAATATTGTGTTATAAATTCAGATAAAGGCATAAATAAAGTGTTTATTGTAAAATCTCTTCTAATAATATCTTTATATAAATCTTTATAGTTAGAGAAATCTATTCTCACTTCATCATCTTTTGATATTACTCTATAAATTTTATTTTTTTCATCCAACACAATAAATGGTAAACTATATTTCGTACAAATTTTTTTTAGATTGTTTACCTTAAGATTTTTTACTATTATATCTATGTCACAACTTTTTTTAATGGAATACTTTTTTTGCATTAAAATATCTCTAAAAATTCCACCTACTACATAAATTTCTTTAAACTGTAAATTGACAATTCTTAAAATTTCAATTGTTTTCACATATAACTCCTTTATTTATTTTAATAATATTGTCACAAAAATATTCTGCTAAATCCTGGTCATGTGTAATAAAAATATAAGTTAAATTATATTTTTGTTTTATATCAATTAAATAATTTAATATCTGTGCTTGTAATGAAATGTCAAGAGAGGACAACGGTTCATCTAAAATTAAAAGTTTTGGTTTTAATATTATTGCACATAATATTGCTATACGTTGTTTCTGCCCTCCAGATAATTGATGTGGGTAGCAAGATAATATTTCTGCTGGAAGTTTCATATAATTTAAAAGTTCTAATATATGTTCTTTTATCTCGTAATTGTCAATTTTATTATTATATAATTTAGCATATTGGTTTATTCTTTCTTCTAAAACAAATCTTATTTTATGTTTTGGGTTAAGAGAAGAATATGGGTTTTGAAATACCATAGAAACATTTTTTGCAAGTTCTTTATGAGTCATATTTTTTATGTTTATGTTATTTAAAATAATTCTACCTGAATATTCCTCTTCAATTTTTGTAATAAGTTTTGCAATTGTTGTTTTCCCTGACCCAGATGCTCCAAGAACACCTAAAACTTTGCCTTCTTCAAGTTCAAAAGTTATTTTTTCTAACACAAGTTTTCGTGACATAACACGACGTAATATTGAAGAATATACAGGATAACTTTTTGATACAGAATCAAATTTTAACAATAAACTATTTTTCATATAAAAAACATTTAACAAAACTATCCCCTGCTTTATAAAAATCCGGCACTAAACTGTTACATTTTTCAATTTTTTTTGGACATCTGTTAAAAAATATACATCTGGTAAAAAATTTTTTTTCAGTTAAATTAGGCATCTGTCCTTCAATAACAGGTAATAATTTACCTTTCTTTGTTTTATCTGGATAAGCAGAAATTAAAAGTTGAGTATAGGGATGTAACGGATTTTTTGATAAAACATTTCCATGTCCATGTTCTAAAATCTCACCTGCATATAAAATGTAAACATAATCTACATAATCTTTCACAATATTTAAATCGTGTGTTATTAACAACAGAGACATATAATTTTTTTTTACAAAACTGTTAATTAAATCTAATACCTCAACTCTCAACTGTGCATCTAAAGATGTTGTTGGTTCATCTGCAATCAATAGTTCTGGAATGTTTGCAATTGATGTCGCAATACAAATCCGTTGAAGTTGTCCGCCAGAAAGTTGGTGTGGAAACTTTTTGTATACAATGTCTATGTCTTGTAGTTTTACAGACTTTAACAAACTTTTTGTTTTTAGATGAAGTTCGTCGTTCGAAATTTTTTTATTATGATTTAATATCATTTCTTCTACTTGTTTGCCAACTATAAATACAGGATTTAGTGCAGAAAACGGATCTTGGAAAATTATTGAGATGTGGTTTCCACGTATATGATTTAGTTCATCTTCATCTGAAAAATTTAACAAAAATTTTTTTTTACAACATATCTTGTCAGAATAAAAATTTATTTCTCCACAAAAATCTATTTCATCTCTTGGAATGAGATTTAATAAACTATATGCGAATGTAGATTTTCCCGAACCAGATTCTCCAATTAAAGCAACTTTTTGTTTTTTAAAAATTTCAATATTTATATTTCTAAGAATATAATATTTTTTTTTATTGTCAATTTTGTATGACAAACTATAATTTTTACTTTCTAAAATTTTTTTATCCATTTTATAATTTTTTTTCTTTTATATTAAACTTTTGTCTTAACCCTTCTCCAACTAAATTAAAGCCCATAACTGTTATAAAAATTGCCATGCCAGGAAATAAAGATAACCACCACGCAATGTGAATATAATCTTTTCCTGAAGCAAGAATATTTCCCCAAGAAGGTTGCGGGGGTTGAATTCCCAACCCCAAAAATGACAATGCTGATTCTATTAAAATAGCACTACCTATGCCTAAAGTAAAATTTATTATCACGGGAACAATTACATTTGGTAGTATATGATAAAATATAATTTTACTAGAACCTAACCCAGCAAGTTTTGCTGATAAAACATATTCTCGCTCACGAATACTTAAAACTTCTGCACGAACATATCTTGCTAATCCAGGCCACGAAGTAAGACCTATTACTATCATAATATTGTAAATGTTAGGTTTTAAAAATGCTATTACCATCAAAATTAAAAAAAATGTTGGGAAACATAATACTATATCTACTATCCTCATTAAAATAATATCTATTTTCTTACCATAATATCCAGCAACTAAACCTACAATAGTCCCTAAAAATACTGATATGCTAACAGAGATAATCCCAACACTTAATGAAACCATCGTAGAATTTATAACACGAGAAAAAACGTCTCTGCCAAGTTCATCTGTTCCAAAAAAATGTTTTGATGAAGGTGGTTGTAATCGTTCCAAAAGATTTTGTTGTACTGGATTTTTTGGTGAAATATGTTTTGCAAAAATTCCAACTAACAAAAATAATCCTATTATAATTATACCTATTTTTAATGTTTTATTCATTTATTATTTAGCAATTTAATTTTTTTTACATTTTTACTCTTTTATCTTATTTTATTTATAACGTATTCTTGGGTCAACATATACATACACAATATCTGCAATAAAATTTCCTAACAAAGTTAACACGGCTGTTATAGTTCCTATTCCCATTATTAACGGATAATCTCTTGACATAATCGCTTCATACCCTAATCTTCCCATACCAGGATAAGAAAATATTGTTTCAAAAATAAACCCTCCTCCAATAAGTTCAGGTAATGAAAGACCTATAATTGTAACTACAGGAATTAAAACATTTCTAAACATATGAAAAAAAATTATTCTAAAACTTTTTGTACCTTTACTCTTAGCAAATTTTACATATTCAGAATTTAATTGTTCCAACATATTACCCCTAACATATTGTGTCAATCCTGCAAGCCCACCAATAGATGCTATAATAACAGGTAAAATTAAATGTTTTATTATATCAAATATTTTTTCATACCATAGCAAATAATCATAATTCACACTTCTTAATCCAGAGATCGGTAACCAACCAAGTTTTATCCCAAATAATACCATACACAAAATTGCAATCCAATATTTTGGCAATGAATAACCTAAAAAAATAATTATAGTAATAATTTTATCAAAAATTTTTCCATGATATATAGAAGCTAATATTCCAAACAAACAACCTAAGACAAATATTATTCCTAAAGATAAAATGTTTAATAATAAAGTTGCAGGAAGACGTTCCAAAATTTTTTTTATCACCGGTTTATCATCTTTAAAAGAATTACCAAAATCTAAAAAAAACAACCTTTTTAACCAGTCAAAATATCTTATATGAATAGGTTTATCAAGACCATAAAGTTTAATTAATCTTTCTTTCGCTTCATAAGAAATTTTTGCACTCATATCATAAACATCTTGTGGTTTTCCCGGTGATATATTCACTATAAAAAATGTTATTAGAGTTATACCTATGAATGTGATAAATAAAACTATTATTCTACTAATTAGTAATCTTATCATAAACTATTCCTTACACAAACCAAAAATTATTTTAATATAAAATTAAAGTATTATAACAAATCTATATTTTTAGTTATTACAAAACTAAAACTTTTTTTTCCATTGTTGAATACTACATTTTTTTTTAATACTTATTTAAAAATTATGAAAATAAAATTATTGTTTATATTATTGTTTTCTACATTAAACTTAAGTTGTTCGTCTGAAACAAAAAATTATATAGAAAAAAAAGATAGTAATTCTCAAAATTCTAGTATACAAAAAAATGTAGAGTTCCCATTTAAAGTTGGAAAACCTGATTATGTTCGTGGAATACATTTAACTTCATGGGTTGCTGGAACTATAAATTTAAGAAACAGGTTTGAACCAATTTTATCTCGTGATAAACTTAATACAATTGTAATTGCAATAAAAGAATATCAAGGTGAAATTTATATCCCAAATGTTGACCTTGCAAAAAAATATGGCCTACCTATACGACCTATCCCTAACATAGAAAAATATTTATTTCATTTAAAATCTAAAGGTGTATACACAATAGCAAGAATTGTTGTTTTTAAAGATTCTGCGTTGGCAAAAAATCATCCCGAACTTGCAGTAAAAAATCCTGATGGTACTGTTTGGCAAGATTATCGTGGAAATTCGTGGACAGATCCTTACAACAAAAAAGTCTGGGAATATAACTTAGAAATTGCAAAAAAAGCAGCAGAACTTGGATTTGAAGAAATACAGTTTGATTACATAAGATTCCCTTCTGATGGTAACACAAAATTGTGTAGATACTCACAAGTGCATAATTCTACTAATGCAACTACTGTTTTAATAAACTTCCTATCTTATGCAAAAGATGAACTAAAAAAATACAATGTTCCTATATCTATTGACGTTTTTGGTTTAACACCATCCGTAGAACACGATATGGGCATTGGACAACGGTTTTTAAAACTTGCACAAGTGTGTGATTTTATTTCGCCGATGATGTATCCATCTCACTATGCAAAAGGAGAATATGGATTATCTGATCCTAATAAATTTCCTTATAAAACAATCTATCGTGGAATTTCAGATGCAAAAAAATTGTTAAAAGAAGATAGTTATAAATTAAGACCTTATTTACAAGATTTTTCGTTAGGATATAAATATGGGTATGAAGAAGTTAAAGCACAAATTCTTGCTTGTTACGATAATGGTATCTTTGATTGGCTTTTGTGGGATCCTAAGTGTAAGTATAATATTGAAGTTATTACTGAAATGGTTAACTTCACCCCGAAAAATTATATACCATCAGATTTTAAATCAAAGATAGAAATTGAAAAACCGAAAAGTTCATCAAATACATTTGTTACAAACGAATAGGTTTGTAACTAAAAACTTTTTAGGTCAGATAATCCTTTTTTCATTTCTTCAAACTGTGCTAAAAAATAATCTCTTTGTTTATAAAATTCAGGCATAGAATTTTTATCAACAGACTTTGAGGCAGGAAATTTTAAAGTTAAAAAATTTATATATTGTCCATTTTTTTGTATTCTAAAATCCAAATGTGGTCCAGTTGCAAGACCTGTAGATCCAACATATCCAATTACATCTCCCTGCCGAACAGTTTTTCCGATAGCAATTCCTTTATGAAATTTTGACAAATGCCCATAAGTTGTTGTATAAACATTATTATGCCTAATAACAATAGTTTTACCAAACCCACCTTTCCATCCTACAAAAATTATTTTGCCATTGCCTATACTAACTACAGGAGTGCCGGTAGGCGCAGCATAGTCTATCCCTAAATGCGGCCTAAAATATCGTAATATTGGATGAAACCTTTTTGTAGCAAAATGTGAACTAATTCTGCGATAATTTAGTGGTGCTCTTAAAAATTCTTTCCGTAAAGAATTTCCTTCTAAATCAAAATAATCTTTATATCCAGTTTTATCTTCAAAAAATATTCCATAATGTTTACCTGAATAACTTCCTTTATAATAAGCAGCAAGAATTTCTCCATCTAAATACAGTTTATCTTTTAAATAATATTGTTTCCAAATTAATCCAAAAACGTCCCCATTACGCGGTTCTGTTAAAAAATCTATTTGCCAGGAAAAAATATCAGCAAACTTTAATACAACTTCTGATGAAATATTATTTTTTACCATTGAATAATATAATGAAGATTCTAAATTAGTAGAAAAAGTTACTATTTTTTCAGTTAGTTGTTCTTGAAAATGTTGAGAAATATAGTTATTATTATCAATTTTTTTCACTATATAACTATTTAAAATGTCTGGTTTGTATTCAAAAGATAAAAAAATGTTGTCAGAAGAAAATATTATTTTATATTCATCACCAGCTTTACAATTTTTTGTATTAAAAATTTTGTTTAATTCTGTAGAAATTTTATATATTTCCTGATGAGAAATATTATTATTACGAAAAATATTGTATAAAGTTTCTTTTTGTTGTAGTTTACCAGTAATTATTATTGAAGTGTCAACTACATTATTTTTTTTTATGTCAAATACTATCTTTAATACGGAATAAACAAAAAAAATAGTTACTATAATTATAAAAAAAATTATAATACTACGTTTCATCTATTTAACAGGATAATTTTTATTAAAACATGCTAAACATAAACATGACTTCTTAATTTGAGTTGCAGCAACCATCCCATCTATTGATAAATAATGCAACGAATCAACATTTAAAAAATTTTTTATTTCATTTACTTTATAATTATACGCTATTAATTCCTTTTTTGTTGGAGTGTCAATTCCATATATACAAGAAGAAATTATTGGAGATGAAGTTATTCTTAGATGAATTTCTTTTGCTCCAGAACAACGTAACATTTTTATTAACTTTTTAGAAGTTGTTCCTCTAACAATAGAATCATCAACTACAATTATCCGTTTGTTTTTTATAACATCTTTTACTGTGTTATATTTTATTTTTGCAGAGAAATCACGGATTCTTTGTTTTGGTTGAATAAATGTTCTACCAACATAATGATTTCTGATAAAACCAGTATCAAATGGTATCCCACTTATTGAAGAATATCCTAAAGCAGCTGAAATTGCTGAATCTGGGACTGGAATAACTAAATCTGCAGAAGTCGGTAATTCTTTATATAAATATTTCCCAAGTTCTTGTCTAATCCTGTGAACAGAATTATTTTTTAAAATACTATCTGGTCTTGAAAAATAAATATATTCAAAAATACACAATCTTTCATCTACCTTAAAATCAAAATTTTTATTTATAAGATTATAAGATTTAATATTTCCATTTTTTATCTCCAAAATTTCACCAGGATTTATTTCACGACAAAATTCTGCTTCTATAATATCTAAAGCACAAGTTTCTGATGTTATAATATAACTTCTACTTAATTTGCCTAATACTAAAGGTCTAAATCCATAAGGATCACGAATAGCATATATTGTTGTTGGTGTCATTAAAAGTAAAGAATAAGAACCTTTAACTTTGTAAAAAACTTTTCTTATTGATTCTAAAAGATTTTTTTCTTTGGAATGTGCTATCAAATGTAATATAACTTCAGAATCCGTATTAGTTTGAAATATTGCACCTTGTGACTCAAGTTTGTTTCTTAAATATCTCGCATTAACTATATTCCCGTTATGTGCTAAAGCTAAAATACCTTTTGAACATTTAACAATAATTGGTTGTGCATTTTTAAGTTCTGATGTTCCATAAGTGGAATATCTAACATGTCCAATTGCATTTATACCAACAAGTTTAGATAAAGATTCTCGGTCAAAAACTTCCTGTACTTCTCCCTGACCTATTTTAGAATAAAATTTACTCTCATCACAAGATACTATCCCTGCAGATTCTTGACCACGATGTTGCAATGCATAAAGTCCAAGATAAGTTAATTCAGAAGCGTTCTTGTTATTCGAAATACCAAATACACCACACATAAAACCCCTTTATTTATAAATTATTTTAATTTCTAGAAAATCTGTTATTACAACTTTAATTAAAGTTCTATAATATTTTTCTAATAGTTTCAAAAAATAATTTCCCAAATGGAATTATGTTAATTTCATAACTACGAAAACAAGGAAATTGTTCTTTATACATAAATCGTTCCGGATGTGGCATTAGAGCTATTATTTTTCCAGTTTTATCGGTAATTCCAGCAATGTTTTTTAACGAACCATTTGGGTTTAGTGGATAACCACAACTTGTGTTACCATCTTCATCACAATATTGAAATAATATTTGTTCATTGTTAATAATATCTTTTTCAACATCTTTTGACATAAAAAACTTTCCTTCTCCATGTGCAACAGGAATTTGTATAATATCTGGCAAGTATTTAAGTATAGAAGGATTTTTTTTATTAACTTTTAAATAGACCCACCTACACTCAAACCTTCCAGAATCATTTTCTGTAAGAGTCACTTTTTGAACAAATGTTTCATCAGGTAAAAGACCTATTTTTACCAAAACTTGAAATCCATTACATATCCCTAAAATTATACGATTTTTATCTAAAAAAAATTTTGTTAATTCTTCTTTAAGTTTAAACAAAATTTCTACTGCAAAAATTTTCCCTGCTGAAATATAATCTCCAAAAGAAAATCCACCCGGAATAACTAACAAATTAAATCCAGACAAACTTACTTTTTTTGAAATAAGATCATTTATGTGTGCAGACAAAACTTCAAATCCGGTTATTTTTAGTGCTTGAAGTGTTTCAAAATCACAATTTGTGCCCGGGGCTCTTAAAACTAAAGCTACAGGTTTTGTTTTTTTTAATAAAACATTTAGCATATGTTTACAGATTTAAACCTTTTGACCATAGATTATAAAAATTTTTTATTTCTTCGTTACAAACAATTTCATTTTTATATTTTATTATTACATAAGGTTTCATAGTAGTTTTACCTAAATACATAAATTTTACTTTTTCCCTATTAAGCAAATTCTCAAAAATTTCTTTGTTATCTGGGCTTATTTCAACTATAAACCTAGAATTTGATTCACTAAAACAAAATTCAAGTAAGATATCTACTTTACTAAGATTAATTTCAACTCCTATATTTCTGCCAAAAGTCATTTCAATTAAAGATGTTATCATTCCTCCATCTGAACAATCGTGAGCAGATAATATATATGGCTTAATTTTATCAAATGTTTTATATATTTTTTTTGCATTTTTATAATCTAAAGAAGGAACTTTGGAATCATTCTTTTTTAAAATATCGTATAAAACACTTCCTTTGAGTTCATCTTTTGTTTCTCCAATAATGTATACGTTATTACTAAAACTTTTAAATTCTGAAGAAATTGTTTTTCTAATGTCATCAACAATACCGATTGCAGAAATTAACAATGTTGGAACAATACTAACTTTTTTTTCTTTTAATAAGAAATAATTGTTTAAACTATCTTTCCCTGAAATAAATGGTGTACCAAAATATATTGCAACATTTTTTGCTGTTTCACAGCTTAAAACTAAATTAGATAATTGACCATCATTCTGTATTTCACCCCAACAAAAATTGTCCAACAAAAATATTTTTTCTAAATTTCCTCCAACACTAATTATGTTTCTTATAGATTCGTCAATTACAGATTCTGTCATTGAACAAATATCATATTCACCATAAAAAGAATTTATCCCACAACTAATCACTATACCTTTATAAGAATCTTTTTTAGGCCAAAGTATAGCAGAATCCTGTGGCGAATATTGTTGTGTATAACTTATTAGCGGTTTTAATACAGTATTACCTTGTACTTCATAATCATACTGTTGAATCACATACTCTTTAGAACATACATTTGGATGAGATAAAACTTTTTTTATAATCTCAACTAAAGATTTTCCAAAAGATATTTCTAAATTTTTATCATATTTTTTTATTTTTTGAAATTTTATCTCTATATCAAACTCAAACTTAGGATTTCCTTTGTGTAAAAATTGCATATCAATATCACAAACTTTTTCTTCTCTAAAAAATACTTCTAACTTTTTTGTATTTGTAATTTCTCCAATAACAGTAGCCTCAACATCTTCTTTTTTACAAATATCTATAAATTCATCCTTTAACTCTTTACTAACTATAACAACCATTCTTTCTTGAGATTCTGAAAGCCAAATTTCCCAAGGTTTAAGCCCTAAATACTTTAATGGTACTTTCTCCAAAAATATTTTACAACCATAATTCATTGCCAACTCGCCACACGCAGAAGAAAGCCCTCCCGCACCACAATCTGTTATAGCATTATAAAGATTTAAATCTCTAGCTTTTAATAATACATCTAAAAACATTTTTTCAGTAATAGCATCTCCTATTTGAACTACTGAAGTTGGAAGATCATTATGCAATGCTGCAGAAGAAAATGTTGCTCCGTGTATTCCATCTCTACCAGTCCTACCACCAACAAGTATTATCAATTGTTCTGGTGATATTTTTTTATATACTTTATCCTGAGGTAAAATACCTATACAACCACAATATACAAGCGGATTATAATTATACCTTTTATTAAATACTATGCTTCCATTTACTGTTGGAATTCCCATCCTATTTCCATAATCACGCACTCCATTAACCACACCTTTTAAAATACGTTTTGGATGAAAAACACCTTCTGGCAACTGTTCCACAGTACTAATATCTCCAAAACAAAATACATCTGTATTTGCAATAGGTTTTGCACCCAAACCACAACCTATTATATCTCTAATAACCCCACCAACACCTGTAGAAGAACCACCATAAGGTTCCAGGGCTGTCGGATGATTATGTGTCTCAACTTTAAATGCTACAGCATCAGTTTCATCAAATTTTATAATACCAGCATTGTCTTCAAAAACAGATAAACAAAGTTTATGATTAATTTTTTTTGTGGCATAAAATATCGTGTCTTTTAATAAATTATCATAAACTTTAGTTACAAATTTTCTCCCTTTTTTATACTTTAATTTTATTTTCGCAGTAAGAGTTTTATGTTTACAGTGTTCAGACCATGTTTGTGCTATTGTTTCTAATTCACAATCAGTAGGATTACGTTTTAAAGTAACAAAATATTTTTTTATTGTTTGCATTTCTTTTAAAGTAAGCGATAACAAACCTTTATCACTAATCTCTACCAACTTATCATCAGTAGCACTAATAAGATTTATAACTTTACAGTATTTTTTTGAAGATTTCATTTTAAAATCTCATATGTTTGGATAAGTTCATTCATAAAAAATTTTTTAATAATCTGTTCAGCTATTTTTTTGTTTATTTTAGGAACAATAGTTACTTGTGTGCCAGAATAAACCTCCAAATTATAATTCTTCATATTTAAATATCCTATAGCTTTGTAAACATTTTGTGCAACTATATCTAATACTAAAGGTTTAAACCATATATTTATACGTGTGATATTTTTTAAATATTCCTTCTTATTTATGTAATACCTTTCAATTATAGGATCTACTAAAAGTTTCTCACAAATATATTCAATTTCTTTTTTACTAATTTTACCTAAAATTTTGTAAATTTTTAGTTTACTTACACTTTGTACTTTAGTAAATCCTTGCAAATGTATCTCATTTAATGAAAACATATCTACTAAATTATTATTGTTAACAATTTTTATAAAATATTTCATATTTTTTTATTTTAATCATTCCCATTCAATTGTTGCAGGAGGTTTTGAAGTAATGTCATAAACTATACGATTAACCCCTCTTACTTCATTAATAATTCTATTAGAAATTTTACATAATAATTCATATGGCAACTTGTACCAATCAGCAGTCATTGCATCTTGAGATTCTACAGCACGAATCGCAACTACATTTTCATAAGTTCGCATATCACCCATTATACCAACAGTTTTAACTGGTAATAAAACTGCAAACGATTGCCAAACCTTTTTATATAATCCACTAGATAAAATTTCTTCTTCAATAATTTTATCAGCTTGTCTAAGCAAGCATAATCTTTCTTTTGTAACATTACCAATAATTCTTATAGCCAATCCTGGACCAGGAAATGGATGTCGGCACAAAATATCTTCAGATAAACCTAACCTTTTCCCTAACAACCTAACTTCATCTTTGAACAAAAATTTTAGTGGTTCAATTAGTTTAAATTTTAACTTTTTTGGTATACCACCAACATTATGATGTGTCTTAATAGTCTTTGATGGACCTTTAATTGACATACTTTCTATTACATCGGGATATAATGTTCCCTGCGCTAAATAAGAAATTGTAGGTTTAATTTTTTTTACTGTATGTTCAAAAACTTCAATAAAAGTTTTACCTATAATTTTACGTTTTGTTTCAGGATCAGTTATATTATTGAGTCTACGAAGAAATATATTTTTTGCATCAATAATATGTAAGTTATTCTTAATAAATGATCTTGAGAATATTGGAAGCAAAATTTTTTTTATCCGTTCTTTCTCTCCAAAACGTAATAATCCATTATCAACAAAAATACAATGTAATCTTTCTCCAATAGCTTTATATAAAAGTGTTGCAACAACTGTAGAATCTACTCCACCAGATAAAGCACATATTGCATAAGAATTACCAACTAAAAAACGAATTTCTTCTATTGAACTTTTAATAAAATTTTCAATTTTCCAACTCTGTTTTTCATTACAAACTAAAAAAACAAAATTTTTTATTATCTGTAAACCATTTTGCGTATGTTTTACTTCTGGATGAAATTGTAGTCCGTAAATTTTTTTTTGTTCGTTTTCAAATGCTGAAATTAAACCATTTTGTGTCACAGCAACTTTTTTAAACCCATTAGGTAAAATTTTTACATTATCCGTATGACTCATCCACACAATAAAATTATTGGTTGAAATATTTCTAAATAACAAACTTTTATTACTAAAATTAACTTTTATTAACCCATATTCGCGAATTTTTCCTCTGACAACTTTTCCACCTAACATATTTCCCAATAACTGCATACCATAACAAATACCTAAAATTGGAATATTATTTTTAACAAAATAATCTAATACTTTTTTAGATATCTTTGGTGCATTTTTTTTATATACACTATCCGGACCACCAGAAAAAACTATACCTTTTATTTCACATATTTTATTTCTAATATCTGATATACTAATATTGTATGGATAAATCTCACAGTAAACTTTTATCTCACGTATTCTTCTTGCAATAAGTTGGGTATATTGACTACCAAAATCTAATATTAATATCATATTATTAAATTACTTTCCCATACCAACTCTTTGTGCCAGTTGATAAGTTTTTCCCTCAGATTTAATCTCTGGTGCAATAATTAGTTGTGCTAATTGTAACTCTCTAATATTTTTTGCTCCGACATTCCCCATACAAGTTTTTAATGCACCTACCAAATTTTGTGTTCCATCATCAGTTTTTGCCGGACCTAAAAGAATTTCTTTAAGAGAACCAGTCGTTCCAACATTAATTCTTGTACCTCTAGGTAAATAAAAATGTGGCATAGCCATTCCCCAATGGTACCCTTTCCCTGGAGACTCTTTTGCTTTTGCAAATCCGGTACCAAACATTACAGCATCAGCTCCACTAACAAATGATTTACAAATATCACCACCAGTAATCATGCCACCATCTGTAATTATTGGCACATAACGACCAGTTTTTTTAAAATAATAATCTCTCGCCTTTGAACAATCTACTGTTGCAGTAACTTGTGGAACACCTATACCTAAAACTTGTCTTGTGGTACACGCAGCACCAGGTCCTACTCCAACAAGAACAGCAGATGCTCCTATTTCCATCAATTGTAGTGCTACATTATAAGTTACACAGTTGCCAACAATTACTGGTAGACCACTATATTTACATAATTTCTCTAAATTTATATTTTCATAACGAGAAGATTGATGATTTACTGTTACAACTGTTGCCTGTACTACAAAAATATCAGCTCCAGCATCTTTTGCAATTTTAATATTTCTTGTTGCATTCTGTGGAATAGAAGATACAGCACAAACTACTTTATTTTTTTTTATTTCTCTTATTCTTTCATAGATTAACCTTTCTTTAACAGGTTCTTTGTATATTTTTTGTAATACTTCTGTAACATTTTTTACTTTTGGGTCAATAATTTTTTTAATTTGTTCATAAGGATTTTCATATCGTGTATAAATACCATCTAAATTTAACACTCCCAGCCCATTAAGTTCTCCTAATGCAACTGCCATTTTTGGGTCCACAACACCATCCATCGCAGAAGCTATAAATGGTATATCAAACTTAAACCCACATAATTCTAAACTAATATCAACATCTTCAGGATCAATAGTAACAGAACCCGGAACTATTGCAACTTCATCATAACCAAAAGCTCGTCTTACTTCTTTATCTCTTCCAATGAAAACTCCCATATTTTTTCCTCCTTGCTCTAAAAAAATCTATTTCTAACTTTACACAAAAATTATACTTATATATATTCGTTTAAAAAAAGTTTTTTTTATAATATATTGAATTTTGAAAAAATTATATTTTTAGTTATAGAAAATCAACAAAACAAATAGTTTTTAAATTAAAAAAAAATTTACTTTGGTGGTGTAATAGTTTTTTGTGACTGATATTTACCTTTTTTATTCTTGTACGAAATTTTACACATTTTTTCTGACTTAAAAAAAATAAGTTGTGCTATACCTTCGTTACAATAAATTTTTATTCTATAACTTAACGGATTTACTATTGAAATTGTAACATACCCTTCCCATTCCGGTTCTAATGGTGTAACATTTACTATTAATCCACATCTAGCATAAGTTGACTTGCCAAATACTACTACCAAAATATCTCTTGGAATCTTAAAATATTCCAAACTTTTTGTCAAAACATAACTTTTTGGTGGTATAATTATAAAATTATTCTTATCATCAACCTTTTTGAATTTTTCCAAACTAAAATTTTTAGGATCAATTAAAATATTTTTATTTTCTTTCATTATATAAAATTCATTACTAATTCGCATATCATATCCATAAGAAGAAACACCAAAAGAAATTTCTCCACTAACATTGTTTAACCGTGTATCTTCAAAGGGATAAATCATATCTTTTTCTAAAGATAATTTTTTTATTTCTAAGTCTGATAGGATTGTCATAAATATATTTATATATTCTTTCTACAAAAATTCTACAAACATTTAGAAAAACCACAAGAAGCACATGTAGTACAACCTTCTCCCATTTTTAGAATTTCACCACACTCTGGACATTGAGGATTAATACCAAAATTATTTTTTTGTTGATTTGTTTCATCAAACAATGAAGGCACATTCTTTTCTTTCATATAAAGTTCCAACGCTTTAGCTAATGCATCTGCACATGATAAAGTTGATTCACCTTGATAAATTATTGGCGATGGACAACGAATACCTTTTAGTTGTTTCACTATTGATTCTGGCTTAATACCACTACGTAATATCAAAGATATTAATCTACTTATAGCTTCTGCCTGACTAGCAGTACATCCTCCACTTTTACCCAAAGTAGAAAATGTTTCACAAGTGCCTATATTGTCTTCGTTGATAGTAACATACATATTTCCACATCCAGTAACCATTTTTATTGTCATACCAGAGGTAAATTTTGGTCTTGGTCGTGGATCTTGTTTTAGTTGTTGAAAGTGTTTTTTAGATGTATCGTTAGAAGATAAATTTAAAACCTGCTGGTTTCTTGAGCCATCTCTATAAATTGTTATTCCTTTACAACCAAGTTTGTATGCTAAAAAATAAATTTTTTCAACATCTTCTTTTGTAGCAGAGTTAGGTAAATTTATAGTTTTTGAAACTGCATTATCAACAAATTTTTGAAACGCAGATTGCATTCTGACATGCATCTGTGGAGTAATATCCATCGCAGTAACAAAAACTTCTTTTATTCTTTCAGGAATTTTTTTAATATTTTTTAAACTACCTTTTGAAATTACTTCCTCCAAAAGTTCTTTACTGTATAATCCTTCTTCTTCTAATGCTTGTTTAAAATAAGGATTTAGTTCAAACATTTCTTCCCCATCTAAAATATTTTTTCTCAAAAAGGCCAATGCAAAAATTGGTTCTATACCACCGGATGCGTTTGCTATGATACCAATAGTTCCTGTAGGCGCAATTGTTGTTAAAGTAGCATTACGACGTGGTTTACCGTTTCTAAAATTACTCTTGTTAAAATTTGGGAAACTACCACGTTTTTGTGCAATCTTTTCTGAAGTTTCAATTGCAATTGTTCGAATATATTGAGCAATTTTTTCTGCTAACTGTAGTGCTTCTTTCGAATCATAAGGAATACGTAGTTGAAATAACATATCTGCAAATCCCATTACACCTAAACCAACCTTGCGATTAGAAAGTGTAACTTCTTTAATTTTTTCTATTGGATACTGATTAGCATCTATTACATTGTCTAAAAAATGAACTGCAACTTCAATAACAAATTTTAATCGTTGCCAATCTATCTCTACTTCACTAGATTTTTTTATAATCATTTTTCCAAGATTTATAGACCCTAAATTACAAGATTCATACGGCAAAAGAGGTTGTTCGCCACAAGGGTTTGTAGATTCTATTTCCCCAATTTCCGCAGTAGGATTTGTTTTATTTATTGTATCAATAAATATTATGCCCGGTTCACCATTTAACCATGCTTGTTCTACTATAGCATTAAAAATTTCTCTAGCATTAATTCTTTTTACAACACTTTTTGTTTTTGGATTAATCAATTCATACTCATCATTTCTCTCAACTTTTTGCATAAACTCATCTGTGACAGCAACAGATATGTTAAAGTTACTCAATTCTCCTTCTTTTGTCTTACATTTTATGAATTCTAGTATATCTGGATGATCAACTCGCAAAATGCCCATGTTAGCACCACGCCTACGACCACCTTGTTTAATAGCTTCTGTAGCTGCGTTGTAAACTTTCATAAACGAAATTGGTCCTGAAGAAATACCACAAGTAGTTTTTACAACATCGTTTGACGGTCTTAGATTAGAAAATGAAAAACCTGTGCCACCACCTGTTTTATGTATAAGAGCTGTATTTTTTAAAGTTTCAAAAATTGATGCCATAGAATCTTCAATTGGCAGCACAAAACAAGCAGATAATTGTTGAGATAATGTGCCAGCATTCATTAATGTAGGCGAGTTTGGTAAAAACTCCAATTTTGTCATAACTTCATAAAATTGAACAAAACTTTTTTGTGGGTCTTCTGAATAATTCTTATCTATATCAGAAATAGTTTTTGCTACACGTTTAAACATATCTTCTGGTGATTCTATAATTTTTCCATTTCCATCTTTTAACAAATATCTTTTTTCTAATACTGTTAAAGCATTTTTAGTAAGTCGCGGTTTTAACATATTTTCTATCAAACAATTACTCTCGCTCAAATCAATATCGTTATCATGTTTAATTATTTTCTTATTAATATCAATTTCTTTTGTTTCTACTTCTTGGGTCATAGTTTTATTTCCTCTAAAAAAAATTTTTTTACATCAAACATAAAAACTTTAAAAAAATTTATTGTTTAACAATGTGAACATATTATTGAATATAATTTTATGAAACAAAATTAATATTCTATTTAACTATCAAGCAAAAGAGTGTGCTCTAATTATTCTGTATTATAAACATATTTTTATCTTACAGAAATATTTTTACGCATTATTAACAAAACACCCAATATATTGTATGTCTTTATCTTTGTTAGACTATATATAGTATTTAATTGGTTTGTCAATAGGTTGTTAAAAAAAAATTAAACTACCAAAATCATAGCTAAAATTTTATCTGTATTTTCTTTAGTTAAATAAAATTTTTTTAATATCTTAAAATTTTTTAAATTTAAATTATTCAAATCTGGATTTATCAAATAAATTAAAAATAAAAGTTCATTTTTTTTAGATCTTTTTCTATATTTTTATTAAAAAACATAAAAATTATGTGGGTTTTTAAAACTATAAAAAAAAAGAATAAGTAAAGTTAGAAATATTTATTAAGATTAAAAATAAGTATATACTTGCTATTAAAATAATAATTATTTTTTTCATTTTTTATATTGTCTATAAATGAACTAATGATGTTCTTCATTAGTTTGACATTTAATACAATATCTTGCCCAAGGCAATGCCTTAATTCTTTTTATAGATATATTTTTTTTACAACATTCACACACTCCGTAATCTCCTCTATCAATTTTTTCTAGTGCAATAGTTATTAAATTTAACAAATTTCTTTGAGTATCAGTTAACTCATGTAAAATTTCTTTGTCTAAAGCATTTTTAGCTAAATCAATATCATCCCCAATATCTGGCATAATATCTTCATTTTTATAACTTACTTTTGCAAGTTCGGAGTATTTTGCAATCAAACTTTTTTTACAATTCAAAATTAAATTTTTGGACAATTTAACTTTTTTTTCACTATCATCTTTTTTGAAACTTTGTTTTGAATAGTTTTGTTTTTTAGATTTTTTACTTTTTGTTGCATTACTTTTTTTAATTCTTAATTTTTTTTTATTCTCCATGTAAATCTCCTTAATTTTGAAAATATTTATTTTAAATAATTTCACTAACTAAATATACTAATTACAAAAAAAACTATTTTATCACTTTCACTGTTTTTAATTTATCACTTTCCTGGCCACTAATTCTTACTGTAAAAGATATCAAATCTAACAAATATTCAACAGTATCTTTTGTAATCCTTTCCCCTGGAGTCAATATGGGCAAACCTGGAGGATACGGAGTCAAAGTTTGTGCAGAAATATAACCTACTGATTTTGATAAAGGTATACGTTTTGTGTTATGCGAAAAGAATGCGTCCCGTGGTAACATTGCCATCTCAGTAGATAACTGTGGTAAAACTAATTTCCAGGTTTGATGTTGACCAACATATTTTTTTGAAATATCTTTCAATGCCTCAACCAACTTGTTTATATCTTTTTTTGTAGTTCCAATACCTGTTATAGCAATTAAGTTAAACATATCAGCACAATCAACTTGTATATTATAATCTTTTGCTAGAATATCTTCTACCTCATAACCTGTTAAACCTGTTTTTGTTACATTAACAGTAATCTTTGTTAAATCTAAATCATTATACTTATTTTGTATTCCTTGCCTTGTTAAAGAAAACATATTTTCTAATTTGTTAATTTCTTCTCTTGCCTTGTTACAATATGAAATTAAGTTCCCTAAAATTTTATACCCATACTTTACCACCTGCATTCGTGCAGCATCAATAGAGGCTAAAATAAAATAGTTTGGACTTGTAGTTTGTAACATTGAAACAATTTTTTTTACTCGGTTTATATCAATCTGATTAGAATTTATATTTAAAACAGACCCTTGACTTAATGCTGATAAAACCTTGTGTGCAGAATGAACATAAATATCTGCCCCAACTTCTGATGCAGAAACCGGTAAATCAGGATGAAATTTTAAATGCGGTCCATGAGCTTCGTCCACCATCAAAATTTTATTGTATCTTTTACACACTTCAGCAATTTTTATTAAATCTGTTGTTATCCCGTTATAATTTGGAGAAGTAATAAAAACAGCTTTTGCTTCAGGATAACTTTCAATTGCTTTTTCAATTTCTTCCGAAGACACATCATAAATTAAATCAAGCTTCTGGTCTACTTTTGGTTGCAACCATATAGGCCAAACACTGGACAAAATAATACCCGCAAGAACCGATTTATGACATACTCTTGATAAAATGACGGAATCTCCAGGATCACAAACTGACATCAACATGGAAATATTACCTACAGAAGAACCATTAACTAAAAATATTGAATGCTTGCTATTGTATGCTTTTGCCATTAGTTCTTGAGAAAGTTTTATACAATGAGTAGGATCGTGCAAAGAATCAACCTCTGGAAATACTGTTACATCCAAATAGTAAACATTTTGTTTTGTAAAATTTTTTAATTTTGGTATTATACTAGCACCATTTTTATGTCCTGGAGTATGAAATGAAGTAATTTTGTTTTGAGCATGTTTTAATAAAGTATCTAACAACGGTGTCGATGATTGATTAAGTTTCATTTGTTCTTAAATTGAATAAAAATTTTAATTTTATTGTAAGTATATTTTTATACTTTTTTTGTCAATATTTAGTAATTAAAAATTACATACTAATTTTAAAACTATGTTAAGTTAACAAATTATGTCTTTTAAAAATAGATGACAAATTATTAAAACACACATAACTAATAAAAAAATTTCTATCTTAAAATTTCTATTTTAAGTATTCCGATTTTAACAATTTAAGTATTTCTTCAGCAAACTTTTGAGCTGCTTGTGGACCAGATGCCGTAATAATATTTTCATCTTTCACTACATCTAAACTAACATACTTTGCTTTTTTTTGTATCAGTTTATCTTTTTCTGACGGAAAAACTGTTGCTTTTTTATTAACAAGAACACCTGAATTTGCAAGTGTTACAGGAGCAATACAAATTGCACCAATTATTTTTTTAAGATTAAAACTTTCTTTTATTAAATTATGTGCTATCTCATCATTCCAATAAATACTTGCTCCCGTACCACCAACAAATATTATACCATCAAAATCTTTTAATTTTATTTCATTATAAAGTAAGTCAGGTTTGGCTAATCCTCCTAACATACCTTTTACTTCAGTTATTACAGTTGAAGCAGTTCTTACTTCTACTCCATTTTTTGATAAATAATCTAATGGGACAAAATATTCTTCATCACGGAAATTATTTGGAGCAATTATGAATACAACTTTAAAATTCATATTTTTAAAACCTCCTATTGTATTTTTTAGTTGGTATTTTTTATTACTTGAAAATAGGTTATATGATAAAACACAAAATATCAAAATTAAAATACTTAAGTTAATTTTATTTTTCATTTTTTAACTAGTAAAAATATAAATTTTTTCATTATGTCAAATCTTACTCTAATGTTTATAGACGTTAAAAATATATCATTTGCCAAATTTAATAATGAAATTTGTTTTAAAACTTGTCATTAGAAAATATTTGTTTTATAACTAAAACAAAATAATACTTTCAAAAAAATAAATATAAATTAAGTATCATTAAATTATAATTTATAAATTTTTTGTGAAGAATCTATCAACAAATTTTTCAACTGTAAAACTGTTTTTTTTAGCACTGGATGAACCCAGCCTGGTTCAATTTCTACAAAAGGGTATAAAACAAATTTACGTTTATGCAATTCTTTATGAGGAATTGTTAAATTAGGAGTTTGTATTATTGAACTATCATAAAATACAATGTCTAAATCTATTATCCGATTTCCCCAATGAACAGTTTTTTTTCTACCAAGGAGTTTTTCTATATATTTACACTTTTCTAACAAACTTGCAGGGCCTAAATCTGTGTCAATTTTTATTACATAATTTAAAAATTCTGGCTGATTTTTGTTTTCCAAAGCAGTAGTGTTATAAAAAGAAGATCGCTTTACAATTTTTGCATAATGTCTCATATATTTTAAAGCTTTTAAAATATTATCCTTTTTATTCCCAAGATTACTACCAATAGATATAAATGCTATTGCCATAAATATTTATAAACATTTTTTTATTCTTTCTAGTGCTTCTTTTATCCTTTCCTTAGAGACAGTCAAAGCAAATCTTACATATCCCTCACCACTATCACCAAAACCATGTCCAGGAGTGCAAACTACACCTACAGACAAAAGTTTTTCTGCAAAAGAAATTGAATTAAAAGATGAAGGCACTCTACTCCATACATAAAAAGTTGCTTTTGGTTCTATTACGTCAAGACCTAATTGTTTTAATCCATTAACCAAAACATCTCTGCGTTCTCTATAAATTTCTCGCATCTGTGCCACACAATCTTGTGGTCCTGTTAGTGCTGTAATAGCTGCATATTGTATCGCATTAAAAACTCCAGAATCATAGTTGTCCTTCACTTTAGCAAGACCATCAATAATTTTTTTGTTTCCACAAATCCATCCTATACGCCAACCTGTCATATTATAAGTTTTAGAGAGAGAATGAAACTCTATTGCCACATCAATAGAACCCGGAATTTCCAAGAAACTTATCGGCTTATTATTTTCATCAAAATATATCTCTGAATATGCACAATCATGTGCAACAATTATGTTATGTTCTTTAGCAAAAGATACAACTTTAACAAAAAATTCTTTTGTAGCAGTTTGAGATGTTGGGTTGTTAGGATAATTTATAAACATTAACTTTGTTTTTTTTAAAATATATTTAGGAATAGCATCTAAATCAGGTAAAAAATTATTTTTTTCCAGTAGCGGCATAAAATATATTTGTCCACCGGCTAAAATTGTTGATGAACTATAGACAGGATATCCTGGTTGTGGAACTAAAACATATTCGTTCGGATTAACAAATGCTAATGGTAAATGTCCTATACCTTCTTTTGATCCAATAAGTGAATATATTTGAGTTTCTGGGTCTAATATTACATTAAACCTTGCCTTGTACCAACTTGCAACTGCTTCACAAAAAAAATTTATCCCACGACCAAATGGATATTTATGATTTTTTGAATCCTCAACAGATTTCTGCATTGATTCTATTATGTGTTTAGGAGTAGGCAAATCAGGATCCCCTACTCCTAATGAAATTATATCCATACCTTTTTCTTGCAAAGATTTCTTTCTTTTATCTAGTTCTATAAACAAGTATGGAGGTAACTTTTTTATTCTCCTACTATATTTTATTTTTATTAAATCTTTCTTCATATAATTTTAATTCCTTTCTTTTAAATTTAGTTTCATAACAATTGCATCTTCTCCATCTGAATAAAAATTTTTTCTAATCCAAAAATTTTTAAATCCAAATTTTTCATAAAAATTTCTCGCACCAAAGTTTGATTCTCTAACTTCAAGATATACATATTTAATATTCTTTTCTTCAATACTTTTTAACAAATAATTTAACACCTTTTTTCCAAAACCAGACCTCTGAAACTCTTTTTTTATTGAAATGTTTATTATATTAATTTCATCTTCAACAATTCTACCACACAAATAACCCGATATAATATTATCAATTTTTAATATATAAAAGAATCCTTTACCACTTCTGGAAATTTTTAATTCAGAAAAAAAATTTTCTTTACTCCAGGGATATTTAAAATTAACCTTTTCTATATTATATATTTCATCAATATCTTTTTCACATGCAGAACATATTGTAATATTATCATCTCTCATAAATTACACAAATTGTTTAATAACTCTATACAAAACATTGTTGGATTTATATCTGCAACATTTTTTCTAGCAATATCAAACGCAGTCCCATGTCCAGGAGAAATTCTTACAAAAGGCAACCCAATAGTAAGATTTGCAATATTGTGCCCACATAAAAGTTTTAATGGGACCATGCCCTGATCATGATAAGAACATACTATTAAAACATTGTTCTTATTTTTAGCATATTCAAACGCTTTCTCTGTTAAAATTGGTGATATAATTTTATTTTTTCTAAGTTTTGTTTTTAGTTTCTCAACTACCTTCTTAAAAATAATCTTTTCTTCTGTTCCTATTTTTCCTTGTTCTCCATTGTGCGGATTTAACCCACAAATTAAAATCTCAATATTCTTTTTATAAAAATAATTTTCTAAATATTTTACTGTATTAAAAATTTGGTTTACAATATCTTTAAAACTAAGATTTTTTGAAATATATTTTATAGGAATGTGACGAGTTAATAATAAAACATTATATTTGCTTTTGTTATTTTTATCTTTGCCAATCATCAACATCGAATAATTTTTTATACCAAAGTGTTTTGTGATATATTCAGTATGCCCTAAAAACTTATTGCCTATTACTTGGGTAATATAATCTTTTGACACTGGCATAGTAAGAAGAAAAAAATTTGTTTTATTATTTGCTTGTAGTTTTTTAATTATATAAATTGCTTTGTTTATGTAAGAAATTGCAGAAAAGCCAGTTTTTTTACTTAAAAAACTGTTTCTATAATTAAAATTTTTCTTATTTTCAGTTTCTATACACAAAAAACTGTTATCTGGAATGATAATTGATAAAGAATCAAAAATAAAATCTTCAGATATAAATATAGGATTTAAATTTATTTTTAGATGTTTTAAATAATAATTAACAAAATATTTTTCTGCAATTAGAACCGGTATGAAGTTGTGTATTTGATTTATTATTTTAAATATTACTTCGTAGCCAATACCTGCAGGATCTCCAGCAGTGATAAGTAAATATTTTTCACACATTTTAAAACTACTATTGAAAAAATCACATTTAATCTATGGGAGAAATATTTTTAATCACAGATTGTTTCTTTAGATTCTCTATATATTGTTCGTAATATTTTTCTGAATTTTTTGTGTATACATATTGTAAAAGATCCTGTTTTATATCATCAAAATTAGGACTTCTTTTTTGTTTTCTTTCAATCAATCTTATTATATGATAACCATATTCTGTAGTTATTACAGGACTTACTTCTCCTTCTTTCAATGCAAAAGCTGCTTTCTCAAATTCAGGCACCGTATCTCCGCGTGTAATAAAACCTAAATCACCACCACGTTCCTTACTACCTGGATCCTCAGAATATTTCTTTGCCAATTCAGAAAAATCTTCTCCCGCAACAACTTTTTTTCTTATATCTTCAATGGTCTTTTTAGCTTTTGCTTTTTCTTCTTTAGTATCATTTTTATTACTTCGTATTAAAATATGTCGCACTCTAACTTGTTCATCAAAATATCTTGATACTAACTGTGACAACAGTTTTATATCATCATTTAAATTTTTTGCAGAAATCTGATTTGAAGAATTTATCACTGCAATTATTTTATCATAAACTTCTTTAGCTTCTGTTTCTGTTGGTTGAGGAACTTTTTTCTTAACTTGTTCTTCAATAAGTTTTAATTGCATAAGCTGATTTGTGATCCGTTCCTCAAACTGTTTTTCAGTGAGGTTCTCTTTCCTTAGTTCCATCTTAAATGCTTCATCACTCGGGAATCTTGATTTTACCATATTAATACCTTCTTCAATTTCTCTGCGATTAACCTTGATTTTTTGTTTTTTCGCTTCCTGAATTAAAAGTTTGTCTATAATAAGTTGTTCCAAAATCCTTTCTTTAAGTTCTTTTTCTTTTTCAGGTGTTTGTTCTTCCAGCGGTGTTATCTGTTTAAACTGTGCCATAGTAGCATTAAATATTTTATCATATTCAGATTTTAAAATATTTTCATTATTAACTTTCACAATAACTTTGTCAACAACATTCGAAAACAACATCGTTCCAGTTGACATCGTTAACACAAATACTAATATTATTGCAATTTTTCTATTCATATTTTTATCCCTCTTATAAATTAAAAATTTAAGTTATTTCTTATTAAATACATAAAAGAAAAAAATATTTCAATAGTTTGTTATTATTTCTAAAAACATATCTTCCAGAGAATCATTTTCCCATTCAGACTTATTTATTATTCTTAACAATTGTCCTTTGTGAATAATACCAACTCTATCACAAACTTTTTCTAATTCAGAAATTAAATGGGAAGAAAAAAATATCGTTTTGCCATCACTTTTTAATTTTAAAACTAAGTCACGAATTTCTTTTATTCCTAAAGGGTCCAAACCACTTGATGGTTCATCTAAAACTAAAAATCTCGGTTCATGAACAAGTGCTTGAGCTAATCCTAATCGTTGAACCATTCCTTTTGAATATTCTAAAACTTTACGTCTTATGCTATCATTTAATTTTACAAAACTAATTATTTCTTCAATCTTATTTTTACTTACACCACCAGCAACATCTGCATAAAAAGTTAACAAATCGTATCCTGAAAATTTTTTATTAAAACTAACTACTTCAGGCAAGTAACCTATGTCTTTATTTAATCTCCAATCTGGAATTGTTTGACCTAAAATTTTTATAATACCACTATCTGCAAACAATAGCCCAAGAAGTAATTTTATAGTAGTAGTTTTACCTGAGCCATTAAGTCCTAATAATCCAAAAATCTCGTTTTCATATATCTGAAATACCAAGTCTTTTACACCAACAATTTCCTTATTTCCCAAAAATAATTTTTTATGATAAACTTTAGATACATTACTAAATTCTACTACTATAGAATTCACAAAATTTATCTCCCAGAACTAAAAAAATTATAGTTTTATAAATTTAACTCTTGTAACTCCATCCATATTACTTATTTTATCTAACACATCTTTTTTTATTTCACTATCAACATTTATAAAAGTCATTGCACGACCACCTTTTTTATCTCGTGCAACAAACATTTTTGCAATATTTATCCCGTTTTCTCCAAGTAATGTCCCAACTTTCCCTACAATACCAGGTTTATCTGTGTTTGAAAAAGATAAAATATAACCCACAGGTTCTATGTCAGAATAAATATTGTCAATTTCCACAATACGCAAATTCTTTTCAGAAAAAATTGTTCCTAATATAGAAGTAGTTTCTTTATCTGTAATAACTTTTATTGAAACAGTTTCTTTAAATTCTTTATTTTCAGAAACTTTAGTCTCAACAACTTTTATACCACGTTCTTTTGCAATTACTGGTGCATTTACTAAATTTAAATCAATGTCTACAAAACAATCTAAAAATTTTTTTATATAAGATGCTGTTAGAATGTATGAGTTCAATTTATGAAAATCGCCAATATACTCAATATCAATTTCTTTTACCCCACCTTCAACAAATTGTCCCTGGAATGAACCTAATTTTTCCATTAAACCAACGTATGGTTGCATCTTTTTATAAGTATCCAAATCACAACTTGGAATATTTACTGCATTGCGTGTTATACCACTAAAAAAATAATCTATGAGCATATCTGCAACTTCATTTGCAATTTTTGTTTGAGCTTCTTCTGTTGCTGCACCAAGATGAGGTGTCACAACTACATTAGGTAATTCAAACAATTGTGAAGATGTTGTTGGCTCTTTATCAAAAACATCCAAAGCTGCAGATGCTATTTTACCAGATTTTAATTCTTCATACAAATCTTGTTCATTAACAATCCCACCTCTGGCACAATTAACTATTCTAACTCCATACTTCATTTTGGAAAAAGTTTCTTTGTTTAACAAATTCTTTGTTGATTCAGTTTTTGGCAAGTGCAAACTTAAAATATCTGCTTCACACAAAACTTCATCTAAAGATTTTATCTCAACACCAATCTGTCTTCCATATTCTTCAGAAACATAAGGATCATAAGCAATAATTCTCATTCCAAAAGACAACATTCTTCTTGCAACTTCACTACCAATTCTTCCCAGTCCTAACAATCCTAATATTTTTCCTTGTAGTTCGCTACCAATAAATTTTTCCCGATCCCAGATTCCTGATTTTAATAAAGCATGTGCTTGTGGTATATTTCTCATCATAGAAAGTATAAGTCCTATTGTATGTTCACAGGCAGATATTGTATTCCCGCCAGGAACATTCATTACAATTATACCCTTCTTAGTGGCTGATTTTATGTCAACATTATCTACACCAGTTCCTGCTCTACAAATTACTTTTAATTTGTCAGCGTTGTTTATTACTTGTTCTATAACCCTTACTTCAGAACGAATTAATAATGCATCATACCCTTTTATTAAATTCATAAAATCTTCTGAATCTGGTTTTGGTTTTATATCAATTTGTACTTGTGGGTGATTCAACAACTTTTCCAAACCTTCAGTATTTTTATATGTCATTAAAATTTTTATTTTGTTCATCTTTAGTTACTCCATAATTTTTTATCTTGTGATTAAAATTTAGAAAAATTTAACCAAGCATTTCTTCTAAAACTTTTGTCCCACTACCAAGTTCTATTTTATACCCTAACTTGTTTATTACAATTTCTAATCCTGATATTGCCACTATTAAATCAAATCTATCAATGTAACCCATGTGTGCTATTCTAACAATTTTACCTTTTAATTTATCTTGTCCTCCAGCAATTGATATTCCAAATTCTTCTCTCATAACTTTTACAACTTTTTGTCCATCAATACCTTCTGGCATCAAAACTGGTGTCAAAACTGTACAAGTAACATTTTCATCAGAAAACAATTTTAACCCCATAGATTTTACTGCTGCACGACATGCTAAAGATAATTTTTCATTTTCAGCCCAAATTTTTTCTATGGTTTTTTCTTTTATCAACTCTAATGCTTTGTGCATCCCAACCACTAAAGATACCGCAGGTGTAAAAGGTGTTTCTTTGTTAGCAACAGATTTTTTCATCTTTTTCCAATCAAAATAAAATTTTGGTAATTGAGACTTTTCCACTAATTGCCAAGCTTTTTCACTAACTGTAACAAAAGATAATCCTGGTGGACACATCAAACCTTTCTGCGAACCAGTTACTGCAACATCAACTTTCCATTCATCAGTTAAAAACTTTTGCCCTGATAGACCACTAATAGTATCCACTACTAAAACTGCCTGTGTAGCAGAAACAATTTTTCCTATAGTTTCAATATCATTAACAACTCCAGTAGAAGTTTCTGTGTGCGTGGTAAAAACTGCTTTAATATTTTTGTTTGCATCAAGAATATTTTTTATATCTTTTGGATTTACTGATTTACCCCATTCAACATCAATTTTGTTAACTTTAACTTTATATGATTGACAAATTTTTTCCCACCGATCACCAAAATTTCCTGTTGAAGCAACAATAACTTCATCTCCATCAGAAAGTAAATTTACCACAGAAGATTCCATAGCACCTGTTCCTGAAGATGTTACCATTAAAACATCATTTTTTGTTTGAAAAACATATTTCATATTTTCTATCACTTCAACAAAATATTTTCCAAATTCAGTAGTCCTGTGATGTAGTATTGGTTGTGCTTCTGATAAAGATACCGAAGGTGGCACTGGAGTTGGGCCTGGTGTTAACAAAAAATATTTTTTCATTTCTTAATCTCCTTAAGATTTAATTTAATTGTTAGGGAACAAAGTAAACTAAAAAGATTGTGAAAAAATTCACAATCTTTTCAACATTATACAATAGAAAATTCTTTTTGTCAAGTTTAGATATAAAAAATATTCTTCAACATCAAGAGACAAAAATATTTTTTATTAGTTAAAATTAAATAGAAGCAAAAATTTTGTTTAGTCAAATTATTAAAATATTTAAAGTTATTAAAAACTTAGCCGAGGGTTTAAACCATTCTTTCCCTCGGCTATTTTATAGAAATTTTCTAATTACATATTAAAATTCATTTTTAACCCAATCTCATAATTCCTACCAGGTTGTGGGTATCTAATACGATTTACACCTTTTTGGTCTAATAAATCATTTATTGCAGCATACAAATTAAAATTTTTCCAAAATTTTTTGTTAACTTTTAAGTTTAACAATGTGTATGAATCAAATTTTACTCCTGTCTCATTATCTAAAGAATATTGAATATCAACATATTTTAAGTCTGAGTTTAATGAAATGTTATACGGTAAATCTAAATTAAAGTTGTAAGTAGCAGTAAAATTTGGGCTATAAGATTGTCTTTGCCAACCTAAATTTTCTTCACCTTTTTTGTTAATTTTTGTATCTATAAAATTTAATCCTATATTGTTTTCAAAATTTGGCACAGGAACTACTTTTATATTTAATTCTGTTCCTAAAGATGTTGTTTTATCAACATTTTCTGGCTTCCAAGGAATTAACCAATTTGTTGGATCATAAGAATACCAGCGTATCTGATCTTCAACATACCTATAAAAAGGATTTATTTTTATGTTAAATATTGACAAACTTGTTTCATAACCAAGATCTATTGAATACGATTTTTCAGGAGTTAGATTTGGATTTCCAACCATCCAACCTTGATCTGGCCAGTAAAGGTCTAAAAATGTTGGTGTTCTACGAGAATTACCTGCTGACAACGAAATTTTTGAACTACTTAAATTGTAAGTTAGTATACCTAATAAAGAAGCATTTGAACCAAACTGACTATTCGTATCATATCGCAAAATTGGAACAAAGTTTAAATTGTCATTACTAAAAATCTTTTGAACCATTAAAGAATAATTTGAAATACTTTTGTTAAAATTATCTGTAGAATTTAAAGGATACTTCTGATCAAAATTATTATTTACAACTTCTAAAGATATGACTGTTTCCAGAGGTAATTTATAATCTGCAGCAAGATTAACACCATACATCAAAGAATCAGTTTTTTCCGGCCAAAATAAATCTTCTGAATTATCATAAATTAAATTTTCCTGTAACCCCCCTAATCTTATACTACCTTTTGAAAACAAATATTCTGTATTAAAATACAAATTAGTATCATTTTGTTTTGCAAACGGTGTTGATGCTGTTTTTTCAATATTACCATCCCATAAAGTTTTTACTATTGTTGTAGGACCAGGAACACCGGTATTTGACGTATGAGTTAAAAGATTAAAATTTATACTATTATTGTTACTTAGTAACTTTTTTAAATTAAAATATCCATCAATTGAATTATATTTTGAATTTTCTCGCCAACCTTTTGATGTTATTCTAGAAATATTTGTTACAAGAAAATAATCGTTTTTATTATAATCTATTCCTGCTAAATATTTGTTTTTTTCAAAACTGCCATATGTAATATCAGTATAAAAATTATTTTGTTCTTTTTGTTTTTTAGTAATAATATTTATTGCTCCACCAACAGAATTAAATCCATAAACTGCTCCTGATGCACCATAAAAAATCTCTATCCTCTCAATATTGTCTACACTTATATTATTAAGATTTAACGAACTTTTTGCTATGTTGTTTAATGGAATACTATTTAATAATATTAGAACTTGTTCCGAAGATGAATTACGAATTCTAACTGTCTTTGCACTGCCAAGTTCTCCAAACCTACCTACATCTACCGATACAACTTTCTCTAACAATTCACCAACATTGTTTACTGAATAACTTTTTAACTCAGATTTAGTTATTATTTTAACATTGGCAGGAGTCGGTTTGCTATATGAACCAATTTTTAACACTGACAAAAAAATGTCATCTTCTGCAAAAATAGTTGTTGAAATTAATGTTATTACTAATATTTTGCTTATTATTTTTTTCATTATATATTTCCTCCACAATTAAATTTTAGATCCTAACTTTTTATTAACTATTTTAATACTCAACTGCTTCTTTTGCTATTATACGACTGTCATAAGGATGTTTTATTTTTTTTATTAAAGATATGTAATCAACTTTATTTTTAATCTGATTAAGTATTTTTTTATTGCACCTCCCAGTCAAAATAAGTTCTATACCTTTTGGTTTTTTATCTATCACCTCCTTTAAATCTTTTATTGATAAAAACTTGTCTCTGACACAAACTAAAATTTCATCTGCAACGATCATATCAATTTTTTCATTGTATAAATTCAATATTTTTTTTATACCCTTAACACATTCTAACTTTAGTTTATCTCTATTAACCTTTTCTACAAAAAATGGATATTGTGATGCATAGTTATAAATTGTAACATTCATTTTTTTTAATACTTTATATTCTCCATACAAATTTTTTTTCTTCCCAAACATAACACAACAAACTTTTTTATTATGTCCTAATGCACGAATTGTTAATCCTATTGCAGAAGTCGTTTTACCTTTACCATCACCTGTATATACATGCACTAATCCTTTCATAGATTTTACTAATAAAAATTATTTTATTTATAACTATCTTTCTTCCACATAAACGGCACTGCAAATACATAAGGTTTTTTAGAAATTGGATTTTCAATAACTACAACTTCCGTATTATAAACATCTTCTAATATTCTATAATCTATAACATTTCTACAATCACCTAATTTTATTATCTTTCCTTTATTTAATAACATAATTTTATCACAATACTCGATAGCCATGTTTAAATCGTGAAATACCGATATTATGGAAATCTCATCTTCAACATTAGCTTTTTTTATCAAATCTAAAATTTTTACTTGATGTGAAATATCAAGGTGTGATGTAGGTTCATCTAATAAAAGTAATTTTGAAATAGCAGCAACATTTGTTTTATTTTTATAATTTTGTACTTTTGTATATTCTTTTATTTGAATTATACACTGGGCAATAATGACCCTTTGTAATTCACCAGAAGAAAGTTCGTTTAAATGTTTGTTTAAAAAATTGGTTATTTCAAACTGTTCTGCAACAGTTTTTAATATCTCTATTCTATACTTTTCATCTTCAATTTTTAGAAATGGATATCTTGCTAACGATAAAAATTCTGTTACTTTAAATTTTGTAGAATAATCTGTAATTTTTGTTGCAAAAGCAACTCGTTTCGCAAAAGTTAAAATATCATAATCTTTAATTTTTTTATTACTAAATATTATTTCTCCTGAAAATGGTGTCAAAATACGATCTATAATTTTTAATAAAGTAGTTTTTCCTGCACCATTTGGACCAATTATACCTAAAAACTCCCCATTTTTAAGATTGAAATTTATGTTTTTTAGTATAGTATTATTTTTATCGTAAGCAAAATTTAAATCTTTTATTTCTAAAATATTATTACTCATATAAATTTATTTTACATCTCTAAGTAAATAAAAAACAAAAATTATACTTCCTAAAATACCGGTTAAAACACCTATTGGAATTTCAACAGGATATAAAATATTTTTTGCCACATTGTCTGATATAGAAATAAACAAAGCTCCAACTAAACCTGAATATATAATACAATCTTTATGTTTTAAACCTACAAACTTTTTAACAATGTTTGGCACAATAATTCCCACAAAAGCAATAACTCCAGCAACTGAAACACAAAATGTAGTAATTATCACTGATAGAAATATTAACCATTTTTTAGTTTTTTCACTATTTACCCCTAATGATTCAGCCTTTTCTTTACCTAAAATTAAAATATCTAGTTTGTCAGAAAAAAATATTATAAAAATTATACACACACCTATAATAAAAACAGATATATATACATTAAAACTATCAACATTAGAAAATCCTCCCAAAAGCCATAACAAAGTACTATTTAACCTGTACGGGTCAAAAAATAATGTTAAAAAAATTATTATACTTGAAAATAGAAAGTTCAAAACAACTCCTGATAAAACAAATCCTATATCAATAGTTCTTTTTATAAAACTGTTCATTAAATAAATAAATCCAATTGCAGATAAGACACCCAAAACTGACATATTAAACCGTCCCAAAGGTAAGTTTAACATAAATCCCACTATTACGCCTAACGCTGCTGCAGAAGATATCCCTATAGTATAACCTTCACATAACGGATTTAAAAAAACACTTTGTAACACACATCCAACAATTGCTAACCCAGCTCCTACAAAATATGTCGCAATAGTTCTTGGAAAACGAATTTGTGATAAAATTATATACTGTGTATTATTTTCATATGGTTTAAATATTAAATCTATAATTTTAGTAACAGAAAGAAAAGTTTCACCAAACATCAACGAAAAAACAAAATTAATCAAAAGACAAATTAACAAAATATAAACAAATATTTTTTTCACTTATTTTTTTTAATTATTATCAAAATTTTTTATCCAACTTTTAACCTTTTTTACTGAAAACCAAAAATTTTCTATTGTCGGTTGACAAAAAATATTGCTATCTACAACTATTACTCTATTATTTTTTACTACCTGTAACCAATAAAATTTTTTAAAATACTTTTTTATCTGATTTTCTTTTATTCCCATATCAGAAACAAATAAAATATCTGGATCTAATCTTGTCAACTCTTCAACACTTAACTGAGGATATTTTTTATGTGTCTTAACCATATTCTCAACTTTAGCATAGTTTAATATCTCACCAACATAACTTGTAGTTGAAGCAACAATTAATAGTTCGTTGTCTATTACAAACACAACTTTTTTAGGTAATACAAAATTTTCTTTTTCTGTTATATTAGAAAAATTTTTTGTTTCCAAATCTTGTATCTTTTTTAACACAAAATCTTCTTTATTAAAAAGTTTTGAGATAAAAATTACTTGATTTTTTAATTCTGAATAATTATTTATTGGTTCTAATGCTATATATTTTAACTTAAATCTATCAAACAAATTTATAATTTCTTTTGACACGCCTTCTTTTGATAATAATATAATATCTGGTTTAAGATTTAAAATTTTTTCTATATTAGGTTGCAAATATGTACCCACTACTTGTTGATTTCTGTTAACTTTTTTACAAAAATTTGTTATCCCAACAACACTGTTTTCTAAACCTATGAAATATAATTCCTGTGTAATTGAAGGTGTTAATGAAATTATACGTTTAGGTTGAGAAAATAAAATATTACTTGATATCAAAATTACTAAAAAATAATAAATGCAAAAAGATAGTTTTTTCATAAGTTGTAAAATAATGTAATTAAATTACACTGCAATTAAATTATAACATAATTAAAATTATTAAGAACATTACTACTTTTTTGAAGTACTTTGAAAGGATTGAAGAAATAAAGAATAGTGTTTTAACTATAACTTATTAATTTACTATAAATATATCTCTTTATTAATTTAAAATTAACTTTATTCCCTTCCCTTCGCAGGTACTTTCCAAACTTGATGATAGACCGGGCTAAAAGAAGCAACTATTAGTTGTTTAGTCAGTAATTAAATTACTGATAAATGTTGTCTTTACTACCGTTGCGCGGGCAGCCCTGATATTTTTTATCAGGATTCCGATTTCCTTAATCGGAACAATCCGAATCTCACGGATATTTCCTTCACCAAGTTGTATCAAATTAAAAAAGAACTGGTTTTATTATATAATTTTTATTTCAGTTATGTCAATATTATCAATAAAAAATTATTTATACACAATTTCTGTTTTATACCGCTTAATACATTTTGTACATATATAACCAAAAAAACTTTTACCTTTGAAAACAAATTTTTTTTTCTGAACATTTGGTAAAAATCTTCTTACAGTAGTTTTTCTTGAGTGTGAAACATTTTTTCCTGCTGATGGTCCTTTTTCACAAATTAAACATTCCCTTGCCATAAAATTTGTTCTCCTTATAAAACTATTTATTCTAGTAAATACAAATTATACACTTATAAATCAAGACTTAAATATTGTTTATTTGTTGTAAACTAACTAATGAAGCATAAAACTTTCCTTCTTTTAAAAGTTGTTGATGTTGTCCCTGCTCTATTATTTCACCATCTGAAAATACATATATGTAATCAAAATTTGACACCAGATTTAGTCTGTGTGTTATTAATAAAACTGTTTTATATTTTACAATATTGTATATAGCTTTCATAACTATAGATTCAGATTCTGCATCAAGTGCAGAAGTAGGTTCGTCAAAAATAAATATCTGTGGATTTTTTAATATAGCACGCGCAATTGCAATCCTTTGTCTTTCACCACCACTTAAAGTATATCCTCGCTCACCTACAATTGTATCAAATTTTTGTGGTAAGTTGTCTATCATATCAAATATATAAGCCATCTTTGTCGCATTAATAATTTCTTCCTCTGTAACATTTTCTCTACCATAAGTTATATTATATTTTATAGTTTCATTGAATAAAAATGTTTCTTGAGTTACCACACCAAACAGTTTCCTTAAAGAATTTAATGAAAATTGTTTAATGTTTTTACCATCTATAAATATATTACCATCATCAATATCATAAAATCTCATTAACAAGTTTAAAATTGTACTTTTACCTGCACCTGATGGTCCTACAAGAGCAATTTTTTTACCAAAAGGTATCTCTAAATTAATATTTTTAATAATATTTTTTCTTCTATTATCTTTATTATAGGAAAACGTTACATTATCAAATTTTATTAATTTTGAAAACTGTGCCTCAAGAGGGGTTTCAACTTCTATCACAGAACTTTCTTGTTCCATAATACCAAAAACACGTTCTAAAGAAACTATCCCTTGCTGAAATAACGGATTTGCTTCTGCAAAACGTTTTATCGGTTGATAAAAAGATAACACAGCTGCAAGAAAAGCAAAAAATCCTCCTGGTGTCCACTTACCATTTATAACATCCATTCCTCCTAAAAATAATACTAATCCTACTCCTAAAGCACCTATAAATTCCATTATCGGAGAACTTAAAAGTTCCGTTCTAGAAAATTTTAATATTGCATTATAAACTTTAGTATTTGTTATATTGAAATTATTTATTTCACGTTTCTCCTGACTAAAAGCTTTAGTAAGACCTATTGCAGAAATACTTTCTTGTATGTTTTTGTAAAGGTTTCCTATCTCTGACTGTGTTTTACGAGAATAATGCCTTAACTTTTTTGAAAAAATATATATTGGCAACAATGCTATTGGTAAAACTATTAAACTTAATAATGCAAACTTTACGGAAAGATAAAACAAGATAAATATCAAACCTACTATAGTAATTAGATCTGTCACTAAAACTGAAGGAATTTTTGATAACATTAAAAAAATGTTATTTAAATCATTAGTAAGTTTTGATATTGTTTTTCCTGTTGAAGATTTTGTAATAAAATAATCAATAGAAATTTTTTGTAAATGCTGATAAGTTTCTTCCCTTAAAGTTTTCACTATATTGTTTGCCACATAAATTGTAATATAATTCTTAAAATAAATAAAAATCCCATTTAGTAAGTATACCGCTGGAATAGCAAAAACTATTAATGATAAAAGTTTTATGTTTTTAGAATAAAAGATTTCGTCAATTACAGGTTTTAAAAGCCAACGACTAAACGCTGTAAGTATTGCAACATTTAACATACAAAAAATTGAAACAAAAATTTGTTTTTTATATGGTTCTATATATTTTAACAACTTTTTAATTTGTTTCATAGGCATATTCTATAATCTTCTTTGCAACTTTTTCTGAAACTTTTTCATCACTATTGTTCAATAAAATATTTTTTATCTTGTGATACTCATCTATTAATTTATTTTTTTCCTCTTTGTTGTGTATAATATTTATTATATAATCTGCAATTATCTTATAGTTTATATTATCCTGAATAAATTCTTTAATTACTCCCCTGTTTAAAATTATATTCGGCAAAGAAATATATTTAACTAAAATTATTTTTTTTATCAACCAATACATCAAAATAGGCAATTTGTACACTATTACCATGGGAATTTCATATAGTAAATTCTCTAAAACTATTGTGCCACTAACAGAAATTGCAAAAATAATTTTTTTGCGATATTCGTTATTGTAACACAATTTAATATTTTTTAAATTATATTTTTTTAAAAATTTTTTATACAAATTATTATATTTTTCAAATCCAAAAACGACAAAATCATATCTATCACAAAAATAATTTTTACTTATATATTCTACAACTTTTAACATTAAAGGTAAATTCCATTTAATAACCTGTTTTCTACTACCAGGAAATATCCCAATCATGTTTTCTTTTTTCTTAATGTTAAAATCTAAAATATCCATTATTGGATGACCATAATATTCTGTTTCAATACCATTTTCTCTGTAAATTTGTTGTTCAAAAGGATATATGTTTATCACAAAATCCGCATATTTTTTAATTTTTTTTAATCTATACTTTCTAGTAGCCCAAATCTGTGGTGTAATATAATATATTACCGAAATACCATATCTTTTAGCTAATTTTGCTAATCTTATATTAAAACCATAATAATCCAATAAAACAACTAAATCTATTTTTGATAAAAATAATTTTTTAATTTTAGATACTAACTTTAAAAATTTTGGGATTAAAATTATTGGAGCAAAAAAACCGTGTGCATCATAACCAACTAAATCTTCAAAAAAATTTTTACACTGTTGTTTTGATAATTCTCCACCTAAAACTATTGTATCTATTTCACTTGACAATCTATTTATTGATTTTAACAACTCTGATAAATACTTGTCCGCAGAACGATCCCCACAAGAAAATAAAATTTTTTTCATTTTAATCTTAATTTTATCAATATATCCAAAGCAATGTTTAATGCATCTCGGGCATGTTCTGCTGTAATAGTAGGTTGACGATTTTTTATAACAGATTCTACAAAATGTAACAACTCTAATTTTAATGGTTCATCTTTAACAATTTTTGGTTTAATAATATCTATTTGTGAAGGAGATACTACTACAGATTTAGTTTTTCTATATATTTTACATTTTTGTCTCATAAAATCTATTGAGATATAACTATCTTGTTGAAAAATGCGCATCATTCTATATTTACCAAAAGAAATTCTTGATGCCGTTAAGTCACAAATACATTCATTATTAAATCTTAATCTTGCTTTTACAATGTCTTCATTTTTTGTAAAAACTTTTGCACCATAAGATTCTACATCTTTTAATTTTGAATTTACTAATGATAATACAATATCAATATCATGTATCATTAAATCTAAAACCACACCAACATCTGCTACTCGTGGATCAAACGGTCCTAATCGCATAGATTCTATAAATTTTGGATTATTTATATATTGTTTAACTGCACCTACTACAGGATTAAATCGTTCTACATGTCCGACTTGTAAAATTAAATTACTTTTTTTTGCAATTGAAATTAATTCTTCTGCTTCATCAATATTTGTAGTTATTGGCTTTTCTATCAACAAATGTTTTTTTGATAACAAAATTTCTTTCCCAATTTGGTAATGAAGTTGTGTCGGAACAACTAAACTCACTGCATCTACCTTGTCTAAAATTTCTTTATAATTTGAACTTGTAATAACATTATAACTTTTACTTATTCTGTCTAATTTACTTTTATCTATATCTACCACATATACAGAATTAACAAACTCTGTCATTGTGGTATATATTCTTGCATGATGTTGTCCCAAATTACCAACACCAATAACTGCTATATTAAGTTTTGGATTGTTATATGCCATACAATTTTATTCCTAAATTGTTAAGTTGTTTTATTACCTTTTCTTTTTCAATTATTAACGTTTTATTTTTTTCCACAGCAAGAACTCTAACTTTAGCCTTTTTTAATACTTTCACTGTCTTAGGTCCTATCACTGGAAGATCAAAACGCATATCCTGATTTGGTCTTGCAACTTTTATCACTATACATCCATTTCCGGCTAACTTCTGACTTCTTAAAATACATCTATCTGTCCCTTCTAAAGATTCTACAGCAACAACAATTTTATTTTTTACCACCACAGTTAATCCTATGTCAAGTTTAGATACTTCTTTTGCAATTTTATATCCAAACTCTATATTTTCAAATTCGTCTTTTTCTAATTCTTCATTTGTAACAGATCCTTCCGTTACAAACATATTAGGCAAATATTTTTCAATAGATTCAATATAAATATTCTCAGATAAAAATTTTTTCTCTAATTCATTAAAAATAGTCATTGCAGTGTTGTTTTTCATTCTGTAAAACATCTCTAGAGCTGCTATGTCAAGGTTATACTGATTAGTAGTCAAAATCTGATGTGGGACATATCCTAATAAAATAATTTTTTTTACAAAATTGGTTTTAAAAAAATTTATAATATCTTGTAACTGTCCCAACTCAAAAAAATTTGTTTTTCTTGAATACTTAACTAATATTTTAGGTGTAATTTTTTTAAATCCTGCAACATATAAATCTATGTTCTTAACTTCTTTTGCAAAAATAATTGGTAGTAAACCAAACCCCGCTATTAGACCTAACTGCTCGTTATAATTTAATTCATTCATAAATTTTAAAATTTGTATCTTGACCTAGCTAAACGACATATTCCACGTTTCGAGTTTTCAATAAAATTTAACATATACTTAATTTCTTCAGAAAGATCTTTCTCTTGTTTAATTTTTGCAATTGCTTCAGAAATTGGCATCTTTGATCTAAATAATTTTTTATATGCAGATTTTATTTCTTTAATTTTATCTCTGCTAAAACCTTTCCTTCTCATACCTACAATATTAACTCCACGTAATTCTGCTCTGTCTCCTACTACCATAACAAATGGTGGAACATCTTTTGAAACCATTGCTCCACCACCTAACATTGACAACTTACCAATTCTTGAATATTGATGTATTGCAACTAAACCACCAATATTTACTCCGTCTTCTACAACTACATGTCCTGCTAAAGTACCGCAATTTGTTATTGTAACTTCATTTCCTACCTTACAATCATGTGCTATATGTGCATATGCCATTAAATAACAATTTTTACCTACAGAAGTAAGTTTAGTAACTGTTCCCCTATGAATTGTTACAAATTCTCTTATTATACAATTTTCACCTATTATAACCTGTGCTTTTTCACCTCTATATCTAATATCCTGTGGTAATAAACCTATACATGCATTATTAAAAATCCGTGTATTCTTTTTTATGACAGAAAACTCTATATTACAATAACTTCCAATTTTAACATTTTCTTCCAATACAACATCCTGTCCTATTACTGTATACGGTCCAATTATTACTGAAGGATGAATCTGTGCTGTTGGATGAATTATTGATGTTGGATGAATGTTTGATGTTGTATCAAGCTCTAACTTGTGTTCTTTCTTTACCACTTCCTTTTCATCTTTTCTATCTACTAAAACAAACATAAATTCTGACTCTGTTACAACTTCGCCATTAACATATGCCACTCCACGAACTTTACCTGCACGTTCTCTTGCTTTCAAAACTTCAACTCTTAACTCTAATATATTCCCCGGTAAAACAGGTTTCCTAAATTTTGTCTTGTCAATACTCATAAAATATGCAAATTTTCCTCTTAAATCAGGTCTAAATAAGTATAACACACAAGCAGTTTGCGCCATTGCTTCTACAACTAACACACCTGGCATAATAGGATTGTCAGGAAAATGTCCTTTAAAAAAATCTTCTTCTCCAGTAACATTTTTATATCCTACTGCACTTTTTTCTTCTTCTGTGATAACAACTTTATCTATTAAAAGAAAAGGTTCTCTATGTGGAATAACTTTTTTGATCTCTTCTTTATCCAATGTTAACTTTCCGTCAACTATAGTAATTTCTCTAATATCGCTCATATGTTTTTCTCCTTTTGTAAAAAATTTTTCATTATTCTTATATTTTATTTTTTAAATATCTAACAAATTCATAGTTTGCATAATGATTTGGATTAGAAACATGTATCTTGCAACAAAAATATTTATTTAACAAAGAAAAATCTCCTAAAAAATCTAAAATTTTATGACGAACAAATTCATCTTTATAATACATTCTGTTTTCATTTATTACACCTGCATCACCAATTACTAAAACATTTTCCAATGACCCTCCTTTGCCTAAACCTAATGATTTTATTTTCTCAATGTCAGAGAAAAAACAAAATGTTTTTGCATATGAAATCTCATCTTTATATGTTTCTGATGAAATATTTAACTCTAAACTTTGTTTACCTATTATTTTGTATTCTACTTCACAATATATTCTAAAATTTTCATAAGGTGAAACTTTATACTTTGTAGTTTTTATCTCAAAATCGATTTCTTTGTCTATTATCGTCTTACTTCTTTTTAAATTTAAAATTTCAAACCCTACATCATAAAATCTTAATACAAATTCTTTTGAACTACCATCTAACACTGGTATTTCTATTCCATAAACATATATATTTAAATCTGTTATTTCTGTTCCATAAATTGCAGATAATAAATGTTCTACTGTAAAAATTTTGGTTTTCCCAGACCCTATAACTGTACAGTTTTGTGTAGACAAAACATTTTCTATACAAGAATAAATTTTTTGTCCATCAACAAAAAAATTTATACCTGTTCCTTCTTTCGCAGGTTCAAGGACAACCTCGCAATATTGCCCTGTGTGCAATCCATTACCACAAAACTTTACTTTTTCTTTTAATGTTTTTGAACAGAAATTTAAGTTCACGATTTTGCCTAAAGTTTTACTTATATATAAAAATAATGTTAAATTAGCAAGATTCTTTTATGGTTTGTATTAAAAATTCTAAATAGTTTTGAAAAGTGTTTATTTAATAGATTTTCCTATTGTTGACATACTTAAACTTATATGCTTAATACCTTTTACAATCTTTATTCTTTCAGTTAATTTTTTTACATCAACTGCTTTTCCACGAACTGCAATTATCTCTAAACAATTGTTATGATCAAGATGAATATGTTGAGTAGAAATTATTATTTTTATAAAACAATGTTGTAAAGAAGTTAGTTTATCAACTATATCTCTTTTGTGATGATCATAAACAAATAAGACCGCACCTGCAACAGTTTCATTCTTTGTCCATTGTTCTTTCACAAGTTCGTTCTTAATTAAATCAGCAATCGCTTGCGATCTACTACTAAAACCTTTATCTTTAACATATTTATCAAAACTAAATAGTACTTTATCTTCTAATGACACACCAAAACGTTTCATAATAGTTCAAAATAAATTATAAAAACCTTACCTTTTTGTCGCACTTAATAAATAATAATCTCTATTATTTGCAATTTTTATATTTTTAAACCCTGCTTTTTTACATATACATTTTATTTTCTCATCAGTCAACATTTTATCGTTCATAATAACTTTATGTGTTTTCTTATGCAACTTCATAATATTTTTTATAGAATCTGAATGTGCAATATAAAATTTTCCTTCTGGCTTTAAAATCCTAAATATTTCTTCTACAACTTTATTTTTGTTATCAAAATGTGGAAATACATTAAAACATATTGCAACATCAAACATCTCTCCATCAAGTTTTATATTGTGTGCATCACAACAAATATAATCACATTTTTTTCCAAACTTCTTTTTTGCAATTTCTAACATCTTTTTTGAATAATCTAAAGCTACTAACTTACCTTCACATCCTAATTTTTCTAATAAAAATGGTAACATTATCCCTGTCCCACAACCTATATCTATAACTTTATCTAAATTTTTTATTTTTAGTTTTGGCAATATCTTATATTTTATTTTTCTTAACAAATCTTTCCCAATAAAATTGTCCCAGTTTTTGGCTTGTTCATCAAAAAACATTTTTTTGTTCACAAAACTTTTTCTCCTTGTTTAAAAGATAATAATCTACAAATAACTAATATAAAAATTGAAAATAATACAATAGTTGATCCAGAAGGTAAATTTAAATAATATGAAACCACTAATCCTAAAACACAAGAAATTATTCCAAACATTGAAGACAAAAAATACATCTCTCTAACACTACGTGCTAACTGGTATGCAGACAATGGTGTAGTTACTATTAAACTAAAAATTAATAATCCACCAATAGTGTTTAAATTTAATGTTACAACTATTCCACATAAACCTAATATAAAATAAAACATCGCTTTATATTTTATTCCTACTGATTGTGCAATTTCGTTACTAAACAAAATAATAAATATTTTTCTATTATAAACTATAACAAATAATATTAAAATAATAGTTAAAATAAACATTATCCAAACCATCTCCCAAGATAAAGTTAATATATTTCCCCAAAAAAAATTAAAAACTTCTGACTTATTATTTTTTATTAAACTTAGAAAAATAAATGCTAATCCTAAAAAAACTGAAAAAATTATGCTCATTGATAGATTTGGACTTAAATTTATTTTTAATGTTAAAGGACCTATAATAAAAGATGTTAACAAACAAAATATTGCCGCTGTAAATAAGGGATTTATACCCAATAATATTCCTAAAATAGAACCAGCAAACGCAGCATGTGAAATAGCAATACCTATAAAAGGTATATTTAACAAAACTATCCAGCTACCTATTATACCACAACAAATACCACAAAATATTGACGATATTATTGCCCGCAAAATAAATTCGTATTTAAATATATCTAATATATTTGTCATTATAAATGAATTTTTTCTTTTCCAACATGGATATGTATTTTACCTTTTATTATGTTTATATCTACTGGATAATCATATAATTTAGGTAGTAAACCAATACTATCTTCTATAAAACCGTCATAAAATATTTCTGCTTCTTTCAATAAAGCAATTTTTCTACAACTTAAAGGAATATGGCTTAAAAGATGAGTTACAAAAATAGTTGTGATATTTTTAACACTATATATACTTTCTATTATATCTAATATCTCATTCTGTGATTTTGGATCAAGATTCGATGTAGGTTCATCTAATAATAAAATCTTAGGTTTTTTAGATAATGATAATGCTATTAAAACTTTTTGTAATTCTCCACCAGATAACTCTCCTATTAATCTTGTAGATAAATTTTCAATGTTTAACATCTTCATTACATAGTTTATAATATTTTCATCTTCTTTCATCCATCTTTCAAATGTGTTCTTTAACGAAATTCTGCCAATTGATATTACTTCTTTAACTGTAGTAGGAAACTTTTTATCTATGCTAACATATTGTGGCACATAACCTATTACTCTTCTAATTTTAAAAATGTTATTTTTGTTAACTTCTTGTCCAAAAACTTTTATTGTTCCTTTAGAAACTTTAATCAGCCCTAATATTAATCTTAACAAAGTAGTTTTACCTGCTCCATTAGGACCTATTATAGAATAAAATTCTCCCTCGTTAATATTTAAATTTATATTTTTTAACAAATTCTTTTTGTTATAGTTAAATGTTAGACCTTTTATCTCTATTGCAGAAGGCATATAGTTATTCTAAAACTTCTTTGAGTTTTTTTATATTTTCTTCTAAAGTCGCAAAATATGTTCTATCAGGAAAGTTACTTAAAAATATATGTCTTGCTTTAATATCTTTAGCTATATTTTTTGCTGTATTTGCCCCACTCTGTAGATTGTCAACAAAAACTTTAACATTGTGTTTCTTTGCAACCTCAACTAAAGTTTTTATTTTTTTAACATTAAGTTCCTCAGTCCTTCCATAAGTCATTAACACATCTAACCCTAACCATTCCAAAAATTCTTTCTGCATAACCGAACTTATAACTTTTTTGCCAGAATTTTTAACAAAATCTTTTTTTATATTTTCTGAAATTTCATCTAATTTTTTAACATAATCATCTAAATTTTTTTCATAATATTTTATATTTTCCACATCAATCTCACAAAGATAATTTTTTATCTCTATTGCAGCTTTCTTGTTTATGTCAGGAATCATCCAGTTTCCAGAAATGGATAGTTTTATCATTCGTATATTTATATATTGTTTAGAAAAAATCTTATCTAACCATTTTTCCCAACCATGATAGAAAAATATTTTTGAATTATACAAATCTGTAATAATACCAATAGGTAAATCAAAATGTCCAGGACAAACACCACCAGGAATTATTGTAATTGTGTTAACTTTATCTTTACCTATCTGTTCTAATATAGAACTAATTAATGTTGTAGAACACACGACATTAATCTTATTTTTTGTACCATCATTTGCATAGATAACACTAACAAAAAATAAAAAAATTATATATCTTATTGTTTTAATAATCATCATTCTTATAATCTATAATTTACCCCTAAAGAAAAACTTCTTCTTGGCATTGTGTATAAACCACTGTTATATATTTTATATTCAATGTCAGTAACATTGTCAACAGCAAAAAATAAATTTAGTCCGCTTATGATTTCGTAATTAACCTTTGTGTTTATAACCAAATAATCATCAATTTTTTTTGTAGAACTATTATCGGCATAATATCTACCAACATATTCTGAAGAAATTAAACTATCAAAACCTTTCTTAGAATATTTCAATGAACAAACTATTTTATCTCCTGGTCTACCACGAGTCTTTGTCCCAGGATCAAAATAAGTATAGTTTGTCTGAAAACTTAAACTTTCTGTTAACATACCACTTATAATACTTTCTATACCTTTAAATTCAAACTTACCAATGTTTTGTTTCTTTCCAGCAACCACTTCAATTAAATCATTACCATTCATAGCAAAACCACTAATATCTACAAAAATTTTAGATATTACTTTTTGTCTTATACCAAATTCCGTATTTATAACCTTCTCTGGTTTCAAATCTTTATTCCCAGACCACAAAAATAAATCGTTTATATGTGGAGCACGAAATCCTTGACTCCAAAGTCCTCTTAATATTGTGTTATCTGAAAAATTATAAACTACTCCAGCACGTGGTGTTAATGATTCTTTTGCATATTCATCATAATTATATCTAATTCCAGCATTTAATGTTAACTTTTTAAAAAATGTATGTTTGTCATCTATATATAGCCCATATTCATACTTATTATATTTACCAACAAATCTTATTGGCATTGTATTGAGTATCTCTCCAACTTGTAGCCGATAATCCATACCAAAACTTATTTCATTTACTGAAGAAATTACTGTATTTCCATAAACCATAAGTCCATCAGTATAATCTTTAGAATGCCAACCATCAGAAAATTTGTGTTCACCAAAAGAACGGTAAAGTTTTATTGTACTATTTAATAATTCAAACCATAAATTTCTATATGTTACATCCCACGATCCTCGTTCATAATTGTTCCATGTCCCAGATGGGGAAGGAGATGGTTCATTCTTTTTGCCTGAAAATATTTTCCCACTAAAAAATATATCTGAATTTTGTCCTAAAGAATATCCTACCTGCCCTGTAAAATCTTTTGAATTATATTCAGAATTAATAGTATGACCATCTGTATTTTTCTGATCATAACTTATAAAAAAATCTACCAGTTCTTGCTTACTACCAAACTGTAACCTCGAATTTGAAGTGTTAAAACTTCCTGCAGATAAAAATAAACTTCCTTCTAACTTTTTTCTTGCTCTTCTTGTAATAATATTTATCGCACCACCAAACGCTTCCTGACCATATATTACTGATTCAGGTCCTCTTATTACTTCTATTCTTTCTACATTGTTTAAAGGTAATGTGTGGGTAACAGAACAACTAAATATTGACATCTTGTCCGGTCTTCCATCTATGAATACACCTATTTGCCGGCCCTGGTCTCCAATACCTCTAATATTAACATCGGCTCTACCAAAGGCGCTTGTACGTGTTATAAATAAACCAGGTAACTGATTTAATATATCCGTTGTTTGGTTTGAATTTGTTATATCAATATCTTCTCTGCTAACTATAGATATACTCCAGGGTAAAAATTTTGTTTGTTCATAGACACGTCTTGTTAGAGAAGATTTTCGTTCTGCTGAAAGATATATGTCTTGCTGCGAAAAAATGTTATAGGAAAATAATATAATAAAAATAATATTTAAATATTTTAAGTATTCTTTTCTTTTCATCATTACTACTCCTCCTTTTTAATTTTTTTTAGTAACACTAATTTTTATAAAAGTAACACTATATAATATTTATCAACACAAATGTCAATAGTTTTAAAATATTTTTTTCTACCAGGTTTTTCACATTTAAAATTATAAATATAAAAATTTTTACAAGAATAGAAACAAAATCTATCCTAAAAAATAAAATACATATAATTTGTGACAAGAGTAGTTCATTTTAATAATGAACTAATAAAAAATATAGGTTTAGCAATTAGCCAGAAACATACTTTAGTTGTTTTTGTTTATATATCTCATATAAAATTATTCCACAAGCAACACTTACATTTAACGAATCTATTTTGTTTGAATGTGTTATAGTTATAAATCCATCACATTCATCAATAATATTTTTTCTAATACCTTTATGTTCATTTCCCATTACAACTGCAATATTATCTTTGGGCAAATTTGCTATATTAACTTTGTTTCTATCATCTGTAATTGAAACTGTTGTTCCATAAATCCAAAAATTTTCTTTTTTTAATCTTTTTATTGTGTTGTAAACATTTTTTTCACGCACTATAGGAACAATTCTTACCGCACCACGAGATACATCCATAACTGTTTGAGTGACTTGAACTTGATTCCATTGTTGAATAACAACTGCATCTATATCAAATGCTGCTGCTGTTCTTAAAATAGCACCAAAATTCTGCGGATCCATTATTTCGTCCAAAACAATAATTGTTAAACTTTTATTTTTCCCTAGATGCAAAATTTCTTCCAAAGTAGCATATTCTACAACAGAAACCACAGCCAAAATACCGCTATAGCCTTTATTATAAGTTTCCATCAACTTTTTTTTCGGAACAGTTAAAAATCCTACACCATTATTTCTAGCAAGAGAAATTATTTCTTTAATATCATTACCATATGTTTCCTGTGATATATACAACTTTAAAATTTGTTCTGGAACAGATTTTATCAACTCTTTTAT